>CP046107.1:964494-1285992 GCA_016864895.1 Neisseriaceae bacterium | reverse complement strand
TTTTTGGATTGTTTGATATTCTATTTTTCAACTGTCTTTTTGTTCTAATTTTTAATGGCTGATTCGATAAATTTATTCCTTTAGCCTTTCTCACAAGGATAGATAGCCCATTTTAAACTAGTGACTTAATATATCGATCTAATCGTAATAAACATTTGGTTTTGAGTTGATTGAAGTTCATCTAGGCATTCTGGCCTATTAAATATTCAGTACAATACGTTATTCGAAGCAATACTTTGAACCAACCTGATTTTTTCAGATGAGCTTTATTTATGTCTAGTGTTTAATAATATATTGAACAGTTTATATTATTTGTTTATCTTCTTTTTACTCTAACATTAACCATTAGCGTTTGTACTTCCGATTTTTTTTTACTCGTACAGCATAACGATTCAATATTGCTTCACCATTTATTTTCTAGTTGCATTTGCTAAATTAAAACCTGAACTATCCAAATCAAAATAAAAATTGGAATCAAAATCTATAAGTCTAAATCGTGATCGTCTTGAGATAGTGCAGACATTCTTCTTGAATGTGGTACAAGTTTCATCTTTTGAGTAGGTGGTTTTTTTTGCATTTTAGAGGAATATTTGGCCACTTGTAATTTTTCTGATAATTCATGAAGCTCAAGGGAAATTGTATCCACATCCATAATTTTGTTTAAGAGCGGATCGGCTTTGATATTTTCACTATATGCGTTGACTAATTGATCAGGATCTTGTGAGAAAGCTTTTAAACGCTCTAATATCGGAAGTGATAAACTATTACCATACGTTTTTGCAATAAAATGTAAATCAAATAAATCACGCCCTTTAGTTCGGGTATTTTCACCATCAAAGGCTGCATTTAATTTATCGTCGGCAATACGCTCAATGGAAGCAATACGAATACCATTTCGTTCAAAAATTTGTGCAGCAGGCGGTGGATTACGGTACGAAATTTCGATTTTTAGTGAATCTTTATGCCCCGTATCTCGCACATGATAGTTCACCATATAACGACTGACAGTATCTGTGTCTTTTTTTACATTAATATTATCAATCAGAATGTTGTGTGGTACAGAATTTTTAATTTTGCTGATAAGATTCAGCTTTTTATCAGAGTCAAAATCTAAATCTTCCGAAAAACGATTTAATCCATACCCCAAATAAAGAGCTGTACCACCTTTTAAAACAAGTGGCGTTTCAACAAGACTACGCAACACAGCACACATCAATCGTTCATGCTGTTTATTACGCTCGGTTAGTATTACATTATTGGGTTCTTGTGTTTCCATAATTGTAAATTCTCTCTCTCATAATCAGTTAAGTTGGACTCTAAGGCATCAATCAAAGTATAGACTGATCGTTTATCTTCATCACTTGGAAACCAATCATCAAGTATCACACACCCGATAGAGTTTGTTTTAAGTACAGCATAATAAAGATAATCAATGCAAGCTCGAGGATGATCTGCTACCCAAACAGGGGTATGTTTAGGATAATATCCCATGTCATTTAAACGTTGTGTGCCGTCAATAATCCCTTGTTGCCCCAATAGATGATGAGTGTTTTTAGGTTGATTTTTACCATAAAGATAAAACTCAAGCGGATAAGCATCTTGACTTAATGCAGCTGAACTATGCCAATCTCCTGTATTTTCGGGACTAATAATGTTTAAGGCAACAATACTACTGACGTAATGATCGGGATTAGTCGGAGGGATATAAAGCATTTTTACAATCTCATTTTTTCCATTAGCATCATTATAATAGGTTCATTATAATAGATTCATTGGCTAAAATATACGGATTAAAAATCAGCAATCATTTATCGGACAATTGACGTCCTCGCCGGCCTAAAGGGCAGGGATTCCTACGGTGTTTAGCAGTATTGCTAACTCACTTCGGTGGGTTCCTGTTGCTGATGACCTTACTGCATCATTCACTTCACAGGCTAACCGGGCACATCCTGCCCTTAATATATTTATCGCTCCAACCTCATCTGCATTTAATTTATATCCACATGCAACACATTCAAAGTTTGATTGCGTTTGACGGTTCTGTGCACTTATATGCCCGCATTTTGGGCAAGTACGACTGGTATTCTTAGGATTCACTGCTACTAAATGACCTCCTCGCCATAACAGTTTATAGTCCAGTTGCCTTCTAAATTCATACCATGATTGATCTAGCATAGAACGATTTAATCCAACGATTTAATCCCGATTTTTGCTTTACTCTTTTACCAGGATGAGTCATATCCCCCTTTGCAGACTTAGATATGTGACCAACCTGCAAATCTTCTACATACACAATGGCGTGGTTTTTGCTAATTTGAGCAGAGATTTGATGAAGGTAATGACGTCTAATATTGGCTATTCTCGAGTGTAAGCGTGATACTTTATTTTTTGCTTTTTTCCAGTTGTGACTCAATGGCGTCTTATGGCTCATTTGACATTGCAGTTTAGCTAACTGACGTTGTGCCGTTTTAAAACGATTGATAGGCTCAAAGTATTGACCGTTACTTAAGGTTGCAAAACGGGTAATCCCCATATCTATATACCCACTTCATTACCTAATGGTATTGGTAGTTCAACATCATATTCCGTTTGTATAGCAACATACCACTTTCCACACTTGTGACTAATGGTAACGTTTTTAATTGAACCAATGACATGACGACTATTACGGTATCTTACCCAGCCTATTTTGGGTAAATACAAACGGTTGTTACCTTGTTCTAGTTTTACACCTTGGGGAAATCTAAAGCTTTCTTCCAATCCCTTTTTCTTAAACTTAGGAAAACTAAAGAAATTCCGAAAAGAGGCTTCTAAATCTTTTAAGGATTGTTGTAATACTTGACTATGGCAATCTTTAAGCCATTTGAACTCATCTTTCCATTTAGGTAGTAAGCTCGATATTTTACTGTAGCAGAATTTGAAACCGTTATCAGCCTCATAGTGCTTATTCTGCCAATCTAAAGCATGATTAAATACAAAACAAGAACAACCACAAACTGCTTCATTTTGCGAATATGTTCACCATTAGGTATTAACTCAAATTTAAAATCTTTTTTGATTTGCATGTCTTGATTATACTAATGAACTATGAATAGTCAATAAGATAGCATAGACACTAAAAGACGGAATAACCACTTTGTGGTGACGCCTTATATCCCTGCCATGAAGGACGAGATCTTACGGCGAGCATGATAAATCTTTTTGTGATTTATCCACAAAAAATTACCTACTTTAGAATTTTCAATATTTTCAATATTATTAATGGGTTAACCCTTTTAATTTTAAGGGTTAAACTTAGACTGAATGTGACTAAAATATTAGGTAAACCTACAGTATAAATTACGACAAGATATTGTATAATGGTTACAGCATATGATTAAACGTCCTAAAACCTATATAGGTGTCTCGATGAAAAAAGAAAATAAATTAGAGCCATATACTTATCATAGTTCACAAATAGAAAATGCGGTACAGTCAAACTCCATTGTTCGTTCTGCTCAAGGGCTAACTATTGTGGAGAAACGTATTTTGTTAATGGCAATAGCAAAGACAAAAGGCTCAATAACAACACTAGAAATCCATGCTGAAGATTATGCTGAAACTTTTGACTTAGATGTTGCGGTGGCCTATACAGAGCTTAAAAAAGCATCGCTAGGATTTATGAAAAAACAATTCACACTAACAACCAATGAAGAATACAAAAACAAAATAAGAGAGGTTAAAACAACCTATAATTGGTTGTCATATGTGAAATATATCAAGGATAGTGGCATCCTAGAAATAAAGTTCAACTCAGATATCTACCCTATGTTATTTGAGTTGACTGGAAATTTCACGAAATATCAATTGAAACAAGCCTCCGCATTAAGATCAATTTACTCCGTCAGGTTATTAGAAATGTTTGAAAGCGTTGTTCAATCAAATGTGATACATAAAGACAAACAAGGAAATACAACGTCTACAACAAAAAGAGATAGCGGTTGTCTAAAAATCCATATTGATGACTTCAATCATGCCATGGAAACTCCCCGAAGCTATCACGAAAATTTTGCTGATTTGAAAAAACGAATCATAGAGCCCGCTATCAAAGAGTTAATAGAAAAATACGGTTGGGAAATAAAATATCGAACAATCAAAAAAGGTAGGAAAGTAGCTATGTTGGAGTTCAAATTCTATCAAGATATATAAGGGTATATATTTTAATAAATAAAGTGGAATTATCTACCTATAGCATCAGCTTATGATGGGGATGGATAGCAAGTGGGTCGAAGAACTACAGTGTTTTTTTAAAATGTAGTTTTTAGTACTTCTAATAGAACACATTCAAAGTTATAAACAAGAATACATGTTTCCAGTAGCATGATTTGAGATATTGATATATTTACTAGAATTATATTTGAATGCATATCAATCAATAAATGAATATGGTCACCACTCCCCCTTATTGGATTTATCAACTGTGATATCCCATTTTTAGATAAATTTTGCATTTTTACTAATATTTGATTAGTAAAATATTGATGGTATCACTTAGTGACTAACGCTAAATAATATTTAGTTTATAAATGTAGTGATAATGCGATTTATATTGTTTTTTTATTATTTATTGTAATTATTTGCTTATTTATCAAAAATACCATCATAAAAGCTTATAAATATCGAATATATTTTAAGACTGAACAAAAAGTCTTGATATCTAAAACTTCCGGTTGTGTACGTAAAGTTTATAGTCTGATGTTGGCAGAAAAAATTACAAATACAAGGTATAAAAGTAAAACTACTCACATCAGCAAATATTAAGTAAGAATTTTAGTTTTTGAAAGAAGTAAATAGTTTTAACACTCAATTGAATTTAGATTAAGCATATAAGAATTTTTTTAGACGATTATCCCAAAATAAAAATAAAAAAGAATTGGATCTCCCAAATTCAACATTAAATATAATCCAGTTCAAAATTATACTACCAATAATCAAAAGAGTTTTACTGCTATTGATGATAAATATCATAAACTACCTAAGTTCAAAACATTGATAAAAATTAGGTTATACCGTCAATTTGCAGGAAATATTAAACCACTATTAGCAAAAATTCTGCTGGTGAATATTATGCCAGTATTTTAGTAGATGAACCTAAAATATCACCTATACTGATTACTATCATTTTTTAATATACCTTAGATTAGATCTAGGTTAGACCTAATGAACAAAGACAATTGTGACGCAGAGAAAGGCAGGTAGTAAAAATAGAAACAAATAACGAATGTTGGTAGCCATTCTATATCAAAAAATAGATAATCAACGTAATGATTTTTTACAGAAGCTCATTTCATTACCAAGCTAGCTTATAATAACCAAATAATTAGTTTTGTTATTGAATATTTAAATGTAAAAGGAATGACTAAAAACCGTTATTTGTCTAAAAGTGTTAATGATTGTAAATCTAGGTTTATTCGTTATTTAGAATACAAATGTAAAGAATTAGGCAAGAATATCATCAAAGTGGATAGATTTTTACTAGTTCTAAAACTTGCAGTCGTTATCATTATAAATTAGAAAATCTATCAAGTGTTAAAAATTTAACTTGTCCTAATGTAACACAAAGCATGATGGAGATATCAATGTAGCCATAAAACATTATGGCATTAGCTTTAGCTGATATCACGGGGACAGATGTGTGTAAATATTTCCCCTGTAACAAATACCATTAGGTGATTAGTGTTGTAGCAAAAGGTATAGATGCAAAAATCTATATGAGTGGCACGAAGCTCCCTCTACAGCATTATTTTAGAGGGAGTGGGTCACTCAGAGATCGATTTCAACCGTATCTTCTTCTTTTTTATCATACTTTTCAAAAGTAATTTCTAGTGGCTGATCTTGGTAATTAACACTACACAACTTCTTACAATCAACCCCTATGGAAAGCAAATATTGATACATTTCTGTAACCTCATTTAAGTAGCCAGTAATGGTTATTTTGTCAGCGTGTTGAGCATAAAACCAATATTCTATCGCTTGATCCTCTTTGACATAAGGAACAAAAAATTTAAATGTTTTATTAAAGCTTTTAACAGGTAATTTTTGGACTTGATTATTTTGATAGTTACCTACCTCTTTAGTCGCGAGGGTTGATTTACCTGATACTGACCTTGCTTTCGGTGGGCTTATACTTGAACATGAGACAAGGATTATTGATGTCATCAATAAATAAATAAATTTAAAACGCATTCTTCACAAGCTCCTTTAATTTAATTTTAGTTTCCCCTCTTTGGAATGCTCTATCAAAGTCAGATTTATTCGGTTTTTCAATCTGCATTAAAGTAGGAGATACTTGTTTAAGTTTCCATAAAAGTTGTGGTACAGCAAAATAAAAGGCCTTATTACACTTAATTGGCTTACAATTTTCAATAAAAATAATTTCTTCCTCAAAAGGTAACTCTTTAATTTCTTGGGGAAGCATTAATGCTCTTCTTTGCTTAACCTCACTGAAATTTTTGTTAATATCTTTACTTGACCGGCTGACATTGTTATCTATCACATCTTGATAGCCTAATCTTTTGCTATATTCTTCTGCATCCGACTCCTCTTTGGGGGCATAAATTATTTGACAAGCATGATTCACCAATAAACTCTTCGCTCCTTCCTTACCATAACCCGCTGGCGGGGATTCCTCTAACTGGGAAATTCCTTGGAATATAGTAATCATGCGAAGATTATAGCCCGCTATGAATGCACAGCCTTTTTTTAAAATTTCAATTTGCCCAATTGAAGTGAATTCGTCCAACAATAAAACACAAGCATGTTTTAAACTTGGGTCTTGTTCTGGTAATTGACGGGTATTTTCCGTTAATAGTTGAGAAAAAAATAAATTGATTAAACTTTTGGCTTGCAATAATTCTTCCAATGTCAAGCCAATGTAAATAGTCATTTTCTTTTTACGAAGATTATTTAAATTAAAATCAGAGGCACTTGTATTTTCAGCAATAATATCCGAACCAAATAAGGCCAAAGGTACTTCAAAAGAACTTTTAATACTAGAACGGGTATTATCAGAAGTATTTAAATAACGTTCTATTCTTAATATCGCACCCTTTGGCAATACTACCTGTAATTTTACATTATCATAATATTCCTCAAAAGGCTCATTATTAATGATTGTTGAACACTCTAGGAGTGTAGAAATAGAATAGGGTGCTTTTAATAATCCTTTCTCAATGAGATCATGAAACAATAAAGCCAAGCCTACAAATAATTCTCTTGCTTGCATGACAAAATAATCATCACCACCCGTATTCACATAAATAATATTGGCTATAGCATTTAACTGGATATCCGCAACACCTGATGTAAAATCTACATAATCCAATGGATTGTATTTAGATGTCCCTTTTTTAAAGGGGGAAAACAAAAAAATATCTTGTCCCAACACTTCTTTTCTATATTTGGAGGTAATGGTAAAAGCTTCTAATTTTGGGATATCCATTACCACCATGGAATCTTCTTGTTCTAATAAATTAGGAATAACGATTCCAACCCCTTTACCGGAGCGGGTTGGTGCACCTAGGGCAACAAATTGTTGCCCAGAAAATCGTAATAATTTATTTTTATAAATACCAATAATGATTCCATTCTTTGCCTCTGTAAATTTTTTAACTTCTTTATCATTGGCAAATCGAGCATCACCATGGATATTCACTTTCTTTCTTCTTAAAGAGAAAAATACCAATGAACATACAATTAATACTGATCCAATAAAACTCTGCAAAAGGGATTTAAAAGTTAATGCATATTGAAATATGATTGATTTAATTAACAAAGTTAAATCATATTTTGTGATAGCTCTATACAGACCAAAATGATGATTAAGCAGAAAAATAAAGGGATATAGTAACACTGTGATGATTAAAACATAAACCACCAACAAAATGTTTTCTTTACGAAAAATTTTCTGATAAATCTCTGTCTTCATTTTTAAAATATATTTCCCTTATTAACCTTTTTTTATTTCTTACCACCATAGATAAAACTATATCGATGTTATTTTTTAATTCTGACAAAATAATATTATAAGGAATGGCAAGTCCTTGTGGGTGAGCGGTCACATAGTTACACATTTGACGAAAAGTTTCCGCTACTGAACTTGCATGTATCGAAGTGATAGATCCACTATGACCGCTCTTTAACACTTTTAAAAAGTCAAATGTCTCACCACCTCTTAATTCCGCTAATAAAATACGATCCGGTTTCATACGCATACAACACTTCAACAAAGACGATGCAGTGACAATATCTCCCTCTTTGGCTTCTGAGGGGTATAATAAATGAACATAATTTTTTTGTGTGACAAGATCCAACTCATGAGTATCTTCTATGGTTATAATTCTTTCCTCATTTGGAATTAAATCTACCAACATTTTCATATAGGTGGTTTTACCGGTTCCTGTTGCACCAGCAACAATAATATTTTTCTTTTTCTTGACCGCTAAGGCAATAAAATCATCCCAAAGGTTTTCTTTATACAAATGAATCAAATCATCATCTTGATCTATCGCTTGCCCAAAACGTTTCATCTCACTATATATCCCAGATGAAACGTAAAAACTTCGCGTAAATCGCTTAATATTAGGTTTTCTCACGGTTATAGATATTGTGCCAACCTCACAAGCAGGTGGTATGACTACTTGTACCCGTTCACCATTTAATAAAGTTGCTGATAATATTGGCTTAACTGTATTCACTCTATCTTTTTTAAACGATGCAATAGCACTAACTAAATGCTCACAACTCTCATAAGAAAAATCTATTTTTTCATAAAACCACTCTTGATTTCTCTCATAAAAAACCTCATTCGGACGATTAATGCATATCTCTGTGATATCTTCCTGATCCAACCACTTACCAAATGCTTTTCTAATATAATGGTTAAAACCAATATGTTTATCTAAATTGATCGCCATTAAACATACCTTTTTTTCTTAATGAGTAGACTTTTGAAAAATCCACATCTCTTGCTACAAAAATCCCTACCATATCCCCTTGATTTTTATATAAAGTAGGCTCTATATCCATTTGTTTGATTAAAATAGCATTCACTACATCTTTGCTTCTATCCTCTTTCTCTTTTTTATTATTTTGTTTTTTATGAAAAATTTTGTCTGACATACTTTCAGATGAATACGAAGCAAAGTCGGACAAAAAACTTACCAACAAAGCTGTACCAAAACGTTTGGAAAAATGCTCATCTACATAACCACCAATACCTGACTCACCCAATTCACCAGTTGCATTACTAGCGATATTGATATTGACGCCATTAGGCGTTCTAATCTCATTCCAGACTACAAAAATGCGTTCCTCACCAATTTTTAATTCACCTGACTCATACGTACCAAATACTTTGGAGCCTTTTTCAATAAGTAAAACATTTCCACTTGCTGAGTAGACATCATTAGGAATTACACAAGAGACCTCACCAGCAATCGTACTAATGATTCTTGTGCGTAAAGAACACGCAATAAAAGTACCTTTTTCTAAAGCTAAATCAGGATTAAAAGTAATCTTATCAGCCACTACTAAATCATAAGTATCATTAGAATACCTATCTTTAGAGAGTGCATTTTTCCTACTTAATGTTTTACCTGTAATATCAGAAGCCAATACATCATATGAATTTTCGTTATGCTCAGCATTAATGGTTAAAGAATTACCCCCACCCTCACTATTATTGGTTTGAGTACTAGAATTAGTAATACTAGAATAAGATTTAAGTAAGGCAAAATCAATTTCTTCTTTATCCTCAATATCCGTGAACTCATCTTTATCTATTTCTGGATTAATCTTTTTCCCTCTACTGAATGTATCAAAATGAGGTGAATTTGGTTTTTCATCCGTCGTCTCTTGTGAAAAAACTTCTTCTTTTTGGTTAAAATGTTCAAGTAACACATTTTTAATACCGTATTTGACAATAAAAACAATCAACATCACCAATAAAATGGATAGTAATATCCATTTAAGCCATGATTGGTTGATTTTATTGTTGGGTACTGAAGTTGGCGTAATCTTTTGAAATGAATCGTTAATAAGCGTTTCTTCTTTATCATCCTCATAAGGAATTTCCTGATAAATTTCCGATTCCTGTTCTACTTCTTCCGGCTTATATTCTATTTCCGGTTCTATTTCCGGCTCTGTTACCTGCTCCGGATCTGTTTGCTGTTCTTGCTCTAAAATATGTTTTTCCACCAATTCATCATAATGACTTAAATTTTCTTCTTCGGGGGTAAATTCTGAACCAAATAAGGTTTTCGCCTCATCATCTACCTCTTCCAAATCTAAAATATCGTTAATGCCCAATTCTTCTTGTTTTTTATCATTATCGCTCATTTAATACCCTTTCCACGTTAGGGGAGTTAGTATTTTGGTATTGGCTGAAATTCTTACCAAATCCTTTATTCAAAATACCTACTACTTTTTTACCACTTCTTAATACATAAGCAGGATTTGTGCCGTTAATTACCAATAATTTGTATTTCGCGTTATAATTTTTTATTACAGTGTTAACCAATATTTCCTGATTGTCATTTTGTAAAAATACTGATGGAATACTTTTTTCTTTCGTAAAACCTAGATAAGTATTAGTACCATCATCGTATACAAAAGACGGGGCAATATTTTTTGAATTTGAAGCAATCCTCGTTCTATAATTCCAATTCCTTGGAATTTGCAAAGCATTTAATGTCTTTTTAATCTCTTTGTTTTCACGTTCACGTTCTGCTAACGCTAATGCACGTTTTTTATTTCTAGCAATCTCTTGCGGATAATTAAATTTAACCACAAAGGCCGATTCTTGTATGGCATTTTCCGGTAAAGCAAATAAATCTATCACGTAAAAATTTTTATTGGTTTTAACCAATAAATTGGTATTCCAATAATTGTTTTTCAACAATTTTTCTGAATTAATACCTAGATCATTAGACGGTAAGATTGGTTTAAGATACAAAATATTACGATTGATTTGTATATCCCAACCATCATTAAACCCACTAACAGCAGACTCTATATCTTCCTCTTGGGCAAAAATTAATGAATTCACTCTACCTAAAGAAACTTTGACTACTGTCACATCTTGTTCGTTATAGGCTTGACTTTTAATTCTCACATCAAATCTTGACCCTTTGGGAATACTTTTACTCAATCCATAATTGGCTAAGAACACAGAAGTTAACAACAAGCATAAATATTTTTTGTTCATCTTATTGTGCCTCATCATCTATACGGTAATAATGCACCTTAAACCCTAATGGATTATCTAATCGGCTGACATTATCAACTATATTCGTTGTATCATAACGATAGGATAGATTAACTAAACTAGTTTTAAAATCAACTGTTTGTTTTTGAATATCTTTTTTTGCGATCTCTACACGAACGATTGCGGTTTTTGTACCATTACTATCTTTTAATGAAATAGAAATAATTCTCGGCTCAAGAACTACCTTATCACCATAAGTATTATCTCTTGACGTTTCACCAAAAAATATCTTTTGATAATCCTTAAAAATCTCTTCATCACTTAATACAGAGACTAAATTATAATCTCGTTGTAAGGTATCAAATACGTAACCTTCTCTAGCACGGATATATCTTGCGATATTGGCCTTATCCTCGGCTTCGGAAGGGGTGTATTCTTCGTGCGTTAAAGAACTAATCACCACCTGATTGCCGGTAGATTTATCCACTTGGATCACATAAGGAATCAATTCTTTTAAGGGCAACAAAACAATTAACGAAGAAGCCAGTAAAATATTAGACGCCATCGAAAACAGTAAAAACAAACGCAAGGAATTATGTCTTGCCTTAATTTGCTCTATTTGCGATTGTTCAAACGTTTCAGCTTGTTTTAAATAATCATTAATTTTCATACCCTTTTTATCCCTTTTTTTTATGTCTTACCAAAATAATCCTTAAACATTTTAACAAGTGGATTAACAATATATTTTTGACCTCTTCCACCCAACAAATTATCATCTACTTCCCTACTCGCCCACGCTGCACCTTTACCAGCTAATTTACCTGCACCCATAGTTCCTCTAATAGTCCCTCTAGCGGCTAAATTACCCGCTTTAGTGCCTATCGCACTAGCAATAGAATCTGCGGTTACACTCGATAAACTTGAGGATATTTCTTTTAAGACACCAATAATCTTGGCTATAAATAAACTTGCAATAAGCATGTTTAGTCCATGAACTATGGATTCCTTAGTACCTAAATTTAATTTATCAGTAAAATGAATAGCATTACCTATAATTAAATTTAAAAACACAAAATACAAAACTGAGGAAATCACAAGTTGCATCCAAGCATTAAACATGCCACGGATTACTTGGAAGGAGAGACAAAAGATAAATAATGGACTAATGGCTAATAGAAACTTTAAGGTAAATTCATTAACGATTAAAGGAATAGCTGTTATTACTGCAATAATAATAACAGATAGACTTTCTAATGCAAAAGTAAACAGTAATCCAAATCCATGACCAAGATCTCTTATAGATATTCTAGATTTTACCTCACCAAATTCTTTCTCTATACTATTAATCAAAGCATCCAAAGCCCCTAAAGCACTACTATCGCCAATACTCAAAGAGGATTTTAAGCCATCAACCACCGCATCAATTAGATTTAACCATTGTGGTTCAGTGGCAAAAGCATAAATAATAATCAAAGACCCTATTTTAAACACAGTATCCTTGATCGGTTCTTCGGTTTTCCCTGCCATAGCCAATAAGCCTTGACAGGTCATCCACAAAATACAACTAATAATAAAAACACTCATTACAAAAGAAATCATCTTACCGTGTTGCGATTGCAAACCCGTACGAAACATTAAATCAAATTGATTTTGTAATGAGACAAACATTATTTACCTCCAGTTAATTTTTTAAAATCTATTTCCACTTGTGCTTTTCTAGCTCTAGCACAATTGGTGCTATTATCTTGATCGTTAAAACTCATCTCAGAACATTCTTTTAATACTTTTTTCATAAGGGGCTCATCTTTCATAAATTCCTCTACGGTATATATTTTTTCTTTTGTAGAACAAGCTGTTAACGTACATATCACCAACAAAAAACTTATTTTTTTCATTATTTTTTTCCTTTCGTTTCGTTATTTATTACCAGTTAACTTTTTAAAATCAATCTCTACTTCTATTTTCCTAGCCAACTTTTCTATTCGTTCTTCATTTTGTCTGCGGAAGTTGTTACGCATGTCTTGTGCTTGTAACATAGCAAGGGTAGCATTGATTTGATTCGCATAATCCAACGCTTCCTTGGTATCTTTTGCCTTTTTTGAACCTTCTGCCAATATGTTTAATTTTTCGATTAATTGCTGGGTTTCTTTTAATATCTTATCTTGCTCGGTCATATTCCCAATTTCAAACACAAGTCTACCTTCGCACAATCTCTTCAATCTATCATCTCTTTTAGGGCAACTTTGTCCGATACCATGTCTTTGGAATATACGTCTAGTTTTTGGATCTAAACTCCCAAAACCTTGATCTAACAAGTTATCGACATTAGAAACCTCATCAATCAACGATTCAAACCCACCTTTAACTCGTTTAATTTCCGATAAAACCGTCTCAATATCCCTAACACCTGTTAACGATTTTAATTGCTCTTTCGCTGATTCTATTTGTTTTTGATGAAACTTAAATTGCTCATTCCATCTTTTCAAATACTCCAAAAACTGTGCATGTCTTTGTACTTGAGCTGGTCCATCTGTAAACGCCAATAAAGGGGAATAGGTAAAACATAATCCCAACAACAACACCACTTTTTTCATTAAGATCTCCTTATAAAATCATCTACCCACAATCGTGGATCTTTATAAATACCAACTTCCATTTGTTCCAAAACTTCAGAACTGTTTTTGGAAGTTGACAACAATTTTAAGTAATCACCTAACATTGAAAAATCTACATTCACAATAGTTGAGCTATTTCCTTTTTTAATTAACGCCCGACGACTAGAGCGATTAAAACTTTTAATTAATTGAAATTCCTTTTCAGAACAACCAAAATTCCGAGTTTTTTCTTTATCATCATCTGATGATTTGGTTCCACAATATTCTGCTTCTAGTGCGTCTTTGTTCGATAAAAATATTTTAGTTTCTGTTTGTTCTACAATCGCTGATGAAATCTCATTTTTAAGCACATCACTTGGTGATTGTGTCCCCGTGACAATAAAAGCATTTAATTTACGAATCGTTTTGAATTTATCAAACACAAATCCCGCAAAAATATCCCCTCTAATCCACTTCCAAAACTCATCAATAAACAATACAAATCTCTTTCCATCCATCAATAATTGGAAACGGTGTAATAAATAATAGGAAATAACATTGGTTACTTCTTTGTTATCCAAAAATTCAGTACCATCAAAACCATAATTAATAAAACGCTCATCAAATACTAATTCATCACATCTATTATCAAAAATCCAACCATATTTTTGGCCTTCCGTCCAAAGACTTAAACGATTAGATAGATCCCAAGCAATCTCTGTTGCATTACTTGAGGTTGACAAAAATTCTGCTAATCTAGTGACCCCAAAAATACGCTCTTCTTTGCTTAAATCCATTACAGAGGCAATCGCTTGGGTTAGTTCTCTAGTATGCTCACTAGTGAAAGTATTATCATTAAGCTGAATAATATATTTGAATAATACAAATAAGAATTCTCGATTCCCCTCATTATTCTCTAATTGAAAAGGATTAAACCCTGTGGGCTCTCCATTTTTAATTTTAAAATACTTACCACCCAATCCCTTAATACACGCTTCCCCACCATAATCTTTATCCAAAAACACAAAAATAGCTTTTTTATTCACTTCTTTTTGTGGAAAAGTATTCGGCAAAGCAAATCTTTGTAACAACACAAGCAAAAAACACATTAACAAAGTTTTACCGGAACCAATAGAACCATAGATTCCAGTATGTGCTACGGTCATCTGACCAAAATCATTACCAGGATTTTCTTCGTGAAAATTAAAGAAAAATGCTTCACCAAATGCATTTTGCAACAAAACAACCGCCTCCCCCCAAGCATTGCCAGTTGATTTCCCTCTATAAAATCCATGGAAATCAGAAAAATTAGCAAAATTTTTAGATGTTAAAACGGTTAAACGCGGTCGATAATTAACGTTAGCCGGCAATTGAGCAAAGAAAGCACTCGGTAAAGTAATATCGGAAAATGTTGCCACAACACCCAATTTTTGTAATGCGGTAACTACCTTATTAGCATTTTCTTGTAATTGTTCAAGTGTGTTCGCTCGGATGAAAAAAGTTGTATGACTTTTACCAACAGCAATATCACCCCCCGATAAATCATCTTGTAGAGCATTTAACGCTTCTTGTTGTGTAATTGCTTTGTCTCTACCAGACACAAGTCTTTTGGCTTGCTCTTCGATAATAGACAAACCTTTTTTATCATTAAGCAATGAAAAAGAATGCGTTGCCACAAAATCTACTTCAATTAAGTTTAAAATATCATACATTCCTGCATAAGAAATATTACCGTAATCCTTTATTTCAACCTCTCTAGCATAAGAATGATAATTAATCCCTTTTATTTCTAATATATCATTGCAAAAATGATAGCGTTTATCCCCTAACAAATTATAAATAGGCACACTGCCAAGTTGAATAATACGTCGCTCACCGGTTAATAAAAAGTGGATAAAGTTAACTGCATCCGAAGTAAGAACATCACCCTGTTCTCTCATTTTTAAAAGTTTTGTCCCCAAATACTTTCCATATTGGCTATCAAATGTCGATGATACTAATTTAATTAATTCTTCAAATTTTTTGATATATATATTTCTATTAGACACAACTTTTTTGTTGGATAAGAAATTCCTTTTCTCTATATTAGAAAGGGGTTGCCATACCATGGAAAAATATATTTTACTGTTCTTAAATCTTTTCTCTTTAATGAAAGAACCATATTTTTTGTATATGATATTGGCCAACCAATTCTCACTCATTTTATTAAAAGGTATCTTGATTGTTTCTTTGACTTTGTGATAGTAAAAAGTAACATTATCAGCATTTGCACCAACGGTCTTTATCATGTTTTGGATGAGATCGTTTTCATCATCCAAATCCCTATCAGAGGTAGTTAAAAAATCGATTCCATCTGTTTCCCAGATAACCATTAAAGAACCGTCTTTATTCATAATAATAGAATCTGTTACATGAGTAGAATAAGGTAAATGATTAGAAATATCGATTAAACCAGTATCATCTAAATTTGTTTTACTTTCTTTTGCTTTTTTCCTCCTAGAAACATTAGGTGAAAAAGTTAAACTTTTGAATTTTTTCTTGGCAGAACGCAAATCATTAAAATTATGAATTGGGGATTTATCACTCATAGGATTACTTCCAATGGTTTTAAATAGAAAAAAATATTTTAAATAAATATTATTAAAAACTTTGTCATCATTTTTAGAAATAACTTTTAAAATTAGAAAAATAGGTATTAATCCTATGGTATACAACCACTCTCCAGTAAAAACTACTAATAACAAAAAAACAGCAGAAGTTAAAAACAAAGGGGCAAAGGGTACACCAAACAACTGACCCGTCTTCCCCATCGCTTTATATATTGGATTAACTTTTATATTATTATTCATATCACTTTAGTAACATTGCACCAATTTCTGCCGCTCCCGCAATTAATGCGGCACCCATAATCCAACCAGAACAATCTCTAATGGACTCTTTGTTATACATAGTCTTAAACCCAGTAATCATAATAGCCGTCACCACCGCAACAATAGATACGGTATGTAAAGCCGTATTAAGATTTTCCAAGAATTTGTTAACTTTATTTAACCCTGCAGCTAAACAAAAATCACTTAACAAAAAACCTAAAACAACAAGATTTATTCTACTTATTACGTTATTCATTTACTTACTCCCTTATTTATTAAGTTTCGACACATATTTAATATTCATAAAATATGACTGACTCCCTTTATTACTTTTTTTTAAATTATTCTTTTTAATCTTTTTATTACCATCAATATATTTTTTGCCTTTAATTGATGGAATTTCTACCTCATATATATTTTTATTCGATACCTTTATTAAATTATTATGCACTCTTTCAACATAAGAACCAGAACGCCCCTCTTTAATATATCCAGATCTATTATTTCCAGAATAATAACAACTTAACATATCATTAGTATCTTTATATCTAACATAACATTCTTGCAAAATATGTTGCGAAATTCTTACATTAGTACACGGATCCAATAAATCGATACCAGAAACATTAAATCTCTTAAAATTAACCTTATTAATCTGCGCTATCCCCACTGAATAATTGTGTTGCTTTCGTTCAATATCTTTAATAATCTCGATAGCTGACAATTTATTTTTTGGGTTATGAGAAATAACATTTTTATTTGGTAGGATTTCCGCAATAGCATATGGATTAGTAGAGCTTTCCGTTTGTATCAATGAAGACATAGTATCTACATTAACTTTTGGAGAACACTCATGGATCAGCTCAAATAAGAACATATAATTTAAAAAATAGTTGAAGGTTAACTTATAGTTAATTCTATAATTAAATTTATAAAATGTAAACATTAATTTCTTAACGTAAACAATTATTTCCTAAATATGAAATATACATATTCGTCTCAATAATACATTATTGCATTTAATTATTTTACGTAAATACTTATTACATTTTTTTGATTCTATCTGGTACAATGAAAAATTTTAATTTGCCTTTTATTTGAATTGCCTACTGGGAAAAATTTACGTAAAATAAATAATAAAATTATATAGTTATATAACTAAATCAATAAAAAACTTGATCAAAATTAAGAAAAAATACAAAATAGCCAAGTGCAAAATAATAACATGAGAGGAGCAAAACGTTGGCCAATAATTCATTAAAAAACCAAATAGACACTTTGCGTAAAAAACTAGAAGAAAAAGAAAAATTTATACTGAAAGAGAAGAAAAAAAAACTAAGATTTTGATTAGAAAAATTAAACCTGAAATTTACCAGTTCAGGAGGATTTTTTCAGAGCTAAGTCAAGAGAAACAACAAAATATTATTCATTTTTTCGAACAAAATAAATTAGAAAATTTAAGAAAATTCTTATTCAGTGAGGAATAAATTATTCTATTTTACAGGAAAAGATCTCCTAAAAAAAAAATATCTACAATCTTATTGGTATTGGCATAAAATAAATTGTTATTGATTAATTTTTTGATAATTAAAGATTTTTTGACTAAGAGATAATAATTAGGGATTATAATTATAATAATAAAAATAGTTCATATTTTTTTTATACTCATAGTTTATTGTATTTCTTAGAGTATTGTTTATTTATCGACTTAGTCCAACAACACAAATTAGTAGAATGTGTTTGTACACAAAAATTGTTAATATAAGCTTAATTTAAATTTACAGCCAATTGTTTTATAATAAAAAATTATTTTTGATTAATTTTTGGGCAAGATTTTCGAGCAAAAAAATATTTCATATATAATCGCCTACTTAGAGTAACAATTTGGTGAATATGGATAGTAAATAATTAGAAAACTATAGGGGAGAAATAAGATCTACTGAATAGAGGTTTCCAAAAGATTGTTCTAGATGCTGACTAAATTCCTTACTTATCAATATACCAATAATAGTTTTTATTCTTAATGCAAATATAGATACAACCAATATTGTTGGGAAAACAACAGTCGGATTAGAATTAACTAGTACAAGGGTCGAATAGGGAGAGTTAGCATTGTTAAATGATAAAAATATTGGAGGGCTAAAAGCTTTGTGCTACAGATAAAATTGACAATTAATAAATTACAGACTGATCTAACATAATGTGTAAGGAATATATGTAAGGAATAGAAGCACTTTATAAAATAATATCAATCAATATACTCCTTAAATATAACCACAATTATATTGTCAAATACCGGACTGATACATGTATTGATTGAAACTGATATTTTGAAAATACTACCTAAAATTTCTGCTTATTTAAAATCGTTATCTTTAATCTTTGTATTTTTTTTGATAACCAACATTCCAGAAGTATTTGTTAAAAAATCTCTCTTTATTTTTCAAAGGTATAAGACTATACCACTCAATAATTAAAATGAACCTGACAATAGTCCCTTTAATAGATTATATTCTAAAAGCTTAAAATCTGACTTGCTTATATAAAGTATTTATTCATGTCAAGTAGTTAAGACTAACCCAGAAATTAAATAATAATTACCCATAATGATCGTTCAATGTCTGCATCCTATAATTTTACTTCTTTCTTTTGAATTTTTAGTATCCTTTTCTGAAAAAATTAATTAAGATAAGCTAGTTATAATGATCTAATGTTTTCCAAAAATATTTGATATCTCCATTTGACCAAATAGGTATATTAACTGATTCTATAATCAATAATTCTCTATTTTTAACATCTATTTTAGATAGATATAAATATTTAGAATAAGAACTATTACCTTTATTTTTACTTCCATTTTTTATTTGACAAATATATTTATACATAATTTTTTATTAAATTTTATTTTTATATAAATAATAACATGTAAATATAATATTTTTAATATTTAAATTAAATTTATAATAATTATTATTTTTAATTATTAATTTTATTAATATATATTTTTATATATATCAAAATATATCCCTATTACTATAGAAAATGTTTTATTAAATTAAAATTTATATTTCTTATAAAATTATTTTTTTATAAAAAACATAAAATTTTTACAATTTTTTAAATTTGAGAAAATATTTTTACAAAAATTAAATTTTATATTTTAATAATTAATTAATTTAGATTTATATATCACTTAATAAGAATAAATAGCGATTAGATTTTTTATATTTAATCAATATTAAATTTTATTAAATAACATAAAATGAATATAGATAATATCTTCATCTATTTTTTAGAAATGGATTATATGAAATATAAATTATTTATAATTTATATTTTATTTAAATTAATTTTATAATAAATAATATAATTTAATTTAAAATTAAATATGTATTTTTTTTATTATAAAAATGAATTAATAAAAATATTGAAAAAATATATTTTCTATTAATAAAAAAATATTTGATAATATATTTATATTTGAAATTTAATTAATTTAAGTTGAATTAAATGATAATCAAAAATGTTAAAATAAAGTTTTAAATAAACAATATTATATATTATTTAATATATTTTATTTAAGATTAAAGTATTAAAACATATAAATATAAAAAATATTATAAATAACTTAGTTATTAGCTTATCTTAATTAATTTTTTCAGAAAAAGGTGCTAAAAATGCAAAAGAAAGAAATAAATAAAAAGCAAAGAGTGAAAAAAGATTTAGATTATTACAAAAACTTAAAAAAAGACATTGAAAAACAAATAAAAATTTTAGCTACAAAAGAAAGTGTTAGAAAAAGAAAGGAACTCTATAAAAAACGATCTATTATTGGTAAGTACATGTTGGATTTATTTGATCTAGAGGATGAAACTATTGATAAGAAAAGTTTGGGAGATGTGTTTGAAGAATTTTTGTTATCACTTGATGAAACCGATAAATCATTATTCATAGAAATCAATGATGATACCCCTACACCAGTCAATACTTCAGTGCAAAACAAAAATCATAATGCTTATGATGACGAATTTTATGATGACTAGTGAATAGATATTTTTATAGGTTATACAAGAATATTAACGTTAAAAGCAAAAAAACAGAATCACAATAGTAGTTGATTACCCAAGAATACCGTAGGCAAGTAAGCACACAAAGTTTATCTGATTAATTAATATATATTTATCCTGTTTTACAATCTTTTATTTATCCAAAAATTGCCAGAACTATATTTTAGATCACTGGAAATTATTGCCTTAAAAAAAATGTATGGAGACCAGATTTTGCTTTCGTTGTTAACATTTCATCGACAATGCTAAAGTCAATAAAGATCATTATTTCCGTACATTTACTAAAAAACTACTCTCATTAACCGGACAGTTTACACCCATAGATCAAAAATACAGTCATTTTAAAATAGAACTAACTACTTGATTTAAAGAAGTTACTTCTCATATATTACATATTAAAGTGCACTTTTATGGAAACAAGCTTATAGTCGATTTTTTAATAGACTAGGTGGTCGACCCAAGCTAAAAAGGAAATCAGAGAGGCAACCGGTTTATTACCATTAAATTATTTAATTCACTGCTAATATCACTGCTAATACGTATTAAAACACTGATGAAGTGATTTACCATCTCACATTAGGCAATAAGAAGCTCCACCCTATTGGCGTATTAACATACGTTGCTCATCGTCCTCATCAGATACCTAAATCGATTACTATTTCGGTCATAGCAGGTAAATGCTATCTTTACTTTTATGCAGAGGGTAATCATCTATTACATATCTTTTTATTCACTAAACTTTCATAAAAATATTCTCATATTAATATTATATGTTACAATATGCACAAAGAGCCGGATTTTTAGTGGGTTCCCCCCCCTAAACTTGCACTTTTAATATCTTTATTTTATGAAAAAAGGAGAATAGGATGGCTACGTTTATAGAAAAAGAGGTATTAATCGAGGCAGCTAGTTATACTGCCGGAGTTATTAGAAGATTTCCTGGCCAAACAGATGAGACGAAGAGATTAGCAAAACAAGTAGGAGAGATGGGATATAATTACTTACATTCTAAAGCTGAAGATTTGGATTTTTACAAAGAAGTAGAAATACTTAGAAAGATGAGAGCTCCTTATGAAAAATAAAGAAAATATTACTCATTTTTCAGAAGAAGAATTAGATCAGGTATCAAAAGAGATTTTAGAAGAGAATCAATATACTGCAATAAAACCTCAAACAAATCCTAAAGTAACCGTTTTAGGAGGACTGGCTGGTTCTGGTAAATCAAATTATACTGATACCTTAGAAAATACTTATGTAATTGCCGGTGATAATTACAGAACGAGACACCCCAGATTTGCAGAGATTAAAGAACGATATGGCGATGATTGGGTGTTTAAAACTAATGATTTTGCTGGAGCAATGGTTAAAAAAATATCTGAACAAGTTGTTAAAGACAAAAAAAACGCCGTTATTGAGGGTACTTTTAGAACTTATGAGGCTCCGGCCAATACATTAAAACAATTCAAAGAAGCGGGTTATGAGACACATGCCCATATAGTTTTATGTCATAAGGATGTTGCTAAAGCAAGTACTGTTGATCGTTATTATACAATGAAAGAATCTGGTTTACCTGGCAGAGTGGTGACTAATGAGAAATTTCAAGAAATGTTAAATGGTTTAGCAAAAACAGCAGATAAAATTAAAGAGTCTGGACTGGTTAAAGATTTTACTATGTCCGCCAGAAGAGATCTGAATCAGCTCACTACGATTTATAAAGCTGATGATACAAGAAAGCCCAGTGAAGTTATCAACAAAGAAATATCTAGACAACTGAGCCCTAAAGAACAAGAATTTATCGAAAGGGTCAATAAACAACATGAACAACAACAAACGTTAAAAGCATTAGAAAAAATGAGAAAGAATCGAGAGTCTAATTTAAATAAAGATAGAGATTTATCCAGATAACATAAAAATATGTTATGCAGATATTACGATATTTTTTTATTTGTTGAGTTAGGATCATGATCTTATAAAGTTGTTAGCACAATTTCTGCCACTAGTTTTTCGTATAGATTTTGGAAAATAATACAATAAACTAGGTGGATATCCTGAATAAGTTAATAACAAATTGATTGACACCATGTTTTCTTTCTTAGCTAATGCCTAAGAGGATAAACTTGGTGTCAATTTATTCATAAACTTCTATTGGTTCTATTCCAAAATTAATATTTGAATTTTTACTCAATAATTGTATATTATGAAATAACGTAGTTAAATCATATTTCATAAAATAATTAAAAATTTTTCATTTTTAATATGGTATGTGCAATGATATAGCACCTATATGAGGTAATAATAACGGCGTACAGACGTAAGATATGTACCTTTTATTTTTTCTGCATTACCAGAGGTGATAACCTAACTGTCAAAATCAGTAATAGTTCTAATAAGGGAGGCTATAAAATCGAAGTTACTGTTACTACAGATGAGAGATCTAATAGCTACTGCTGGAGATATAGGATCTGGTGACTTCGGTTTATTTCTACTAATATTAAGGGTGGAAAAAATTTTAGAATATTAATATATGATGGAATAGATGGGGGAAAATACAAATATTTTAACACTATCCCATAGTGCTGAGTCTTGGGGAACAGAGATGATAAATGTAACTGGCATCTATTAAATTACTTGGGTCTCCCACTCTTACCTCATCATTCATTGTCATTTACCAGTATAATACTGGTTAATGCAAAACGCCAACTATCCTCTATAGATTTAAGCTATAGAATGAATTTCACGCAACTGATGATCATATCCAAAGTTTTCGCTATCATATTAGCTCAATATTTAATAATTGGTGAACCCTTTATGTATTAGATAACATAGCCAATTGTAATAGTTCGATATATTCTGCCACAACAAAAAATAACCTATATAATTCTTCAAGCTGTTTTATTATCTATTCCCACTAAGTGGTCACTATAGACAGAAAATGCCATAATTTTTATCGTAAAACCTTTGGCTAATGTCGTGTTATTGGGAATAAAACAATACTCATTATATTTGTTTACTATTTTTTTCATCCAATAATTAGAAAATATTTTGTATGCCTTAGAATGTATTTTTTAGAGAAATGTAAAATCTTGCACGAACAGTTATGATGATTAAGTTTTGTGTCATAACTACTATTGTATTTTATTTTTATAATATTCTAGTACAGGGTATATATTTACAACAAGAATCAAATAAAACACTGATTCTCCCCTCTTATTTAGAGCATAAACTTACAGTGAGGATTGTTAGTCAAGCAGAATTATTAGCTCAAAAATTAGCTGATACCCCTTACGATAAAGATTTATAAGATGATTACTCTAGCAATCATCACATCAGAAAAAGTGTTAATTTGCCTGCCAATTTAGTTGATAAAATTGAATTAATAGCTTTCAAGAATAAACGAAATAAAACAGACATTAAAACATTCAGTGGTGCTGTTGAAAAGGCATTAAATGATTATTTATATTTTAACGTCTTAATTATTAAATTTAGAAAAATTGTCATCTTTTATTTTTAGCATAAAATCATCACCCAATATCCAAAAATACATTTGAAAGTATTTTTTAGACACTAAAACGTATTTTTTGTTTTTTTACTAGAATTTAAGTACAATAAAATATATATCATTGATAGTGATTTTTTTGATTCCATGGATTACCGGTTCCCGTGTCGGATAATACTTTCGAGTCATCGTTTTTTCACCCAACTTCATATTTACTGCTAATACACATGAGCCCTTTTTCGAGCAGTGCTTGTTATATGTTTAGATTATAAATTAAAAAATATTCATTTTCGATTATTGATTCTACTGGATCAGAAAAATCCCAGAAAATTAAACAATTTGTTTGTTACATATGAAAATTCAAAAAATGTGTGCAATTATAACTGATAAAACTCTGATCTTATATCCATTTTTTTAAGATAGGATATCATTTTTAACCTTTTTGGTTCTAAAACTACAGAGTGAATACAAAAAAATATTTCAAAGAAAAATTTCGTGTACTTTGTTATATCTTGGGATCAATTATCAGCTTTTTTATTTAAAAAATTTTCTACCAGAGATTGCATTGATAATGAAATAGGGAATTTGTTTAGTACTTGAGTGGAATAACAGTTGATGACTTTAAGATGTAAGCAGATTTAATATGCACTACAATAGCATCAAAGACCTAAACTAGACTATTAGTGTTCCTAATGAGCTAGATGTTTATTAGACATCTCAACCAAATTAAATAACTTGGTCATAAAAAAGGTATAAAACATAAAGTAATCGTTTTAGCTGGTTTATAAGCCTATTCACAAATTGACAAAAATCATGGTATGAAGCAAGATCGAACAATAAGAAAATGAATACTCCCACTCTAAAGCCTATGGCTTGTAGAGTGGGTTTCCGAAGTCAACGACTATTGCACAATTGGGGTCTATCCCAAACTGTGGCTTACCAATCTCATTCGGCGTAGTTACCATTACTGGTAACGGTTCGGAGTAAACCGCCCCTACCTGTTTTTCTTTCTTTATCCTTTTCTTAGCTTTGGCTTGATATGTTCCCGATAAGATCATCTCAACTCCTCGTTTGGCAATCACTCGACTTGCGTTAACATCCGCATTAATAGCAAATCCACAGCTTTGGCAGACAAATTCGGATTGTGAACGCCGATTGTCAGAAGCAGTATAGCCACAATGACTACATGCCTGTGATGAATAGTGTGCCGGAACTTCTACCACCAGTTTATTGTTTCTAAGTGCTTTATATTTTGTCCATGTGTGTATCTTTCCCCACATAGACGCTAAGATACTTTTATTGAGACCTGCTTTTCTTCGTGCTCCATTATGGATATATTTGCCCGATTGATCTTGCTTGGGTTTGGGTTTTTTGGTCATATTGTTTATTTTAAGATCCTCAAAAACCACCAGCCTAACGCAAGGATCATTGCTTAGTGCATAACTCACTTTGTGTGCAAAATCTTTCCTTACTTCTCGAGCATATTCATAGGTTTTAGCTACCCTCATTTGGGCTTTCCACCCACTAGATCCTTTATGACGACGTGCCATTTTACGTTGCCAACGAATACGCAAACGTTCTTTTTTGTCTATTCTTTTAATTTGCTTTGGTAAAATATCAAAGTCATGCGATGTACTACAACAAATCGGCTTAACCACTCCTCTATCAATCCCAATAGTCACGTTTGCTAGTTCTTCTTTTGACCATTGCTTTAATTCTTCTGCTATCTCTTCCGGTTTGATTGATATTTGCTCATCTACATTACAAAATGAAAGATACCATTTACCTGATATGACCGAAATAGTAATCGATTTAGGGATATAATGTGGACGATGAGCAACATATGCTAATACACCAATGGGAAACTTCTTATTCCCTAATGTCAGCTGATAAGTTACTTCACCGGTATTTTCATCCGTATTAGCAATGAAATTAAATAACTCACCGGTAATATATACCGATTGCCTCCCAGATTTTCTTTTTATCTTAGGTCGACCACCTAGTCGATTAAAAAATCGACTATAAGCTTGTTTCCATAAAAACGCACCATTACGTAATATATGAGAAGGAACTTCTTTTAACCAAGGGGTTAGTTCCGTTTTAAAATGACTGTATTTTTGATCTATAGGTGCAAACTGTCCGGTTAATGCGAGTGATTTCTTAGCAAATGTACGGAAATAAAGATCTTCATTGACTTTAGCATTGTAAATGAAACGTTGACAACCTATCCATTGCAATAACAGTTTTTGTTGTGGCAATGTAGGGTAACAACGAAAGCAAAATCCGGTCTCCATGATATGCTATTATACACTTAAAACATTTAAGTAACATAAAAAAAATGGATAATAGATCAAGCTCACATGCTGTTTATAATATTAAGTTACATGTCGTCTTTGTTACCAAATACAGGCGTAAAGTACTTACTCATAACTTACTTGATTACTTAAAAGAAACCTTTGCTCAAATCCTTATGGCTTGGCGTTGTGAGTTAATCGAATTCGGGGGAGAGCCTGATCACGTTCATATGTTGATTAGTATCCATCCTGCTCTTAATCTATCGACATTGATTAATAACCTAAAGACAGCAAGTTCTCGTCGTGTTAGGAACCGATTTGCCGAACATTTAGGCCAATTCTATTGGAAGCCTGTGTTCTGGCATCGTGCTTATCTTGTTTCTTCGGTAGGAGGAGCTACATTAGAGGTAGTAAAAGCTTATGTTGAAAAACAAGGAACGGTTGAACATACTAGAAAAAAGAAAAAATCAAGGACGCCTTGACCCTTCTCTTGGCTAACGCCTAAGAGAGGGAATGCGGCGTCAATTTGGTCACTTAGTGGTAAATCCATGTTGGCAAGCAATTGTCAAGACACAATTACACCTCAACAATTAGCCTTGCGTTTTTTAATATTGAAGTTGAGTGATGGTTGAAAACAAAAGGTAGAAATATAATAAAACATAAAAATATAATAAAACATAATATTAAAAATCTATTGTAATCGAGACTTATTATTTGATACAGGCAATTTGGATATTTTCATTGAGCCCTTTGAGTTTTACATTTGCCTTGTGGGAAATTCACCTACCGTACTAAAACAAAATTAAATTTGTTGAGACTAACATCTATATGCAAGAATGCAAATATAGGAAAATGAGAGATATTTTGCTCACTAATCACTAATTTTTTCCCTTTTTCTCTCTTAAAATTATTGCTATCATACCCATCCATGAATCATGGGGCTTTATAGAAAGAATGGTAAATTACACCAATAATAAATCAACTAATTTATTTCTCAATATCTTGTTTTTTAGCAAATATTTTATTCATTATAATTTTATCTCTCTCTATTTTCTTATCCAAATAGTCAGATAAACTCTCTTTAAAATACTTGGAGAGGGCAATTTTTAATTCCGCATACTTATCCTTAGTGATATCGGCAGTTTTTAATTTCTCGACCACAAGACCTCGATATTCTAAATCTATCTCGAAAGCATTACCTTTATCCTTGTTCCAAGTCCCAATCTTTTTTAAAAAATTGAAATATTTCTGTTTGTCATTTGGTGTAAAAGTATGATCAGGAAGATTTTTCATTAATTCTTTAATTTCAATATCCTTTATTAGAAGATTAGTGTGCTGTGAATTAAGAGAGTTCTCAATTTTTTAAGCCTGAGATAACTCAATTTTTGGTTCTGGTTGTTGATTAACATATTCATTTACTCTGTTATTTTTGTAAATAAAATCGAATTCATCTTGAGCAACTACCTTCGAGATATCTCTTTCTTGTCCAAATTCCTCTTTAATAATTTCAGCAGTTATTCCAGGTAACATTTTATATAATTCCTCTAAGGCACTTGGATTTCCTGTAACTTTTTCATAAAAAGTTTTCCCATCAATTTGTCTGATTCTGTCATTCTCAGGTCGTCTAGAATTAGTTTTATTATCTGATGGTATAAATGGTTTGTCATAAAGTTTACCATTAGGTGGTAAAATCTCAACATAATACCCAATTGTATTTTCATCAGCAGATGATAAAGATTGTTCTAAGTCATCATAAATTGCTACTTTATGATTTCCTTTGGTTGTATTGTGTTTATTTTTTATTTCGGCAATAAAATTAGAACCTTTCAAATCAATAATCTTACCAACTCCTAAATCCTGTATACCATCAATAGTACCTAAAATCTTCTGATGTAATTCTCCAACTTTGTTTTGTAAGGTTTTTTGCGTTTGCCTTGTGAGTTCTCTTTCCTCCCACTCATCTTTTGAAAGATCTAAAATTGTACATTCGAGTACTTGAGAAAATACATCAATTGTATTTTGTCTGAGATCTTTTTTGCTACTCTCTGTACTAAGAGTTTCTTTGACTAATGAAATAATAATTTCCTTAATTTCTCTGCGGATAAATATCATTGTTTTATTCCATAAAAAGTACAGAGCCTGGTATTGTAAAAATTGTATAATTACTTACATCGGCTATAAAGTAAAGGTTTCCTTAAATGGATTTATTTTTCTCAGCAGAAACTATTGCTGATGTTCTTTCAGTATCAAAGCGTAATGTTATTAGTTGGGTTAATAACGGTAAGCTTGTGCCAGAACTTAACCCAGATAAATATCAAAAACCCTATACAAGAAAACAATTAGAAGTATTCCATGAGTTTAATCAAATGTTCAATTCTACATGGGATGAACAAATATCTATTAAACCAATTAGAGATTATAGCCTAATTGAACTTTTTGCTGGTGGAGGTGGGTTAGCTCTTGGTTTGGAAAAAGCTGGTTTTAAATCATTAATGTTAAATGAGCTTGAAAAAGCTCCTTGTGACACTCTTAAAACGAACAGACCCCATTGGAATGTAATTCATGAAGATATTTGCAATATTGATTTTACAAAATTTAAAGATAATGTCGATTTGTTGACTGGTGGTTTTCCATGCCAGCCTTTTTCTTACGCAGGGAAAAAGTTAGGGCTATATGATATTCGTGGAACACTTGTTTTTCAAATGCTTAGAGCAATTCAAGAAATTAGACCTAAGGTTTTCCTTATTGAAAACGTAAAAGGTCTAGAAAGTGATAATGGTGGAAAAACACTATTGATAATCATCGAATTTATCAAAGAATTGGGATATTCAATAATTGAAAAGCATGTTTATAAAACAATGATGTATAAAGTTCCTCAAAAACGAGAACGATTTATTCTAATTGGTGTTAGAAATGAGTTAGCTGACAAAGCAAAATTCGAACGGCCATCATATTTTAAAAAAATTGTCACCGTGAGAGATGCTTTGAAAAAAGGAATTTTATATGATTCAAATGTTCCAGATTCTCCAGGGCAAAAATACCCAGTACGAAAAGAAGAAATTATGTCTTGTGTACCTGAGGGGGGATACTGGCGAGATCTCCCATTGGAATTACAAATGGAATATATGAAAGGTAGTTTTTATTTAGGTGGTGGTAAAACAGGAATGGCTAGACGTTTATCTTGGGATAAACCATCTCTTACTTTAACCTGTGCACCAGCACAGAAGCAAACTGAACGTTGCCATCCAAGTGAAAACAGACCTTTAACAACAAGGGAGTATGCAAGGATTCAAACTTTCCCTGATGACTGGATTTTTAAAGGAACAATGACACAGATTTATAAACAAATTGGAAACGCCGTACCAGTCAATTTTGCAATCGCAATCGGAAAATCCATTGTAAAACTGTTAAATGATTTAGAAAAAAGATAACCAAAAAGACTTAAAAATCACTATATAAATAAACCAGATTTATCAACTAGGAAGTACTCTTTAAGTACAAACATAATGTAGCGATATTAATGCGTCCATCGATATCAGAAATGAAGTTATATTCATGTTACAGACGTATATAGAATCTCTAATAAGCTATTGCCTAAGAAGTGGGAAGCATCGCTGTTTACGGCGTGGCTATAGTTACAAACACATATAAAGTTAGTTCAAATTCAGAATTGATGTTATAAAAATATAAAAAATAATTAAAATTTAACCACTTCCTGAGTATCTATTTAATATAGATCAAGAGATAAACAAAATCTATAGAAGTTGAGGTAAAGAAAATACCATAGTAATAAAATAAGAAATAGAGATCAAACTATTGACACAATAACTAGAATTGACAAAAAACCTCTTGAAAAAAAATTTGCAGGAACAATCAGTTGGAAATAGAGTCATTATTATTAAAGGATAAAATAAGCACTGTAAAATGATATACTGGACAAAGTAGTGGCAAATTTTTAATTAAATTTAAAACATCTCACAATAAAATATATGCCATGTTAGGTTTGTTAGTTATTACTTGCAGAAAAGATGATCAATTAATAATTTTCTATAACTATTTGATTCTTTTCGTATGGATTAATTTTTTATCAAACTAAAAATGTTATAATATAATTTAACTAAGTTTTTGAGCCATAAGAATGGTGGCAATACTCATTAACTTTTATTATTGGATTTTTATATGATTCATTTTTTCAAAAAAAACATCTATGGTTGTAATGGTTTTGTTTTATTTTTCTTTATTTTTCATCGATGAGATGCATGACAAATGAAGGAAACAGTGTAAAAAAAAGTATCAATTCGAAAATAGAGCAAAATAGTGCTAGTGCTCTGAGTGAAAAACATTCGAAAAAATCTGGTGATGGTGTAAATGGTGGTAGTGGTTTTTTGTCTCCAGGAGCGTCTGGTAGTGATGATGGATGTGATGGTGGCTCTAGTTTTTATTCTCCTGGAAAAAGTTGTAAAAGTATTTAATATCCTTCTTACCATAAAAGTCAATTGTTCTACCCACCAAAGCCAAACACAAATAACAAAATTTAAATAGATCATAAAAAAAACAATTCATAATTCTTATTATTTTCTATAATAAGGGGGGCTTATTTGATCAAAAAAAAGAATGCTACATTTGATTTAAAACAATCTACCTTGAATATTTCGGGAGAATTCAAACTCCAACATGGCTACTTTCCTACCATTCTTGATCATGCGGTATTCTATTTTCCAATCGTATTTTTCCTCTAACTCTTTGATAACAGGTTCAATAATCCGCCTTTTAAGGTCTTTAAAACTCTCTCGGTAGCTTCGGGGTGTTTCCATGGCATGATTGAAGTCATCAATATGGATTTTTAGACAACCACCATCTCTTTTTGTTGTAGACGTTGTATTTCCTTGTTTGTCTTTATGTATCACATTTGATTGAACAACGCTTTCAAACATTTCTAATAACCTGACGGAGTAAATTGATCTTAATGCGGAGGCTTGTTTCAATTGATATTTCGTGAAATTTCCAGTCAACTCAAATAACATAGGGTAGATATCTGAGTTGAACTTTATTTCTAGGATGCCACTATCCTTGATATATTTCACATATGACAACCAATTATAGGTTGTTTTAACCTCTCTTATTTTGTTTTTGTATTCTTCATTGGTTGTTAGTGTGAATTGTTTTTTCATAAATCCTAGCGATGCTTTTTTAAGCTCTGTATAGGCCACCGCAACATCTAAGTCAAAAGTTTCAGCATAATCTTCAGCATGGATTTCTAGTGTTGTTATTGAGCCTTTTGTCTTTGCTATTGCCATTAACAAAATACGTTTCTCCACAATAGTTAGCCCTTGAGCAGAACGAACAATGGAGTTTGACTGTACCGCATTTTCTATTTGTGAACTATGATAAGTATATGGCTCTAATTTATTTTCTTTTTTCATCGAGACACCTATATAGGTTTTAGGACGTTTAATCATATGCTGTAACCATTATACAATATCTTGTCGTAATTTATACTGTAGGTTTACCTAATATTTTAGTCACATTCAGTCTAAGTTTAACCCTTAAAATTAAAAGGGTTAACCCATTAATAATATTGAAAATATTGAAAATTCTAAAGTAGGTAATTTTTTGTGGATAAATCACAAAAAGATCTACCGACATTCACAGGAAATTTAGTTGAACAAAAATATGGGTGGAAAATTGGTTAGAACAAAAAAAACGAGACCATATATTTAATTTCCATTAAACAAATTAATAACGATTTTTTTTGCCATAGATAAGGAAAAAGATGACTTACTACAAAAAAATACGATTTGATATAAAAGTTAGAAGTTTATAACTGACCCAGGCTATTAAGCCAAACTTTTTTTAGCCGAAAAAACAACCCCCACCCACTAAAGTGGGTTAATAGCAGAATCTCCATTTGACTCCTTTAATTATTAGACTGATTTACCGAAGTTTTAAGTAAATACTGAAAGGCGATCTAACCGCTTCGTGGTGACACTTTATACCCCCATCCATGCAGGATGGAAATTCACAATGAGGATAGGTCTATACTGCCACCTAGTATGTTTATCACATTCGCTTTAAACCCACATTCTGTCTTTAATATTAAGTTTTTTTAATTAATCTGATAATTAATCCGTTAATAGATCTATTTTCGTCCAGAGCCTTTTGTTTTAATTGGTTGTGTATTTTCTTACCTACATAAGCCCATAATATTGATTGAATATTAACATTTTTAATTATTTTTAAATTATCATTTTTTTAGTACTCTGTTTTAACAATATTTTGTGTAGGTGCTCTTGATAACTCCTAATTAATCTTATTATTCATGCGTAACATATATTAATCTCTTTAATAATTTTGTCCTGAATTTCAGTTTTTAAGAATTCTATTTCGGTTAATTTTAAATATACCATTGATTTTAGAAATATCTCAAAATCCTCTATCTTGTGTTGACATGTTTTGATTTTTGAGGTTGATTAAATCAATTCCCCTTCCAAAATAGTTTTTTAACCTTATGCATTAAATGTATTATTTCATAATAAATTAGTTCATAACTTATCGTTAATATCTAACATAAAATATCAGCCTAATGCAGACGACACCAGATTGATTCAGCAAAAAAACTCTTACACATAAATATACTGATTGGTGGAAATATGTTTGAGAAAAAACTTTTTTTAACGAACACTGCGGAATTATCCACCTAAGCTGATGCTATAGTTGGAGATGGATAGCAAGTAGTTCAAAGAACTATAATAGTCTTTGTTATTTTTAATTATTTGTGTATTTGTTATAATTAGCCTTAGCCGATATCGCAGAGACTGTGATGTGTGTCAAGAGTTCTCCTACAACAATACCATTAGGCTATAGTGTTGTAACGAAAGGTATAGATGAAAATCTATATGAGTCGCACGAAGCTCACCCTATAGCGTTAGCTTAGAGGGTGTGTTTCACTATTAAAAAACTCACAGGTTGTTATTTCGCAAGAAATATTAGAATTTCTAAAAAATCTTTCTATAGAGAATATTTTCAAAGATAATTTAAAAATTCTTAGTGATACGAATTGACTGAGAATTTACAAGCCAACTAATTGATTTTACCCAAAAATAAGGATAGACCATTTCTCACACATTGAGAATCTAATGATGGAGTGTATGGGTCATTATCATGATAGCTTTTAGAACACATTTTTGTTTCACTATATCTTTTCTTTATTCAACCAATATTTGGTGTACAAAATGGGATTTTGGGCTGTCTGTATTTTTTTATTGATTAATTTTTCAATCTTAATTTATCCGTAAATCAAAACAGTTAGTAATCACTTCTATCAAAATCATTGTAATATTGATTTCTTATCTTATTTGTATTTGAAAACAGGATAAGGATTAGAGTGAGATTATTCGTTTGAGTAGTAGGTAAATTCTTTTGCTTGTTTGGATATAATTTCCAAGGAGGAATTAATACAATCCTCTACAGATGCAAAAAAATGATTTTCATCTATATTGAAATCACTATCGTCTATCCAAAAAGACTCTGATACTCTAACATCCTCATTTGTTGTTACTAGGATTAAATCAAATACTTGTTTTTTACTTAAAGCAGAGAAGTATTGATTTTTATCATTTTTATATATATCTAGCTTGTAGTCCCAGGCGTTATGACCTAAATCTAAAAAAAACGTAATAGATTTAACTAATTCATTATACTCGATCATTATTTATCCAAACATAGGTGTTTATTTTTGATATACGTATTCAAAACAACGACAATTTTTTCTGACATGAGTTACTGGTCATTCTATCTATATCACGTTTTGCTTTGTTAAAATATCTAATGTGTTTTTGAACAAATTGGCGCCTTGACTATTCTCTTGGCTAACGTCTAAGAGAGGAAATGTGTCGTCAATTTGTTTAATTCTTAAATCTGAAGAAAGTTACTTAAGATAATTGAAAACTTTTTTAAAAATGTAATAGATTGGAATAGTAATTAAGAAAGTTAGAACCATCTATGCAAATAAATAAGCGAATATATTTAAATCATGTTGTCCCATATAAGCTCCAGAAGACATTACCCCTATAACAACAGAAATAATGAACGGCGGCATATCTACAGATTTTTTTCTTATCATATTTTGTCTACTCTTTCATAATGTGATCATCATATCTTTGTGGATTTAAATAACTTTTATAGACTTTATATTCTCTAAATGAAAAATTAAAGGAAATATTATCTTATGGTTTCCAACTATCTGGTATCACATTATCACGTATATGATTCCAAGAATCCTGACCCCAAAAGCTCCTCCAGTTACTGCTAGCTGTACCAGTAGTCCAAGGATTCTTTTATCGTTGTTGTTCCAATTCTTGCAATACCCCACCTACCCCAGCAACAATATTGTCTCCTACACCATCGCATTTAGAAAATAATAAAGACAAGAATAATGGTAACAATAAAGATACTGTTTTCTTCTATTTTTAAATTCCCTTAATTTAAACCAACTTAAAATAATCGAGACTAGTCATGAATATATTGACTAATAAAACTGACTATATATCCATTATGATTGTCCTACCTTAATTTAAAGCCTATGGTTTACAGAGTAGATCCCCGAAGTCAACGACCATAATACTATTGCGATCTATCCTGATGCACCAATTTCGCCCGATGTAGTTACTATTCCTGGTGACGTTCGGAATAAACCACCCCTTATATGCTGTTAATCATAACAAGTATATGTTGAACATACCAGGAAAAGAAAAAATAAAGCACTCCTTAAACATCTTTTGGTTAATGCCTAAGAGGAGAAATGTAGTGGCTTTTAATCCCTATCCCTCCACACTTTACACCACTAACAAAGTTCTCTCTTTTACCTCAATTTTTTCACTATTTATTGTGTATTTTTTACCACATATAACAAAAAAATTTATGGTGATTGGCCATCATTGTTAAAATTTTTCCCATTATTTTCACTTGACTTACGTTCTTCATTTGAGAAAGACATTAAATGTACATTTTTTTGAAAAAGAATGATAATTCGATCTAAAATCCTTTCTGTGTAGAGGTTTTTTACTTAACCAGTCTGGTGTCATCCGTACTAGGCTGATTTTTTATGTTACCTACTATCAACATTTTTAAAATGTTATCCACAGGACATATAATTTTTATTTAGAAATCAAAAAATAAAACCAACAAATGCTACTATTTGAAAATGAAAGAAAAAGTTTAAAAAATTTAAACCCAAATAAAGATATCATAAGATGAAAAATATTTATTATTGATACTCATGTCTTCAATTTTTGTGTCTTATAATGAGTCTGAAAACATTACGCTAACTCATTATGAAAACAATAACGTTCACAAAGTAGCTAATGATAGCAACTAACGAGATACTGAAAATTTTTTTAACTCTAAAGAGTATTAAGGAAATGAAGAATAAAACAAATGTATTGATAACAGTAATGACGATTTTGCCCAACTAAAAATTTGTACCGATTTAACCATTAAAAATATTAAAAAACATATCAATCAAAAATTAATAAGTCTTAAAAAATCCCCAGCAATTTTAAATACAAAATACAAAAAAAATAGTTAATAAATGCAATAAAGAGCTTGATGATAAAAGTCCTTCTCTAGAAAAAGAATTTTCTAATTTCAGATTATTACGCAATGAAGTGGGTATAGATATGGGGATTACCCGTTTTGCAACCTTAAGTAACGGTCAATACTTTGAGCCTATCAATCGTTTTAAAACGGCACAACGTCAGTTAGCTAAACTGCAATGTCAAATGAGCCATAAGACACCATTGAGTCACAACTGGAAAAAAGCAAAAAATAAAGTATCACGCTTACACTCGAGAATAGCCAATATTAGACGTCATTACCTTCATCAAATCTCTGCTCAAATTAGCAAAAACCACGCCATTGTGTATGTAGAAGATTTGCAGGTTGGTCACATGTCTAAGTCTGCAAAGGGGGATACGACTCATCATGGTAAAAGAGTAAAGCAAAAAATCGGGATTAAATCGTTCTATCCTAGATCAATCATGGTATGAATTTACATAAATTTTGTGATCTGACATAATTTTTACCTTGAACAAACTAAACATACAATTGCAAACAATATTTTTACTAGTTAAAATAAAAAAAAATAGTGATATTAAAATAAATTGGGGAATAGAACATAAATTATTTGTAAGATAAAAATTACATTTACATAATTACAGTATTGTTAGGAAATTAACATGAAAATAAATAAAGATATTAAAAAGACAGTTAGAATTAGTTATGATACCTACCAACAAATATGTCTATTAATAGAAAATAGGATGACCTATTCTAGATTTATAAATATTATTATTGACGATTTCTTAAATAATCAATCTAACATCGATAAATTGATTAAAAATAATGCAATATCATCAAATATTAATAAAATTTACAGAAAAACAATTTACTTAAACAATAAAGAGTTTGATTATTTAGCTACAATAAGTAAAAAAAATTACTTATCGGTTAATGCTCAAATAAGAAAAATATTAGCTTCTAATATTGATAAAAAAACATTATTAAATTTTGAGGAATTAAACACCTTAAATAATTTAAACAAACAATTAATTAAACTAGGTACAAATGTCGATTCTATCAGTAAATATTACAATAAACAAAAGTACGGGATAATTAATTTAAATGAATCACAAGAAGAATATTTAAAAAAATTATTAGATAAAACTAACTCTTTGTTACAAGAAACAAAGAATACAATAACTAAAATCAAGTTAAAATGCCTATAAAAATTGATGAATAATATCGTATTAAATATACCAAAAGATCTTTTGTCGTAGGAAACACTATAAAATACAAACAACCTACCAAGACTAAAGATAGGGTTGATTATTCAGTGGTGAAAATAACCTCTGGTGGAAAAGATTATAATGAAGTAGCAAACCATATTGACTATATTTCAAGGAATGGAAAAATTGATTTACATACCTCAGATAACAAAATATTAAGACGTAAATTTGAGACAATTAATGCTAAAAATGAAATGGGACTGTATAACGAAAAATTGTTGTATTGCAACAATGGAAAAAACAAAACAAGACAAACGTACAATATGATATTTTCATTAAAATGCATTGAAAAAGGATCAGAAGATATTTTGCTACAAGCAGTGGGAAAAACTTTAAAAGAACAGTTTCCTAATAACTATTTTGTTTATTCATTGCACATGGATACAGAACACCCACAGGTACATGTATGTTTAAATAAACAAGATCTCGAATTAAAAAAAAATATTGATTTGAATCCAGATATCTTACAAAAACTAAAGCATAATTTTTCTAAAGAATTAATTAACAATGGTATAAAAGTAAAATTGGAGCCGGAGCAAAGATCTTTATCTAAGAGACAGAAAAGAAGAGAAGAATACCAAAAAGAAGAATGGAAAATTAACGATGAGTACAAAAGACCTACTGGCGTATTTGAGTTAGTGGCACACGGTAAATCTCCTTATTTAAATGATAAAAAAAACAAAGAAAGCTATTTTGTATCCTACAAAACGTCAAAAGGTGAAATTAGGACTCTTTGGGGTAAAAATTTAGAAGGGGCTATTCAATATTCTAATGCACAGATAGGTGATGATATTCGTTTAAAACGAACTGTTATCGAGAATCAAAAACTAGCTAATTGGGAAATAGTGGTACATCAAACTGAACAACAAAGAAAAGAATTGGAAAAAGAAAAAGAGTTTAAATTAAAAGAATTGCAACACAAAAGACAATTAAATGAACAAAAAGGCTTTTGGGGTGCGATACAAAAATTAACTTTAGAACGAGAGTACAGAAAACAAATCACAAAGGAGAAAAAAGTTAAATGATAAAATATAAAAATACTTGATTTATAAGAGATTATTTTATCTGATTTTTGGTCAAAAAGAAATTTCCCTATCTCTCTTTGTTATATTTTCATTGTTAAAATTTATTTAAAAAATAGTTGATGGCATTTTCAAAAACCGACTCAAGATACCACTTGATAAACACATTCTATAAGCAATATATTTTTCGACACCAATAATCGACCCTTTATTACATTTTGATTTCTTAATGTCTACAAAAGTTTGAAAGTTAATAGTTTTAATAAAATAGCTTTATCTTTATAGTATATTTTCGGTTATCAGCAAAAGCCTATAATTTAACGATTGAGTGAGTTGTATAACTTTCTGATACCAAAACTTTTGCCTCAAAAATACCTGATGGAATAGCCGATGTTATAGCACTGCAAACACTGCCAATATCATTTTTCTATCACAATAGGTATAATTTTCCAACTTTACAAGATCTCACAACAGCAAATCTTTATAGCTCTCCACTTATTTCCCACAGAAAGCAAAAAGTTATCGGCTCTGTTACTTCCCCATAAACTAAATGTACAATACAAATTTTAAGAGATCTTAGAAAAGAAAAATAGTTAATGACATTAAATGGTAAACCCCATATCGACGGATCTTATCGCTATTACATTCATCCGAAAGATTTCTACCATAAACACGTTGATAGATATCAATAAAGATTTGTATTGATAGGATTGGTGGGTCTGGCAGGACTTGAACCTGCGACCCCACGCTTATCAAGCGTGTGCTCTAACCGGCTGAGCTACAAACCCATTAGCTTCTCAATCAACAACCAATTATCGATAAGTGTAAGTGCAATTTCCTCATATTCTCTAGAAAGGAGGTGATCCAGCCGCAGGTTCCCCTACGGCTACCTTGTTACGACTTCACCCCAGTCATGAAACATACCGTGGTAAGCGGACTCCTTGCGGTTATCCTACCCACTTCTGGCATCTCCCACTCCCATGGTGTGACGGGCGGTGTGTACAAGACCCGGGAACGTATTCACCGCGACATGCTGATCCGCGATTACTAGCGATTCCGACTTCATGTAGTCGAGTTGCAGACTACAATCCGGACTACGATAGGCTTTATGGGATTGGCTCCACCTCGCGGCTTAGCTACCCTCTGTACCTACCATTGTATGACGTGTGAAGCCCTGGTCTTAAGGGCCATGAGGACTTGACATCATCCCCACCTTCCTCCGGTTTATCACCGGCAGTCTCATTAGAGTGCTCAACTTAATGTTAGCAACTAATGACAAGGGTTGCGCTCGTTGCCGGACTTAACCGAACATCTCACGACACGAGCTGACGACAGCCATGCAGCACCTGTGTTATGGCTCCCGAAGGCACTCTTCTATCTCTAAAAGATCCCATACATGTCAAGACCAGGTAAGGTTTTTCGCGTTGCATCGAATTAATCCACATCATCCACCGCTTGTGCGGGTCCCCGTCAATTCCTTTGAGTTTTAATCTTGCGACCGTACTCCCCAGGCGGACAATTTCACGCGTTAGCTTCGCTACTAAGTCTTTCAAAACCCAACAGCTAATTGTCATCGTTTAGGGCGTGGACTACCAGGGTATCTAATCCTGTTTGCTCCCCACGCTTTCGAGCATGAACGTCAGTGTTATCCCAGGAGGCTGCCTTCGCCATCGGTATTCCTCCACATCTCTACGCATTTCACTGCTACACGTGGAATTCTACCTCCCTCTGACACACTCTAGTCACCCAGTTCCAAATGCACGTCCCAAGTTAAGCTCGGGGATTTCACATCTGGCTTAAGTAACCGTCTGCGCTCGCTTTACGCCCAGTAATTCCGATTAACGCTCGCACCCTACGTATTACCGCGGCTGCTGGCACGTAGTTAGCCGGTGCTTATTCTTTAGGTACCGTCAGCACTCTTGGCTATTAACCAAAAGCTTTTCTTCCCTAACAAAAGTACTTTACAACCCTAAGGCCTTCTTCATACACGCGGCATGGCTGGATCAGGGTTTCCCCCATTGTCCAAAATTCCCCACTGCTGCCTCCCGTAGGAGTCTGGGCCGTGTCTCAGTCCCAGTGTGGCGGATCATCCTCTCAGACCCGCTACAGATCATCGCCTTGGTAGGCCTTTACCCCACCAACTAGCTAATCTGACATCGGCCGCTCGAATAACACGAGGCCATATATGGTCCCCCGCTTTCCTCCTCAGAGCGTATGCGGTATTAGCTATCCTTTCGGATAGTTATCCCCCATTACTCGGCACGTTCCGATGCGTTACTCACCCGTTCGCCACTCGCCGACAAGAAAGCAAGCTTTCTCTCGCTGCCGTTCGACTTGCATGTGTAAAGCATGCCGCCAGCGTTCAATCTGAGCCAGGATCAAACTCTTATGTTCAATCTCTAACTTATTTTTTATTCTGGTCTAATTCTCAAAGTATTAACAGAATAGTTTCCTATCCTTCTCTTATACTTCTTCAAATCAGTGTGAGGCCAATTGCACTCACACTTATCGATAATCAATTGTCAAAGAACCAACTAATTCGTTTCAATTAGTGAAGACCGTAATTATATTTATCCTTCATTACTATGTCAACCATATTTCTGCCCTTTCTCTATGTTTATTTCAATTCCCATAAAAGAATTTCTATGGAAAACATTAGCATATAAGAATCTACAAATTGATTAATATTAAAATCAATACCCAACTAACACAATATGACGGAAATCCTAAGTACCCCCCCAATCAAAAATAACAAAGAATGTCCCAGTTTATCTGTCAGATTCCACTGCATTTAACTAGTCGATCAATTCATAAATTGCTTAATAAGCTCCATTCTCATCTGAGTGATCATATAATCTAACTCTTGATATCGATTAATTAGATCAACATTAGCTCGAGAAACTTGTCCCTTTTTTTGCTCTGCTATAATTTTATCTTTCTTTTTAATCATTTGTAGTTTAACCTGATATGATTCAATCAATTTATTTAAATAAGCATTAACGCTTACATCGGAAGAATTAATGACTCTCAAAGAATTAATTATATTATTATTAGCAGCAACCAAACCAGGAGTTGCTTTTTTATTGAACTGGGCTTCATTTTTAATCAAGGGATCACTCAATAATTTTTGCTGCAAAACACTAACCTCAACTAATTCATTATTTAAGACACTTTGAATATACATAAAATCTTTCAGTGCTCCAGTTGTCTCATTGGCATACTTCTGAGTCAAGAGAACTTCTTTTTCCATTGCTGAAGTATATGCCAATTGTACCTGCTTACTCAAAGAATCCAGTTTAGCCTTAGACTGAGAAGACAATTTTTTATTCTCTCGATATTCACTAGCCAGTTGTGCCTGATAAGAACTGATTTCTTCACTTAATTGCGCTAAATGAATCAGACTATCTAAATACACTTTAACTTCAGGATCAGTTAGCTTGGTTTTTCTTAAAGCATCTAAAGTGTTCTTATTAATTTGATTATATTTTGTTTCCACTTGTACTTGTTTAACTTGAGTATCAATAACTCCTAATGATTTTAAGTATTGATTAAAATCAACTTGACCAATGTCTTTAGTATAAATTACTTGTAAAAATTGCTTCTCAGGTTCTTTAGCTATCTGTGCAACCCTTTGCCCAGTAGTAGACAATGCATTAGAGTTAGAAGTAGAACAACCTCCTACTATAAACAACGACATCAATATCACAGCTAGAAAACTTTTCTTCATATCAACCTCTTTATATTCATTAACCTTAAAGCATTCTACAAGAATTCAATTAAAATGACAAAGAACAATTTTTTCAGTATGTTCTATACAAAATATTGAGTGCACTACAATATACAATGAGCAAATTCAGTAACTTCGTTCCAATTAGTATATTCTATTTTTTGGCTTGTATCTGTTTCTCCTCCGGTTAGTTTCATAATCAAACGAATAACTTGTTTATCCCAAAATCGATACATGGGGTAGTTAAGTTCACCTGCAAAAACAGCAACTAAACTAGGTTTCCAATTGGTTCTATCTAAAAACTTTCGCGTATAAATATTATGATAGGGATTATTTTTTCCCTCTTTGCGAGCCACTAAATTCACAGCATAAAAAGCAGTCTTCTTTTGATTTAAAATGTGTGCATACTTTTGACTCATTTTAAAAAGATTTTTATCAAACTTTCCATAACGAACAGATGCTCCCACCACAATAACATCACAACCTACCATTATCTCTCTCATTAAAGGATACTCTGCTAAATTAAAAAAATTTATCTCATATTTAGGATTCATGGTGATAAATTCACTTGCAATAAAATTTGCAATTTTCCTGGTATATCCAAATCGACTAGAAATAATAAAAGCAATTTTCATAATAACCTAAATAACAAAATCCATATCATAATCCAGTATTTGATTCATTTCTTTAGATGGCATGTTATTATCTGTAGAATCAATAATTCTGGCAGGGACGCCCACAACAGTCACATGAGGAGGTACATTCCTGGTGACCACACTACCAGCCCCTATTCTAGACCATTCTCCAATGATAATATTACCCAAAATTGACGCATTTGCACCAATCATGACCCCATCTCTAACTTTGGGATGCCTGTCACCCGTTTCTTTCCCCGACCCCCCTAAAGTAACGCCATGCAATAAAGAAATATCATTACCTAATACTGCAGTCTCTCCTATTACAAGACCTGTCCCATGATCACTCATAATGCCTTGACCAATAGTAGCACCTGGATGGATATCTACACCAAATACTTCAGAACTACGATTTTGTAAAAACAATGCCAAAGTTCTATGATTATTCTTCCATAACCATTGATTAATACGATGAGTTTGAATAGCATGAAACCCCTTATAGTACAGTAAAGGCATAGAATACTGATCACACGCAGGATCTCTTTGATAGTAAGCTAAAATATCTTCTTCAACTGCATTAATAATTTCCTTATTTTCCCTAAAACAATCTAAAAAAATTTCATTTAACGCACGAGGATCCATAATCTGACTAGATAGCCTACTGGATAAATGAAATGCGAGGACTTCTGCTAAATTAGAACTTCTTAAAACAGTTAAGTGTAAGAAACCAGCCAGTATAGGCTCGTCCAACACAGCTTGTTCGACTTCTGATAAAATATTTTCCCATAAATCCTGCCCATAAATTTTTTGTTTATCGTATGCATTATTCATATATTTATCCAGAGCTAAACTGCAAATAACTCATAATCTTCTCGCTCAAATTCATTTCCTACCACCAAAGTAATTTTAGTTTGCAATGCTTCACAAAGTCTTAGTAAAGGAAGTGACTCCTCATCTAATAAACACTCAATCACGTCTGACGATGCAACAACTTTAATAGATTGGTAACCAAATTTATTGACTTCATTATAAATCAAGTGCATTATCTCGTAACATACCGTCTGAATTGATTTAATGTAACCATACCCGCCACAGTGCATACATCTTTCTGTCAATGCATTTTTTAAACTACTTCTAGTACGTTTACGTGTTAATTCAACTAACCCTAAGGCAGTAAATCCATTTAATGTTACTTTTGTCTTATCAAAACTGAGGTAATAAGCTAATTCCTGCAAAACCTTTGCTCTATGTACCTTATCTTCCATATCAATAAAGTCAACAATAATAATCCCACCAATATTGCGTAATCTGAGCTCTCTTGCCACCACTTGACAAGCTTCTAAATTTGTTTGATAGATTGTCGACTGAAAATTATTAGCACCAACAAATCCCCCAGTATTAACGTCAATGGTTGTCATTGATTCTGTAGATTCTATAATTAAATAGCCACCTCCCTTTAGATCCACTCTAGGGTAAAGCGCTTTTTTATAATCAACATGATAAAAACTAAATAAATCAACCTCATTATTATTTTCAAAATAAAAAATTTTATTTAATACTATTGGACAATAGCTCTCTGCAAAACTACGCATCTCCTGAAAAGTTACCAATGAATCAACTAAAATTTTTTGAGTATTGGAACCCACAAAATCTCTTAATAATCGCAAAGCAAGACTCAAATCTTTAAAAATCAATGATGGTGAAGATCTCAATATACTCTGACTTTTTATTTCTTTCCAAAAACGATCTAAAAAAATCAAATCTGCCTCCAACTCTTCAACTGTAGCTTCTGATGCTTTTGTTCTAACAATAAAGCCACCTTGATGATTGTTAGGAATAATAGATTCAAGTTTTTTTCTTAGAATTGCTTTCTGCTCTTCTGTCTCAATACGCTGAGAAACTCCAATATGATTGTCTTGGGGTAAGAAAACAAGATGACGACCAACTAAAGAAATCTGGGTTGTTACACGAGCTCCTTTATTACCAATGGGCTCTTTAATCACTTGAACTAATATAGACTGCCCCTCAAAAATAATCTTTTCAATTCTTTGAGGATTCTCAGGACTAACTCGATTTTCAACCAAGTCAACAAAATGCAAAAAAGCTGCCCTCTCTAAACCAATATCCACAAAAGCACTTTGCATTCCTGGTAAAATTCGTTTAACTTTACCTAAATAGATATTGCCAACAGTGTTAAGAGAAAAATTCCTTTCAATATGGAATTCACATAGTTCATTATTTTCATAAAATGCTACCTTGGTTTCTTGTGGCATCACACTAACCAGAACACTTTCAGGAGGAGCTTCCAATCCTTTAGGTAAAGGAATCCCTTGCTGTAACATAATTTTTCCAATATTAAAATGTTTTGCCTTGCACACCACCACACAAACGATATGCAAGTCAAACAACTTTAATTATTTTAGTAATAGCGACCACCAAACACTTCTCTTACATGCTCTGCATCCGATACCCTAGAATAAGAACTCGGGGCACCTAAAAATACTAAGTATACATTATCATCACCAAACTTACTTTTTACTACCATACAGCGTCCAGCTTCTTTAATATACCCAGTTTTTTGTAGGCCTACATTCCATTGCCCATTCCTAACTAAAACATTAGAATTTCTATACGTCAACATTTTGCCATTCTTGGCTCTTACTTGAGTCTGTTGATCAGTTGTATAATAGCGGATTAAAGGATAACGGTCAGCTGCTTGAGCCATTCTCACAATATCATAGGCTGTTGATTTATTTCGAGGATCCAGCCCAGTTGGCTCATAAAAAATAGTATTAGTCATTCCCAACTGCCTAGCCTTCGCATTCATAGCGCTTACAAAAGCTGTTTTACCACCTGGATAGTTACGAGCTAAAGCATGAATTGCCCTATTTTCACTACTCATTAGCCCTATATGTAACAATTCTTGCCTCATCAAAGTCGTCCCTACCGCTAAACGACTCCCTGATTTTTTCAGTCTATCTACATCCTCATCCGTAATGGTAATTGGTGTTGACATGTTTTGCTTACTATCTAAAAATACCATTGCAGCCATTAATTTTGTGATAGAGGCTAAAGAAGTTTGAATATGAGGATTTTTTTGATACATTACCTCTCCCGTTCTATCATTAATAACAATAGCCGAACGAGAGTAAAGAGAAGAATCCAAATAATTGCCCCACCGAAAACCGCCTTCATCTTTATTATCAACAGTCAAAATCATTACTTCTTTTACACTTTTGCTACCCGGCCTTGGATTATCCACAATTGTTTGAATAATTTTTTCTAAGTCATCTACTTTTTTATTGTTGTTATTGAGTTTAGTTTTTGATTGAGAAATTTGTGTCATTTTGATCAGATCAGGCTGGGATCCTTCGGGTTTAATTGTGGCAGACTGAACCTTAATGTCGATTACTCTCTTTAAGGGATCATCAAAATCATTCGCAGTAGCGATACTAACAGAAAAAAACAAAATTAATGTTGAAAAAACTAGTCGTCTTAATTTCTTATTTTTTAATTCACCCATGACGAAATCCTTTTGTTAACCAACCCTATGCCATCAATTTACCGATCAATCTACGGTGTTATGTTCCAAAACAGTCCAAAAAACTTCCAAAAAATTTTGTTCCAAATGCAATAATATACACGTAATATATATCATTAATTTTCAATGAGATAAAGTATTTTATTGTTTTTTTGAATAAAATATTTATACTACGCGAATAGATTAATAAAAAACTTAAAATTTATTTATACATTAACTAATTGATTTAATTAAAATAAAAAACTTAACACCATAGTATTATTATAGGAATTATTACCATGAAAAACTATATTACACCCAATTTCAAATTTGCTGACATAATTCCTGTAAAAGCTCAGGGAAACACAGTTTGGGATCAAAATAATAAAGATTATATTGATCTGCTAGGCGGTATCGCCGTTAATGCTTTAGGACACTGCAATCCCGATTTAATTCAAACAATACATGAACAAGCAGACAAACTATGGCACATTTCCAATACCTTCACAACCACTCCTGCTCAGGAATTAGCAGAGAAGTTTGTTAAAAATACTTTTGCCGAAAAAGTATTCTTGGCTAATTCTGGTGCTGAAGCGAACGAAGCCGCTTTGAAGTTAGCCAGAAAATATGCTCATGATCATTTTGGTTGCAAAAAAAACAAAATTGTTTCGTGCCATAATAGTTTTCATGGTAGAACTTTATTGACAGTCACAGTTGGAGGACAAGAAAAATATCAATCAGGATTTGGCCCTTTACCACCATCGATTTATTATACTGAATTTAATAACATCGAAACCTTAAAAGACATACTAGATGATGAAACTTGTGCCTTTATAGTAGAACCAATACAAGGTGAAGGTGGCGTCTTACCAGCCCATCTTGAGTTTTTAAAAATTGCAAGGGAACTTTGTAATAAATATAACATTGCATTCATTCTAGACGAAATCCAGACAGGTATGGGTAGAACCGGAAGCCTTTTTGCCTACCAACAATATCAAATTACTCCTGATATCCTCACTTCAGCAAAAGCCTTAGGTTGCGGTCTCCCTATTGGAGCCATGCTCACTACTAATCAGTTTGCAGAATCTTTTACACCTGGCTCTCACGGTACCACTTTCGGAGGAAATCCATTAATATGTGCTGTTGCTAATACAGCCTTCGATATCATCAATTCGGAAAATACATTAAATAATGTGAAGAGACAACATGAATTCTTTAAAACCGAGTTAACCCAAATTGCATCTGAAACCGGTAAATTTAAATTAATTCGTGGGAAAGGTTTATTGATTGGTTGTGTACTGGCGGATAGGTTTTTAGGTCAAGCTGGCCAATTAGTTAATGAAGCTCTCAAAGCTGGCGTGATTGTCAACCAAGCGGGGACAAATGTTATTCGCATGACGCCTAGTTTAATTATTGATGATGAAGATAGGCAAAAAGGATTAAATCGATTTAAAAAAGCAGTAGAACAATGGATACCTGAATAAATGATACCAAAAGTTACGGTCATAGGTAGTGTAAATCTTGATATTACCATTCAAACCAATAAATTCCCTAATATAGGTGAAACTATAATTGCGGATCAGGTCAGTCGCTTTGCAGGTGGAAAAGGTGCTAATCAAGCTGTAGCAGCTAAACGTTTAGGTGCTGATGTAACTTTTATAGGTACTTTTGGAGACGATGAACCAGGTAATTTTTTAATAGATACCTTAAAAAAGGAGAATATTGATTTAACATTCAGTCAAATCACTAAATATCGTAATACAGGAACTGCCTATATTATTTCTTCCAATGGCGATAATCTAATTATCGTTGATTCCGGTGCAAACCAGTATATTACATGTGACTATATTAATTCGATTGAAAATATTTTACAGCAAAGTGACATCATTTTATTACAGCTAGAAATCCCATTAAATACAGTATGGCATATTTGTAACCTATCTTACCAATACAATATTCCTGTAATCTTAAACCCTGCACCTTCAGCCATAATACCCAAAGAAATATTACAGAAAGTCAGCGCTATTACACCTAATGAACATGAAATTTTAGAAATAATACATTCAGACTATCAAGTTCATTGTATAGAAAATGTTTTTGATTTACTTAAAGAAAAAATCATCATGACCAATGGCCAACATGGCGTCTTATACTATCAAAATAACACAATACAATCACAACCAGCCTACCAAGTGAATGTTTCCGATACAACAGGAGCGGGGGATGTTTTTAATGGTGCTCTAGCCACTTTCTGGCACCAAGGATTAGAAGAAGCTGTCACCCTAGCCAATGCAGCAGCCTCTCTCTCTGTCACAAAACTAGGAGCTCAAAGCGGATCCCCCACTTATCAAGAACTAAAGTATTTTTTACATCAATATCGTTATTCTAATGGCTAAAATGTCCATTTAGTTGACAAACTTATATTTCTTGCACTTCCTGGTAGGCTATTAAATGAACTCCTATACTTTGTATTAGTTATATTATTGAACTTTAAAACCAGCTGTACCTTACTATTTTCTCCAACCTTAGGAGAAATTCCGGCCGATAAATTCGCAGTTACCCAACCACCAAGTGGGGTCATTGGCTTATTTCCTCCTGGATTATTAGGGTTTAGCTCTGGAGCTAATGTTACTCGACTTGCACCTCTGACATAGACATCAACCCAAAATGGTATTCTCGACTCATTGTTATCATAGCGAACACCCATTTTTCCAGATAATTTGGGTGTATCTGTAGCATACGTTTCTCGATTAGCCAAAGTTTCTTTTCTCTTTATCCATGCCATATCTATATATGGTGTGACTTGAGAGTTAGGAATTAAATAACTTAAACCTAACTCCAAACCATAGGTTTTCGCTCTATCAGCATTTGCATAAATAGCACTAGGTCTAAATCTAGATACGTTAGAGCATAAAGGGTTGTCTCTACAACTTCTAAGTGATATATAATCCTTTGACTTGGTCAAAAAAAGTACGCCATCCAGACTTAAGTTAGAATGTGCATATCGAGCACCCAACTCAATATTTTTAGAAGTTTCTGATTTCAATCTCGGATTTGGTAAACTAGCTATGCCCCCTGCATCTGTACTAATAAATAATTGCATTAGATTAGGTGTAATATAGCCCTCTGAATAACCAATTCTAAAACTTGAATTGGGCACCCCTGTATAAACTAAACTTATCGCCTTCAATAATTTATTTTCTTTTACCCCTTTCTGGGTTACTCCATCACTAGAATGATTTAGTTTAGCTGCAATTTTATAGTAGCGTAAACCAGTTGTTAACTTAAGGGTATCTGACACCTGCCATTCATCTTGACCAAACAATGAAACTGTATTCATATTAGCGTTATATTGCCCCATATGTACTTTTTTAATTTCGTTAGGAATAAATTTTAGACGCAAATTACTTAAGGGTTTGGGAATGAAATCAGAAATAGTAATATTCGTCAGCTTATCACTCTCTAATCTGTCTGACAAATAGTTAATTCCCGCTATGACATAATGATTCCAAGGCAACTGAAAATCAATCTGAAATGTCCCACCATAATTGGTCAATTTATCATCAGAATAATTAGCGATAGAAAATTTTACAGGTTTTAATATAGGTGATAGACCACTAATAGCTCTAGGGATTATTCTTTCCACATAACCTGGGACATGCCCCTTAACAAATAACATCGTAAAATCATCAGTTTCAAAAATATTAGAATTAAGTGAGTTTTCAAATCCCCTTACAACAGTTTGGTAAAAAGTATCAAAATGAATTTTTTTCACTAAAGAATTAATATCTTCCCCGTCATAAAAAAAACCTATTTTCCGTTTATCTCGCTTAGGTAAATTAATATCAAAAGAATTAAGTGGCATAAATCCACTGTGCAAAATACCAGGCTCTCTCCAGTTTTCAGAACTTAACTTAGAAGATTCTAACTTCATCCTTATAAAGTGGTTTAAATTTTCCCCCAAAGTGTATCCGAAACTTAAATTAACTCCTTCTGATTTTCGTTTGGTATGCTCTAATCTAAGTGAATAAGCACTATAGCTACTTCTAGGAGTTTTAATCTCTTTATGATCTTCTTTATAAGCAGCCAAACGATAACCAAATTGATTGATTTGACCCAAAATGGCAGTATTCAAAAGCCAACCACCAGATTCACCATAATAAATCGAACCAATCTCTCCATTAATCGCCTTAACTCCACCGCCACTTTTAGTTGTAATATTAACTACTCCACCAATTGCTTTAGAACCATATAAAACTGAGGCTGGCCCATGTACAACCTCAATCGAATCTACTTCTGAAATATTCTCTAATATTGGTGTACCATAATTACTGTGATCAGTTAATTCCTGTCCATCAATTAATACTGTTACTCTTCTTGAATTCTCACCTCTAATCCTCACTCTTTTTGTTCCTGCACTATTTGAATCTGTCACCTCTATACCGGCAGTGCCATCCAACGCTTCAGCTACACTACTTACTGGATTATTATCTAACGTTCGTCGATTAATGACTGTGATGGTATGAGGATTATTCTTAACCATCCCTTTAGAACGTGTGCCTATGACAGTAATATCATCCAATTTAGTAACAGCTTTTTCTGACAGTTCATCTGCAATGATCAAAGCAGGACTAAGGCTAAGAAAAAGAACTGATAATTTTAATCGAGGTAAATTTTTCCTAGAATCTGAATATAAAAAATTTAATAATAATGACATAAAAACACCATTTGTTGTTTGATAATAATAATCAATAATATTAAATTACAATAATATTGACAATAACTAAACTTGATTTTAATGCAATATTAAAGTAAATAGTCAATAAAAATTAAAGTAAATATTCAATAGAAATATCCAGTTTACCTTTATCCTTAAAATACAACTAAGTATGTCTTATTATTGTTTATAAAAAATAATAAAAAATTAAAAATCCTTTAAATATTTTAGAATTTATATTTGCAAGCTTTCATTAATCTAGATAAAATTGGGCGTTCGGAAATAGATAGAGGCATGTAGCTCAGCTGGTTAGAGCATCACCTTGACATGGTGGGGGTCGTTGGTTCGAGTCCAATCATGCCTACCATTTGATTAATAAATCAAAACAAAATGACTACCACTATTGACACACTATTAAAATTAAAGATGTACTATCATAATACTGCTTGTATAATTTGTGATGACTGTATCGCATTGTAAAATTATTATAGGAATGGAACGATTAATATGCCTCAAATCACTTTGCCGGATGGCTCGATTAAAAGTTTTGACACACCTGTTACAATTACAAACTGTAGCTGAAACCATAGGAACAGGTCTGGCAAAAGCAACCATCGCGGGGAAAGTTGATCATCAATTAGTGGATTCGTCTTATTTAATCGAGAAGGATGCCAGTGTTAAGATCATCACAGTAAGTAGTGAGGAAGGATTAGAAATTATTCGACACTCCACTGCTCATTTACTAGCGTACGCAGTTCAATCATTATTTCCTGATGCTCAGGTAGCCATTGGACCAGTTATTGAAAACGGTTTTTATTACGATTTCTCTTATAAGCGCCCTTTCACACCGGAAGATCTGAAAAATATTGAAGCAAAAATGCATGAATTAAACAGGGAAAAACACCCAATAGAACGTTTACCGATAAATCGAAATGAGGCTATCAATTTTTTCTTAAACAAAGGTGAAAAATATAAAGCTGAAATTATCCAAGGTATCCCTGAAAATGAAGTATTGAGTCTTTATAAAATGGGAGATTTTATTGATTTATGTAAAGGCCCTCATGTTCCTAATACTAGCTTTTTAAAAGTCTTTAAATTGATGAAAGTAGCTGGTGCCTACTGGCGAGGAGACAGTAATAACGAAATGCTACAAAGAATCTATGGAACTGCTTGGATTACTAAAGAAGAACTTAAAGATTATTTATTCAAATTACAAGAAGCAGAAAAGAGAGATCATAGAAAATTAGGTAAAGAACTAGATTTATTTCACCTACAGGAAGAAGCGCCAGGTATGATTTTTTGGCATGCCAAAGGTTGGAATATTTGGCAAGAAATAGAACAATATCTAAGAAAAGAATTAAATCTGGCTAATTATCAAGAAGTTAAAACACCTATCATTATGGGTCGATCTCTATGGGAACACTCAGGACATTGGGATAATTATCAAGAAAATATGTTCATCACAGAATCTGAAAAAAGAGTATATGCCATTAAACCTATGAACTGCCCCGCTCATATAGAAATTTTCAAACGCAAGATTCACTCATATAGGGATCTCCCTCTAAGAATAGCCGAATTTGGAAGCTGCCACCGTAATGAACCTTCTGGTGCGTTGCATGGCTTGATGAGGGTAAGAGGCTTTATCCAAGATGATGCTCACATTTTTTGTACCGAAAATCAGATTGAATCAGAATTATTTAACTTTCACCAACTTTTAATGAAAATCTATAAAATTTTTGGTTTTGAGGATATAGCAGTCAAATTAAGCCTCAGGCCAGAAAAAAGGGCAGGTTCTGATGAAGTATGGGATAAAGCTGAACAAGATCTAAGAAATGCACTTACAGCCTGCAATGTAGAATGGGAAGAACTTGAGGGGGAAGGTGCTTTCTATGGCCCCAAGGTAGAATATCATATTAAAGATAGCATTGGACGCTCTTGGCAATGTGGTACTATTCAGTTAGACTTCGTCTTGCCCTCTCGATTAGGTGCAGAATATGTTACTGAACATAATGAAAAAGCCAATCCTATAATGTTACACAGGGCAATTATCGGTTCATTCGAAAGATTTATTGCCATATTAATAGAGCATTATGCAGGACAATTCCCCCTATGGCTATCTCCTGTACAAGTTGCAATCCTTAACATTACTGAAAATCAATCTGACTACTGCTATAAACTTAATGAAAAATTACAAAATATTGGCATTAGAACCACCTTAGATATCCGAAATGAGAAAATAGGGTTTAAAATACGCGAACAACATTTGCAAAAAATCCCATATATCGTCATTATAGGAGATAGAGAAAAAGAAAGTGATACAATTTCAGTACGCCATAAATCAAAAGAATTAGGCACCATGAAATCAGATGATTTTATTATAAGATTACAAACTGAAATTAAAAATTTTAACTAACTATTATAGGAGATTTTATCATCGCTCAAGAAAAGAAAACTCGTATTAACGATGAGATAACAGTAACAAATGTACGTTTAATTGATCAAAATGGACAACAAGTAGGCATTGTGCCCATCTCAAGTGCGCTCAATACTGCATATGACGCAGGTTTAGATCTGGTTGAAATATCTCCAACGGCTAAACCACCTGTATGTAGGATTATAGATTTTGGTAAATTCAAATATGAACAAGCTAAAAAAATGGATGAGGCCAAGAAAAAGCAAAAGCAAATTCAAATTAAAGAAATTAAATTTAGACCTAGTACTGATGAAGGTGATTACATTGTTAAATTAAGAAATATTAGAAGATTCATTAATGATGGCAATAAAGTAAAAGTAACACTCCGCTTTAGAGGTCGTGAAATGGCTCACCAACAACTAGGTTTACAATTACTGGATAGGGTAAAAGATGACTTACAAAATGAAATTACAGTCGAACAATATCCTAAACTTGAAGGTCGACAAATGGTTATGATGATCGCACCTCAAAAGAAAAAGTGACCCCTTACAGTGACAAAAAAATAGTGTGAATAAGATTCACACTATTTTCTATATTATCAATTTGTTCCTTAATTAATTAGTTTTATTATAATTGGTTTTATTATTGATTTCCCGCAAGTTTTGACGAATATCAAAAACAACCATAACAAATTCGGTTGCTATCCTAACAAATAAAAGACTTAACACCAATCTCCAAGTACCCCCCCACAAGGATGACAAAACCCCAAAAAAACCATCACTGCGCATGAGATCCTCATAAATCATCGAAATACCCATAAGTATGATAACCAGCACCCCAATATTAAACATGAAAGTTATAACAGAAGGAGTAATAAATTTATTAAATGAAAAAAAATTCCTAAGCTGAAAATCATTCCCTTGCTTATTAAGCATAACTTATTTCCCTTCTTTCATTGAATAAAAACAAACTGCAAGAACGTTTTCACTACAATCAAGTTGATTATCTTTTTAGGTGATTATCTTTGTCTTGCTTTAAATTTAGGATTACTCTTACAAATCACGTAAACCTTTCCACGACGGCGTACAACCTGACAATCACGATGACGTGTCTTAGCTGATTTTAAAGATGAAACTATTTGCATTTAACTACCTTTCTTTCTCAAAGATCCCATCATAGACTGATAGCGTTGATTAAATTTACTAGCACGACCTTCATTGTTGTATTCTCGCTGCTTACCCGTATAAACAGGGTGGGAAGCTGCCGAAGTATCCAACATAAAAACTGGATATTCATGACCATCTTCCCATTTCATTGTCTGATTAGTAGGGGTACAAGATGGAATGACCCAACCTTTATTAGCACCACTATCAAAAAACAGAACTTCTCTATAATTCTCTGGATGAATCCCGTCCTTCATTCCTATCTCCAACAACTTAAAAAATAAATAAGCCACGTATTATCACTTATCTCTCTATTAAAATCAATATAATTTTGCTAACTTTGTGAGTAACCTGATAAAAATCGTTCCAATTTTTTCATTGCTATCTCTAGCTGGTATGCATACGGCAAAGTAACTATCCTAAAATGATCCGGTTTATCCCAATTAAATCCACGCCCGTGTACGACTAAAACTTTTTCCTGTTGTAAAAAATCTAATACAAATTTTGCGTCATCAGTAATATTAAATTTTTTAATATCTATTTTAGGAAAACAGTACAATGCACCCATTTGTTTCACACAACTGATTCCCGGTATTTCATTCAATAAATTATAGACAATATTTCTTTGCTCCAATAATCTCCCACCTGGTAACACAAATTCATCAATACTTTGATAACCCCCAAGTGCTGTCTGAATACCTACTTGCATAGGAACATTCGCACACAAACGCATAGAGGAAAGTGTGTCTAAGCCCTCGATATAACCTCTAGCATGATTTTTGGGGCCATTAATAACCATCCATCCCTGTCTAAAACCAGCCAATCTATATGCTTTAGATAGCCCATTCATAGTTATCGTCAATAAGTCAGGTGCTAAAGCAGCTATATGATAATGAATCACACCATCGTAAATAATTTTTTCATAAATTTCATCTGAAAAAATAATAATACCACTCTTCCTCGCCACTTCTACAACTTCTAACAGCACCTCTTTACTATATACAGCACCCGTTGGATTGTTTGGATTAATAATAACGATTGCTTTAGTATTAGATGTAATCTTACTTTTTATATCTGCAATATCAGGATACCAGTTAGCTTCCTCATCACATAAATAGTATACAGCCTTCCCCCCAGCCAAATTAACTGCTGCAGTCCACAATGGATAATCAGGCCTAGGAATTAATACCTCATCCCCACTATTAAGCAAGCCTTGCATACACATCATAATTAGTTCGGAAACACCATTTCCAATATAAACATCATTAATATCAATAGAATGAAGGCCTTTGTTTTGATAATACTGCACTACTGCCTTTCTAGCCGAGTACAATCCTTTAGAATCACAATAACCCTGAGATTGTGATAAATTGTTAATAATATCCATCAATATCTCTTCAGGTGCATCGAATCCGAAAGGTGCGGGATTTCCTATATTTAGTTTCAGAATTTTATTACCTTCTTCCTCTAAACGACACGCCTCTTTGTGTACAGGCCCTCTTATTTCATAGCAAACATCTTGTAACTTATCTGATTTCGGAAAGTAGTCCATAGATAACACACTGAAAATAACTCATAATGCTTGATTGTACTCTAAATTTTTCTCTAAGTTAACAACCCTTATCAATTCTAGGCTACTACTATAACTCATTAACAAAATAGGATTAAATTATTCATTAAAATCACTATATCTGTTTACTAAATTAGCTGGACACTCATACTCTAAAAAAAAAGATAATTCAATTAGAGAACAATTAAAGACAAGGTTAGTGATATAAAAGATACTATCAAAAATCAAGTAGTAAAACTCAAAGAAAATTCTGGAAAAAGCTAAGAACAGTCAAACAAAATCATTAGCAATCCAAAATTCTCTCTATCTATAGAGAATAAATTAAGAAAAGACATTTTTAACAGTCAAAAGAAGACTAACAGTACAATAAACGATTACTTGCCATTCTTATGTACTCATCCTTGTACAGACACCAATACATATATCCTTTGCTCTTAATTCTTAAATAAGAATATTCCCAATGTGCTTGATCTATTGGACAAATGAAAACCACTAGTACCCGAAGATTATCAAAGAGTAATCATTGTCTTAGCTGAATACAATCTCTCCTTCATCCAATACGAGTGTTCCTCATGACAGTCAAATAAAAAATACCTGGAAAATAGTTAAACCTGATACCTTATTAATTACCTACCAATTCTACAAATGTCCTTTTTTAAACTCTTCTCTATTTTTAACCTATAAATTATTTTCTCACATCAAGAACATGTATTCATGTCAAACAAGCCAATCAGCATTTGGCCACTTCACTTCATCTGACAAATCATTAAAAATATCATTCCTACAGCTGTATTAAAAAAAATGGTTGTACCACTAACACTTCAATCATCTCTTTATATCATGTTCTAGTCATGTATCCCCTATCCTGGCAATATAAAACGGTAATTAGAACTCCCACAAATATAAGAGTTGGCAAGGCTGCAAACCAAATAGGATTAATATTGCTAATTTGAGTAAAAAAACCTAAAAATCTTATACTAAAAAAGTAAATAAATCCCACTAATAGACTCAATATAATTTTTAATCCAACATTTCTATGACGCCCCATAATAGGGGTAAAAATCAGAGCTATGAGAACCATAACTAACAGAGAAGAAGGGTAAAAAATTTTTTTCCACATTTCCACTTCATAATCAATTGTTTTCTGATGGTTTTTATTAAGATAATTTATATATTGCTGAAGATTTTGTACAGACATATTTTTCGGCTTGTTGACCAATATATTTAATAAGTCCAAATTAAAATTAGGCTTCCAAATCTCATCATTAGAAATAGTGCTACTAATCTCTCGATCTTGAAAAGTGACTGTGGAAACATCTTTTAATCTCCATGTATTGGAACCTTCATATTCCCCCATTTTAGAAAATTTAATATAGCCTAATTTTTTGTTATCGATTAGTTGGTAACGTAAAATATTTTTAAACGTATAGTCAGGTAATACCTCCCATAATTCAATTATCTCGTTATCTAACTTTAACCACACATTATATTTACCAAGCATATTGACGTTTGCGACTTTAGATCTTGCTATGATATGGTCTGTTATCTCCTCAGAAGGGGGCACCAAATACTCCCCCAATAATGCCAATAACATACCAGCTATCACTGAAAACCCTAATAAAATCCGAACAACTTTGAAAAGAGAAACCCCACTAGTGAGTATCACTACATATTCATTATTCCTAACCAATCTAGTTAGTGCAATAATCGCCCCAATCAAAACTGCAATAGGTGCTATTTGATAAACATAAACAGGTATTCGAATAAACATGTACTGTAAGGTCATGAAAAAATATTTTGATTCTTTAATAAAATCTCCACCTTTAAACAAAGTATCAAATAACCCATATAAAACAACCAAAACCAATAAAGAAGACAAAACAGCTTGAAATAAATTAGAAAAAAGATATCTAGAAAGCTTATTCACTTAAACAACCTCTTTTCTAAAAAATGTTCTTAAAAAACTAAGAAATCCAGCCTTAGGTGCCAGTCTATATTGAAGAAAGATCCAGGTGACAAACAACATAATACTATGAACAGTAAATAATCCAGGCCAGAACCCAATGATTTCTTTAGCAATCAAATTTCTCATTAAAATTAAGGCATTTTGATATATAAAAAATACGACAACGGCAATAATAATATTGTAATTTCTATTGACTCTTGGATTGTTATAAGCAAGAGGAATGGCAAATAAAGCCAATATAATAGCCATGATTGGGATTGATAAACGCCACATCAGCGTACTTTCTAATATAGGGTCTTTACTACTCAAAAGCATCTTACTAGGCAACCAATCCTTATGTGTCAACAAATCAATATCTTTTACCTCTGATTCGTTTGATTGCATAAAGTACTCTACCTTAGGCACAGTAAAGATACTAAAATCTACACGGTTTGGATACCCTAAATAACGATTTGCATCACGTAAAGTAATTTTAACATCACCACTATCCAAATCAATAGAGCCCCTTTTCGCTAATGTAATCTCAAATTTCCCAGAATTAGGATCTGCTATATGACTAAAAAATGACTGAAAATCATTAGTCTTAGGATCAAATTCTTCTACAAAAATGACCCCGTTGGGTACTGGCATAAAAACCCCCTGTTCTATGAAATCTAGACTAGGCTGCTTCCTAAGATATTCGGAATACTGAAAACTTTTGTCATTGATAAAAGGTACTAGATACAAGGTCAAGAATAGTAGAACTAACACAAAAGGTAAACTAAATAAAGAAATAGGAATAATCCATTTCTTTAAAGAAACCCCACTTGATAGCCAAACTATCATTTCACTATTGTGCCAATATCCTGTCAATACATTTAAAACACTAATATAACAAGTAACACACAACAGCAAAGGTAATAATGCAATGGTAGATACACTCATAACAGTGGCAAATAAATCAACACTTATCAACCCTCTTGCCACTTGACCCAATAAATTAACGAACTGGATAAAGAGTAAAATAATAAGCAAAATAGAAAATATACCAACAGAATTAATACTTAATTCTTTGATCACCTGTCTTTGATAAATCATCGTTTTAAATACTTTTTAAAATAATATTATACTGGATTTATGTTATCATTGTTCATTATCCGAATCATTTAAATATTTTAGAGAAGATAGATTATGAAATTTAACCTAACCAACATCCATAAGATCCCCAATAATTCTTCCTGTGGTCATTTATTCTTTATACAATCTCCAGTTAAACCAAGATCACTTGAACCGTTCAATTTAGCTGATTTCGAACCATTGTTGCAAAAAAAAAATGATGCCCCGGATTATTTTTTTAACACATACAATAATCATTGTCATTTAGCATTCTTAATGCTGGACAACTACCAAAAAAGTTTTGACTCCGAAAATGTATTTAAACCTTGCTTTGAATGGATAAAAGGTCAAGATAATTCATTTGTTTTTATACATTTTTTAGGATTAAGTCAAAAAATCATCCAGAATAGTATCGACTTTATTATTCGAACCTACTCCGATTTTAGTTATGAATTTAAATCATTAAAACAAAAAAGTGAAGATCCAAACACAGAAAAAGAAATATTTTTTGTGGTTGAGAATGAAGATATTTACAGAAAAACTTTATCTGATGCCATCATTGTCAATAATAATATAGCCCTAGCAAAGGACTTAGGTAATTTACCAAGCAATATTTGTACCCCCTCATATCTAGCCAACTTTGCTAAAAAAAAGGCTCAAGATCTAAATGTTACATGTCGAATTCATAATAAAGAAAGCATCAAGCAGTTAGGCATGCACTCATTCCTATCAGTTGCTAAAGGAAGCATAGAAGAACCCTATTTTATTGAATTAGAGTACCATGGAAAGGATGAAAATGGCACTAACCCTATTGTGCTAGTTGGGAAGGGTATCACCTTTGATAGTGGTGGTATTTCCTTAAAACCTTCAAAAAATATGGATGAAATGAAATATGACATGTGTGGTGCTGCGAGTGTACTATTAACATTCTTTGCTGCAATCGAATTAAAACTACCTGTTAATCTGGTTGCCTTAGTTCCAACTTGTGAGAACCTGCCCTCAGATAGGGCTATGAAACCTGGAGATATCGTACAAAGCCTAAAAGGGTTATCTATTGAAATTTTGAATACTGATGCAGAAGGTCGCCTAATCTTATGTGACGCTCTAACCTATGCAGAAAAATTTAAACCTCAGGCTGTCATTGATGTGGCAACGTTAACAGGTGCCTGCCTGGTTGCCTTAGGTCAAAATACAAATGGTATAATGGGTAGCGATCAAACCTTGATAGACAATTTATTAGTTGCTGCCCAAAATACCGGAGATAAAACCTGGCAATTACCTTTATGGGAAGAACACCAACAAGAATTAAAAAGTAATTTTGCGGACTTAGCCAATATTGGAGCTAGTGGTTATGCTGGCACGATTACTGCCGCAGCTTTTTTATCTCGTTTCATTGATGCAAAATATTCCTGGGCACATATCGATATTGCTGGTACTGCTTGGAAAACAGCTCCTCAGAAAGGGGCAACAGGTAGACCAATCAACCTATTAATAAACTTTTTAAAACATACAATTTGATGATCCCCGAAATTTATTTTTATATTAAAACTAAAAATAAACTAGTTACCCTTTGTCAGTTGTTACAAAAAATTTTGGAAACAACTGACCATCGGGTTATTATTCTTACTGAAGACAACCTCGAATTACAAGAAGAGTTATCTCATGAACTTTGGTCCATCTTTCCTGATAGTTTTTTAGCTAATGAAATTTTAGCTGGAGATTACCAGCAACCATTTGATACTCCTATATTAATCACTTCATCCTTAGATCGAACTCATGACAGTAATGACGCTCATATTCTAGTTGATTTAACCTTATCAATAAATAATAGTCATTTTTTTGAAAAAATTATTTTCCTTTTTGGAGTTAATGAAATGGAACTAAACATTGCTCGTGAGCTGTATAAGCACTATCAACAAAACAAATACCCAATAAAATATTTCGATATGTCTACATAAGATTAAGAGCAATAAATCATTTTAAGGAGAAAGATAACCTTCTCCCTATTTTTTTAAACCCATGTCTTCATTGATGTTTCTAAAAGCGAGTTATCATTCATACTTGTTTCTACATAGCCTAAAGTATTCACTGATTGTCTTTTCCCCCAATCTAGAATCCATCATATAAAAAGAGAGCGACTGATAAACATCAGTCGCTCTCTCTTGTTGGTCACCTTAGTAGATCTTTACTTTATAAAATTTATTCAACCGCTCAGATTCTTTTTGAAGCTTACTTTGAACCATAAGGGTCTTAATCGAATCCTTAACACTATTAAAACCAGGCATTGTTGCTGTCCTCTTATCAATAACACCAACTACTAAATAGTTACTACCGCTTTTCAAAGGTTTTTTAGTAAATTCACCTTTTTTTAGATTGTAAACAACCATATAGTAATCTGGCAATGCTGCTTGCATATCTTTCAGATTAATATAATAATCTTTGTGCTTCATATTAGAGTCAATAGTATTATATTGCTTGGCAACAGTTGAAAAAGAGACGCCCCTACTTAACTCAGATATGGCTTTTTGAGCAGTAGATAAATCCTTAGTTAAAATCTCCCCTATTTTTACTTCTTGACTTCCTTTATAAAAATCTGCCATTTTATCATAATTAGCTTTGACTTCTTTATCTGTTACTTGATTCTTTTTCATGAAATCTGAAGCATAAATATCAGCAAGTAAAACCTTTTTGTACGATTCAAAATCTTTCTCATATTTAGCACTATTAGTAATACCTTTTCTCTTGGCTTGTGCTTCTACCTCCTTTACTGCATCAATGTATGCCTTACTTTGATCCAATTTCAGCCTTGCACTCTCTTTGATAATGATTTCTCTAGAAATTAATTTTTGTAATACGTCATCTCTTAGTGCTTTATTATCCTTAATTTTCCCACCAGAATTTTTCATAATCAACTTAACTTCAACATCTACTTCTGAACTATCAATATTAGTACCGCCAACTGTTGCAACAGTCTTAGTAAATCCGACACTGGCACATGCTACTAACGTAAGAACTAACCACTTTTTATCCATCGTATTTCCCATAGTTCAAGCTTCTCCTAACTTTATTTTAATTATGATAGTCACGCCACTCTTTTATTGTCATTAATTTTAAACCAAGAGCATGAATCTGTGTTTTTAGTGCACTGGCAAACTTTTGATATATCAAACGATGTCTTTGTACCTTATCTAAATTTTGAAAATCATCTGACACCAAAATTAATTGATAATGAGCACCATTATTCACGTTTCCCGTATGCCCCCTATGATACAAGGAGTTGTCAATTAGTTCCCAATAAAATAGATCAATATCAGATAATATTTCTCTAACATCCTGTTCTGTCATAATTATTTTCGCCCATTTACTTCATCTTTGGGGAAATATTGATATAAGTATATGCCCTGTAATATTATAAACATTACAATCAATCCTGTGGCTCCAAATACTTTAAATGTAACCCATTGATCTATATCAAAAGTAAAAGCAACCCATAAGTTTAATATCCCCAAAAAAATAAAAAATAATATCCAAGCAGAGGTTAATCGATTCCAAATCAAAGTAGGTAACTGTATTTCTTGACCAAAAAGTCTCTGTAAAAAGTTTCTTTTTACTAACAATCCTCCACATAAAACAGTTGCAAAAGTCCAATATAAAACAGTTGGCTTCCATTTAATCCAGTTCTCATCATGTAAAATCAATGTCAACCCGCCAAAAACCAAAATGATTAGCAAATTGAGCATTTGCATCCCATGTAATTTCTTGTATTTTATCCAACAGATAATAACCTGAACAACACCACCAACAATGGCTACAGCAGTAGCCATAAAAATATCTTTTGTAATGTAGTAGATTCCAAAAAATAAAATTAAAACTAAAAAGTCTAGTAAAGCTTTCATATATCGTCAATTCATCTATTGTCTGGTCAATTAAATAAAGTCACTGGCATATCAAACATAGCTCTTGCCGTATTTAACATCTGACAACTAAACCCCCACTCATTATCATACCAAGCCAATACTTTAACAAAGTCTCCATTTGAAACTTTAGTTAACGTCTCATCAAAAATAGAAGCAGTAGTTGTATGATTAAAGTCACTTGAAACAAGAGATAAGGCATTATATCCTAGCACTCCTTTCAATTCATTTTCGGATGCCTGCTTTAAAATTTTATTAACTTCTTCAATACTAGTATCCCTAGCTGCCTGAAAAGATAAATCAACCAATGAAACGTTCATGGTTGGGACACGAACAGAAAAACCATCCAGTCTCCCTTGTAATTCTGGTAAGACTAATCCAAGCGCTTTGGCTGCACCTGTTTTTGTTGGAATCAAATTAGTCACAGCACTTCTGGCTCGACGTAAATCTTTATGTTTCACATCTAATAAAACTTGATCATTAGTAAAAGCATGAATAGTTGTCATCAACCCTTTGACAATTCCTAAACTTTCATGCAACGGTTTAGCAACTGGAGCCAAGCAATTAGTAGTACAAGATGCATTGGAAACAACCAACATGTCTGATTGTAAAACCTGATGATTAACGCCATAAACAACAGTTGCATCAACATCTGCTCCTCCAGGTGCTGAAATTAATACCTTTTTTGCACCTGAATCTAAATGAGCTCGACATCTGTCTTTACTAGTAAATGCACCAGTACACTCCATAACCAGATCAACTTCCAAATCTCTCCAAGGAAGCTCCGCAGGATCACGTGTTGCATAAAAAGGAATTTTGTCACCCTTAATATATAAGTGCCCATCATCATAATCAATATCTTGAGTAAAAAAACCATGTGTCGTGTCATATCGTGTCAAATGAGCATTTGTTTTTGTATCACCTAATGCATTAACAGCAACAATTTCAAACTGATCTCTCAAATTATATTCATAAATTGCCCTTAAAACTTGTCTTCCTATACGTCCATAACCATTAATTGCAATTTTCAAAACCATCTCTATCCTTCGTTTAAATTATTTTAAAACTATTCGAACCTATTCTAAGCTATTTTTATTTTCTTTGTGCAAAAATTTAAAAAATAAACTTAAAATTTCTTTAAAAACATAGGTATAAATTGTAAAAATTAAGTCTTAAGAATTAAAGAGTAATTTTAGATGTATTAGCCGAACTAATGAATCAATTTGATAATTTCCATCTCTGCACATCGCTAATGATAAAAAGCTATTCTATTTCTATATTCGAAATTTTCAACACACAGCTTAACCCAAAACAAATACACAAGGTTGTCTACTTATATTAGGGAACAATTTGACTTTTTTCCAATCTTGAATCGATCTACTCTGTATATTTTCTAATTCATAATCTGTTAAATTGATTGCTAGAGTCATCATTACATTATCAGGTAAATGCTCAATAAGAAACTCAAATAATGACTGATTTCGATAAGGTGTTTCAATAAATAATTGGGTTTCGTTAAAATCTTTTATCCGATGAAGCATTTCCTTGATAGATAACTCTCTTTCATGGTGATCTATGGGTAAATAACCTCTAAAAACAAATCGCTGCCCATTGGCACCAGACCCCATCAATGCCAATAAAATACTACTAGGGCCAACTAGTGGGACAACTTGAAAATTCATTTCATGTGCTAATCTCACCAACCAGGCGCCCGGATCAGCTATTGCTGGGCAACCAGCCTCACTCATCATCCCAATTCTCCCACCCTGATGCAAGAAATTAGCAAAAGTAATTTTATCTAATATTGTGTTCTTATCTAAAACCATCATCTCCAAATCTCTCAATGATTTTTCCATACCTAAAATTTTGAGATGTTTACGAGCAGTCTTAGCATTTTCCACCACAAAATAATCTAATCTTTTGACTAACTCAATATCTTCTGGCAAAAGACACAGCCGACAATTATCAGATAAGGGACTTGGAATCAAGTAAAGTATATGATCTTCCATCAGGTCATATTATACGAAAGCCTTCTTTGAGTAAAGCATCCACTAAAAAATACATGGGCAACCCTATAACTGCATTAGGATCTCTCGTATACATATTTTCAATAAGTATCATACCTAGCCCCTCACTTTTGATCCCACCAGCACAATACAAAGCATCAGGTTCTCTCCTTAAATACCTTTTAATCAAATCTAAAGGTAACGGCCTTATTTTAACGCTTGTTTTTTCAACATGAACATGTTGATTGCTCTTCTCTGTATTCAAAACACAAATACCAGAATAAATATCAATACATTTATCACCCATAAAATTAAGGTTAAATATTGCCCTTTGTTCAGTTAAAGGTTTACCCAACACTTTATTTTCACAAGCAACAACTTGATCTGACCCTATAATCAATGCATTAGGATATTTAAATTTTAGAGCTTGAGCTTTTTCAATTGATAATCTTTGAGAAAGGTTATCTGGCGTCTCATTCGGTAAAATAACCTCATCTACTCTAGAGTCCTCCACTTTAAAGTCAACTTCTAGTTGTTCTAATTGCCTCTTCTTAAACTTTGAAGTCGAAGCTAATATTAGTAGCATGTTATTTTTCATTGTATCAAAAAGCATATCGCTGGATATTGACATAAATAGTTAATGTATAATATTATAAAAAATTTACAATTACAAATAAAATGAAAACTAACTGGGTTATTGATGAGGTTGATGATTTTACTCGTAATAAAAAAGATTTAATTTTTAGCTGTAAAATTTCGGATTTGGGTAAACGAGTATCGTCTAGTGAATTTTTAGCATCTCTTGAAGAAAATGTTTACGGCAAAGTCAAAGGGACAATAGATGAACTAATGCGACCTAGGCTCAGGTTAGAAGTACGAGGTGATATAAAACTGATTTGTCAAATATGCTTAAAGCCTTTTAGTTTTCACGTGGATGAAAAAGTTGATTTAATCATTTTCAACAATGAAGAAGATTTAACAAAAGCGTTAAATGATGATTTCAATATAGAAGGCATTGTTAGTGACAACAATGCAATTGATCTTCTGCATTTAATTGAGGATCAAGTTATTCTGACAATACCCTTTTCACCCCAACATGAAGATTGTGAAAATGAATGTCTTGCAGAAATAAATAAGGATAAACCTAACCCTTTTAGGGTATTAAAAAATTAACCAAAAAATCAAATTTCGTAAGGAGTTTTAAATGGCTGTTCAACAAAATAAAAAATCCCCTTCTCGTAGAGGAATGCATCGCTCTCATGACTCATTAAAAACAATTCATTTGAGCGTTGATAGCAATACTGGAGAAGTACATCTACCACATCACATTTCACCTAATGGAATGTATAAAGGTAAAAAAGTAGTAAAAAAATAAATGCTAATCAAGATCGCTTTCTATTTTAATTGTAGAGATAAAAACTATTCGCTATAATGAAAATAAACAGCCCTAAATTCTAGGTTATGGTTGTTTTTGTTTTATTTTTTTATGATTAATAAGATTGAGTTTATATGGTTACATTATCAGTAGATGCGATGGGTGGTGATGCCGGTTTAGAGGTAACACTACCAGGCTGTAGATTGTTTTTGGAACAAGTTTCTGATGTTCATCTTATTTTGGTAGGGGATGAAACTAAAATTAAGCAAAAAATTAATCAGTACCGGTTACCTAAAGATAAAATCTGCATTCAACACGCATCTGAAGTTGTACAAATGGATGACAGCCCTCAGTCTGCATTAAAAAACAAAAAAGACTCTTCTATGAGAGTTGCAATCAACCTAGTAAAATCACAAAAAGCAAATGCTGCTGTATCTGCAGGCAATACAGGTGCTTTGATTGCTATATCAAAATATGTATTGAAAACGCTACCAGGTATCAGTCGCCCAGCCATTGCCAAGTTTCTGCCAGGATTTCAGGATCAAAAAGTACTTGCTCTTGATTTAGGTGCTAACATAGATTGTACTCCTGAATATCTACTACAGTTCGCCCTACTTGGTTCTGAACTTTACAAAGCAATGATCCCCAAAAATATAAACCCTAGAATCGGTCTAATGAATATCGGTAGTGAAGGAAATAAGGGGAATGAAGTGACTAAAAAAACTTTTGAATTACTCTCCAGAACCGAATTAAATTTTATTGGCAATGTGGAAGGTAATGATTTATTTACAGGTAAAACAGATATCATCATATGTGACGCCTTTGTAGGAAATATTATGCTAAAAACAATGGAAGGTTCTATGCATTTTGTTACTGCAGTACTCAAAAATGAATTCAACAAGAACCTTTTTTCCAAATTAGCTGCACTAGCTTCGATACCCATATTTAATAGAATTAAAAAAGAGTTGGATCCAAGATATTTTAATGGTGCTAACATACTAGGGTTGAATGGAATTGTAGTGAAAAGTCACGGGGGAACAGATGATTTTGGTTTTTCTTACGCCCTAAAAGAAGCTTATCAAGAAGCATTAACGATGAATATAGAAACTTTAAAACACTTTGTATCCACACAATTAGCAAAAATTTCTTTTGTGGAAGATACCTCATCATCATGAAACAAATAAATTTTGCTGACAATAATCAAATTATTCACCAACTCATTCAGAAACAAAAAATATTCAATCAAATTAAGGCTAAAATCCAACCCTTGTTGCCAGCTCATTTTCAGAATCATTTTAATGTAGTTGGTATTAATAATAATCAACTTAGCATTTACGCAGACAGCGGGCTAGTTAATAATTATCTAAAAATGAAAAAGGATGAAATCCTAAAGATTATTCATGAATGGCAAATACAAGATATAAAAATTAAAGTAAGAATTAAATATAACACTAACACAAAAAAAATTCCTGGACCTATCCTCTCTAATAACTGTCGTGACAAATTGTTAACTATTGCTAGCACAACAACTGATGAACAATTAAAAAAATTCTTGTTATCTATTGCTAATAAATATTGGGAGGAAGGATAATACAACACATTCAAAAGGAGTTACCTATGAACGAGAAAATAGCCACTAAAGTTATTCATTCCTCTTACATCCCCGAAGAACATAATCGTGCCCTAATGCCTCCGATTTATCAAAACAGTATGTTTAAAATGCATGAGATAGGAGAAAATATTCCTTTTCGTTATTCTCGTGTTAGCAATCCAACACGCTCTATTCTAGAGAATACAGTAGCTGATTTAGAAAAAGGCTGTGCTGCATTTGCTTTTAGTAGTGGCATTGCTGCTATTGATGCTATTTGGAGGTCTATTTTAATACCCGGTGATACTATTATTGTTACTGCTGATATTTATGGTGGTTCTTATGATTTGCTCACCCAAGTCTACCAAAATTGGGGAATCAATATTCTTTTTGCTGATTTAATAAATCCTGATCACCTACAAAAATTACTCTCTCAAAAAAAAGCCAAACTGGTTTGGCTGGAGACCCCTAGTAACCCTTTATTAAAAATATTAGATATCAAACAATTAGTAGATATTGCAAAAAAATACAATGTACTAGTTGGGATCGATAATACTTTTGCTACGCCTTATTTACAAAACCCTTTAGATTATGGTATTGATTTTATTGCACATTCAGCTACTAAATATTTATGCGGTCATTCAGATGTATTAATGGGAATGGCTGTCGTAAAAGATAAAAGATATGCAGAACTTATTAAAAATATTCAAATTAATACAGGTGGTATTGCAGGACCTGTGGACTGTTCTTTGGTACTAAGAGGCATTAAAACCTTAACCATTCGTATGGATAGACATCAAGAAAATGCTCAAATAATTGCTGAACGTTTGCTAAACCACACTAAAATCTCTCAAGTATATTATCCAGGCTTGACTCATCATCCTCAACACGAACTTGCAAAAAAACAAATGAGAGGATTTGGTGGTTTGGTATCCATTCGTCTTAAAACAGATAGTAGAGAAGAAGCTAATCGAGTTATTAAAAAATTTCAATTATTTCAAATGTCCTCCAGCCTAGGTGGCGTAGAAAGTCTGGTTAACCATTCTGCTAGTCAGTCTCATGGTGAAATGAGTACTGAAGTTAAAAATAATCTAGGTATCACTGAAGGATTACTACGACTCTCAATAGGTATTGAAGATGTTGAAGATATATGGCATGACTTAAAACAAGCATTAGACGAATAGAAAAAATTAACCGTATTCTTACATAATACTAATCATGTATATAGAAAAAACAGTTAAATGGCATTTAACAAAAATTGTAGAATACTCCATCTAAGGTGGTAATTTCTTAGATGGAGATAAAAATTAACTCAAATAACTACAGTAGCTCCTGTTTGTTTTTAAATAGTGCTTTTTCGATTTTTGTGTAAAATTACCCCTTAAGAATACCAGGGAAATTAAATTATATTAATAATATAAAAATACCTAGGCTATTTGGATGTGACATATGCAAAGTGGATCCTCCCCTGTCACGAAGCCAATTGAGTAATAGTGTACATCAAAAAATTCTGCATTGATCAGTACGGGGTGCATAAAATGAAATGCATAAGAAGTAATTTACCTAATAGGTACTAAACTACTATAAATACTCAACTTGTGTGTCAATAACTTCGAATCATTTAAAAGGTATGGCTTATATAATTCATAATGATTTTTGTGTATTAATATATATCCCGCCAAATAGCATATCTTATATTCCTAGTTTATTCACTGATAAATGAAATATACTTGAACAAACTATTAAGAGAAAAGTTTAAAATTACTAAATAGATATATCAATGCATTTATCCCTCTTGTTAGTCTGCACAATATCTGGCATGATTTATAACAGGATTCATATGATAAAGGATAAATTAATGGCATTAAAAGTCCACACTATACCTGTCACAAGTCTTATGCAAAATGCGACCATAGTATGGGATGAAGAAACTAAAGATTGTATTATCTCTGATATGGGAGGCAGTGTAGACAAATTTCTCTCATTCATTAAAGACAATCAGTTACATTTAAATGCCATTTGGCTAACCCATGGACATTTTGATCATATACAAGCAGTTGCAGAATTTTTGCATAAACAAACAGTTGATGTACTAGGCCCTCATCATGAAGATTCATTTTGGATTCAAGGCTTACCCACTGTACTAAAAAATTATGGCTTTCCTCTTAAAGAATCATTTACCCCAACCCGTTGGTTGAAAGAAGGAGATCAATTAAAGATAGGCCACTATCCTTTTATAGTTTTAGAAATTCCTGGTCACACACCTGGACATGTTGTCTTCTATTCAGAAAAAGCAAAATTATTGATTGCTGGGGATGTTTTATTTTTAGAATCTATAGGACGTACTGATCTACCTAAGGGCAATCATCAAGACTTAATAAAGAATATTAAAAATAAATTGTTAATATTACCCGAGGATACTACAGTCATTACCGGACATGGCCCTTATACCACAATAGGGCATGAGAAAAAATATAATCCTTTTTTTTAATAGTGATGATAAGTCAATTGATTCCTAACATCACGAACAGCATCTATAATTTCAGAAGCAGTTAAGCCAATAGGACCAATACGTTTAGATACCAGCCAATCTGCAGCCAAACCATGTAGAAAGACCCCAGCTTTTATACTTTCTGAAATCGGAAAACCTTGAGCTAACAGACTACCCAATATCCCCGATAAAACATCTCCAGTACCTGCTGTGGCTAGACCACTATTACCCGTTTGGTTAATATAAACAGAGTCATCTTTCAAACTATAAACAATAGTTTGATGTCCTTTTAAAATAACGTTTGCACAATATTGTTGTGCTATTTGATAAGCAGATTGTATGCGATCACTTTGTATCTTCTCGACCGTAGTATGTAATAGTCTCGCCGCTTCTAATGGGTGTGGTGTTAAAATATGTTGCGTTGCAGATAGCTGACAAGTTATTTCTCTTTTTGCCAGTAAATTCAGGGCATCCGCATCTAGCACTATAGGAATATTCCATCTCAATAGACTTTGTTGTAGTATTTGTTGTGCTAATAAGCTGTGCCCTAAACCACAGCCAACCACTGCTGCCTGTAACTGAATTTGTTTATTGAAATAGTCTTGATAATTTCTTATCATTATTTCCGGTGAATTGGCAATATAATCAATGGATTGTTTTTTTTCTGACACAAATCCTAAATACACTTTGCCACACCCCATCTTCAAAGCACTTTGTCCAGCTAGTACCAAAGCACCCTGCATTCCCTTACTACCACCTAAAATCACTAAACTCCCAAAAGTACCTTTATGTGAGTCCTCTGCTCGCTCTTTAAACACATTTGGGAATTCACTTTGAAGCCAGTTATGGTCAATTTTTTGAAAAAAAGTATATTGTCTCATTCAAAATATATCTTCTTGAAAAAATTTAAATTACAGTTCTTCCTCATCCACTCACTATCCCAATGATTAAATATCCTTTAAGTAGTTATTAGTATATACAGATTTTTTATTTTATATTCTGTCTTAAGATTATAAAGTAATATCTATACCATATGCATTCCTGAATACTCTAACACTATCATTTAATCAATTCTGAGAATAATCGTGGCACTTTAAACCTAAATCATCAAAAATATAAATTTAAAAAAATTGAATTTAAAATCTGCAATAATGGGATATATTGGAATTCTAAAATGACCATAACCGTAAATATTTATTAAAAATCAAAATACTACAATAATTTACAATGATAAAAAATACAAACATTACTGGTGTTTCAAAAATAGTTTCAATTCATCAAAAATCTTGGACGCATAGTCCTAGTGCACTAATAAAAAAAAAACAATAACCTATGATTGCCAATTTGGTCTTCTATATCTAATGATTACTTCAAGATTTTTTCAACTACCTAAAATTGTTGGAATATTAGTTCTGCTCAGGTACGGCAGCATATAAAATTTACTACATAAATAAATACTGAAACAAGTCACTAAAAAATTATGAAACACCATTAAATACTGAAAAAAAATCAGATATCCTAAAAAATGTAAGTACATTCAAAATATTTTAAAGGAAGTAAAAAATCTATTTAGATGTATTTAATTAATGAAATCAATGATATTAGTGAATACAAAAGTCATGTCAGAACATTCTTGTGACATTGAAAACATTAACAGCTAGGCAAAAAAATAGTCAAAACAGTTCATTCAAATGATTAATACAATATTACGAAATTCTCCATTTTAAATAGAAATCTAAATAAATCGAATAGTTACAATCACTATTGTGACTACATTACTTTTGTAATAGTTGTATTTTTATAATATCGATTGTAAATAATCAGCATATTGTGCTTTAAACTCATGTTGTATGAGAATAAAGTTCTATTATCCCCAGGTTATTGGGCATCAGTATGACTAACTCCAAGGTGTGACTGGGAAAATATTAATCTGCTCAAGACATTATGTTACAGAAATACATAACAATCTCAGAAAAAATAGTGGAATAATGGATAACTCAGCTTGGGAAATTCATTCATAAATTGATTTGAAAAAAATAACTAACTGGGAATAACTAATTCAGCAAAGGAAATTTATTTGTATTAGTTATATTGGAAGTAAGTAATTGCTCTCAATACAGACAAGTATACGTTATAAAATAATTTATGCAAGATAAAGCACTTATGAATAAATAACACATTATCAAAGAGTGTTTAGAAATAAGAATGAATGATCAACTTAACAGTATAATTGTACTAGAGCTAGGGGAATACAATCTGAGATTGATCTAAAAATAATAACTGGTGACAAACAATAAATGGTGAAATATTAATAATGTTTGTCTCTACGCCAATTTGACTCCATGTGTCATAAGGGCTTGCATCACAACATGACAAGATGATTTCTTTTACTGTTATAATGTAAAAAAAGTTCACTGGAAACTAATTTAAATGAAAGGAAAAAAAATGAAGAAACTGAGTCTTTTATTAATTATATGCGCATTAAGTTCTTGTTCTAAATCAGAAAAAATATATACTGTGGATGAATTTATGAATGATGAAGCACTTAGAGAAAAGACATTAAAGGAATGTGAAGATATGAGTATGGGCGATCAATTTAATAGCACCAATTGTCATAGAGCCCGGAAAGCAGAAAATAAAGTTAATATTAAAAACAATAAATAGAAATTCGGAGAGGATAAATAATTTTGTCTCGTTACAAAACTAATTTGATCATATTTTTTAAACAGACTTATGATCACCACGCGGCAAAATGATTTCTTTTGTTATAGTATCCTTATTATTAACGTTATTTTATTTTAGCGTTATTTTTGGGTGACCCCTGTCAAGGGCTACTAGCCATGACAGGCAAGCCCAAGGAACCGGTCAGGGATACAGTGTTTAAGATAGGTGCTTTGATTATTATTGATGTGGTTTCTATCGAATATCAATGGAAAGCCTTATTGACAGTATCGCCAACAGCTTAAAATGATCTTTAGGTATTGGAGCTAATACTTTAAGTGTGTTTATCAAAACTTTAAAAAATTAATTTAGAAATGTTCAATCCCACCTTCATATGTAACTTATTGATACGCAGGTTGTATTGATAAATTTTTACAGATTTTACCCATTATCCGTTATCAACATAACTGTGGTAACCGCGGTAGCCTTGATAGCTGATGAAGTTGTTTTGAAATTTTTATCAGCCGTGAATCTGTTCTTATCATTCCAATCCATTTGCAGAATGTTTAATGCATGGTTTCAATCCGTAGTTTAATAGGAATAAAAAACCAATAATTGTACTGATATTGATGCGTCCTCCCGCCCTAAAAGACGGGGAAGTCGGCGATAGAAACGGGTAGTTAAGCCAATTTTTCAGCTTTAGTAATCACAATTGGATCTAATGGAACATCGCTATGCATGCCATAATTCCCGGTCTTTTGTTGCCTAATCTGATCCACAACATCTTGGCCTGCTATTACCTTACCAAAAACACAATACCCCCAACCATTAGTATCAGGTGTTGTATAATTTAAAAAATTATTATCTTTAACATTAATAAAAAACTGTGCAGTCGCCGAATGAGGCTGTGCTGTTCTGGCCATCGCAACAGTATATTGATCATTTTTCAAACCATTATCAGCCTCATTTCTAATAGGATCTCTGGTTTTCTTCTGATTCATATCCTGATCAAACCCACCTCCCTGAATCATAAAATTATCAATCACACGATGAAATATCGTGCCATCATAAAAACCATTAGTCACATAATCTTCAAAGTTTTTTGCTGTCACAGGTGCTTTTTCATAATCAAGTTCTATGTCTATATCACCCAAATTAGTATACAATCTAATCATTTCATTTTCCTTTATTTCTATTTTCAATAAATTACCCAATTATCAGACTTATTATTTAGATAAAATTTGTACTGATAAAATTTTAATAGGCTTTTGTGGCACATCTTGGTAATAACCATAAGTACTTGTTGGAACTGCTTCAATCGCCCTGACAACATCCATCCCCTTAGTCACTTTGCCAAACACTGCATAACCAATATCATCACCATTCTTATAATTTAAAAAGTCATTATCTTTGGTATTAATAAAAAATTGAGAAGTTGCAGAGTTAGCTTCGTTGGTTCTGGCCATAGCAATAGTTCCTATATTATTTTTCAAACCATTCTTTGATTCATTAATAATCGGAGTATTAGTATTTTTTTGTACCATCTCTTGTGTAAAACCACCTCCTTGAATCATAAATCCTGGAATAACACGATGAAAAATCGTGTTGTTATAAAAATCTTTATTCACATACTCTAAGAAATTCTTCACAGAAATAGGCGCTTTTACATCATCCAACATTAATTCAATATCCCCCAGAGACGTTTTCATTAACACATTGACTTCCGCCATTGTCAAAACACTACATAACAATAAGCTTAATAAACTTAATCTTTTCATTTATTCCCTCTCTTTGAATTAATTATATGTAATTGTTGTGCAAAATCCACCTCTTCACTTGAACCTAATACAACCGGAACTCTCTGATGCAATTTTTGAGGTTTGATATCTAAAATATCAGAGGTCAAACTGCTTGCTTTTCCACCTGCAGCTTGTACAATAAAACTCATAGGATTCGCCTCATACAGTAATCTTAATTTGCCATTCTGGTTAGTTTGTCGACTATCTTTGGGATATAAAAAAATACCACCACGTCTTAAAATACGATGTACTTCGGCTACCATAGAAGCAACCCAACGCATATTGTAATTTTTCTGTCTTTCTCCTTCTTTTCCTTGCAACAAACCATGAATATATTGTTGCATAGGTTGTTCCCAATATCTTTGGTTAGACATATTAATTGCAAATTCTTGGGTTTGTTTAGGAATAGACACTACTTGGGTATTCGGGATAAAGTCTTGCTTATCATTTAAAGTAAACATCAATACCTCTCGCCCAAAACTTAGTACTAGTATACTTTGAGGCCCATACAACACGTAACCTGCTGCTATTTGCTCTTTGCCTGCTTGTAAAAAATGTTTTTCTTCTAATTTTTCATTTGATTTTTTTAAAATAGAAAAAATAGTGCCAATTGAAATATTAACGTCAGTATTAGAAGAACCATCCAAAGGATCAAATAAGACTAAGTAGTTTTGTTCAGAATTTAGACATATAAAATTATCTTCTTCTTCTGATGCGATGCCCGCTATTTTCTCATTGTTTGATAATTGCTCAACTAAAATTTGATTAGCCAAAACATCCAATTTTTTTTGTTGTTCTCCCTGAATATTCCCTGTTCCTGCCTCACCTAAAATACCTGATAAATCACCTAATCGAACTTGATTGCTAATTTTCACACAGGCTCCAACTATAGTTTCCACAACTGAAATTAATGCTAAAGATATATTATTTTTTTGAGCATAATCTGACAAATAAGATGCAAAGATCTTCACGTAAGCTGTCTCCTCGATAAAATAGGGGTTGATTTTAACACAAAATCAACAACTCTTTATCTTGTCTCTTATAACAATCCAGAATCTAAAATAAAATGTGCTGTTTCACTCTGTTTTAATAACGATACCATTTGAGGCAATACAGTACTTAATTGATTTTTCAGGATAAATGGCGGATTTATAATCCACATTCCACTACCATACATACCAGTATCATTATCAACATCTGCTACTATTAATTCTACTTGTATGTACTTAGCACTAATATTAGATAGAGACTTTATCATCGATCGATGCCTTTGTCGTGCTAACAATGGGTACCATATTAAATAACAACCTGTACTAAACTTTTTATATGCCTGATCTACTGTTTTAGGGATCTGTAGATAATCTGTTTTCACTTCATAAGAAGGATCTATCATTATTATCGCCCGCCTGACTTTAGGCGGAAGTAAAGATAAAAGACCTTGCAATCCGTCTGAATAAAATAATTTTATATTCTGATGTGTATCAAGAGACATATTACTTTCTAAAACAGAAAAATCACTAGGATGTAATTCGTACAAATAAAGTGATTCATTTTTAGGTATTATTGTTTTTGCAAGATATGATGAACCTGGGTATTGTTGCCGAGACACAAAATAAGCTAAAAAATTTTTAAATGCTAATAAACTCTTATCTACTTCTAAATCAGAATTAAATAGTTTCAAAACACCTTCTTCATATTCCTGAGTTTTTCTTGCCTGATCTGAATTAATAGCATACAAACCGGCACCTGCATGAGTGTCAATATAGGAAAATGGTTTATTTTTATTGACAAAATATGAAATGGTTTCAAACAGGCAATAATGTTTTAATATATCTGCATGGTTCCCAGCATGAAAGGCGTGTCGATAGCTAAGCATGTAATATAATCTTCAATTAAAAGTCATCCAATTTAGTTATTTTATATTCTATACAATTTGTGTATCATTAGCAGTGAGTTGGTTTAATTCGTCTATACAACAAATCATTAGGACTAAATTTAATTTCTATGAACCCAATTGAGTCTCCACTCTTACAATCTCTCAATCCTGAACAATTAGCAGCTGTGACCTATCCAAATAATCAGTCCTTACTTGTTTTAGCCGGCGCTGGTAGTGGCAAAACCCGGGTTCTTACTTCTCGAATTATCTGGTTACTTGCCACTAAACAAAGTTTACCACAAAACATTTTAGCCGTAACATTTACCAATAAAGCAGCCAAAGAAATGCGTTCACGGATTCAAGGCATATTACCTTACTCAATTCAAGATATGTGGGTAGGTACTTTTCATAGTTTATGTCATCGGATTTTACGACGCTATCACGAGATAGCTCAATTACAAAAAAATTTTCAAATTATTGACACACAGGATCAATTATCTATTATCAAACGTATTTTAAAAAATAACTCTACCATTGATAATAGTATTACTCCCAAAGACCTAGTAAATTATATCAATAATAATAAAGAACAAGGTTATAGAAGCATCAATCCAGTTCTAATGACTCATCATCAATATGATTTGCTTAACTCGTATTATGCTATTTACGAACAGACTTGTCATCGTGAAAATTTGGTTGATTTTACAGAACTCTTGTTACGTTGCGTTGAAACACTTCAAAATAGTACCTTATTGCAAGAGTCTCTACAACGTCGTTTCCAACACATTTTAGTTGATGAATTTCAAGATACCAATAATTTGCAATATCAATGGTTAAAATTAATTACTGGAAATCATGCAAGTATTTTTGCTGTAGGCGACGATGACCAAAGTATCTACTCATTTCGCGGTGCCAATGTCAAAAATATGCAGTATCTAATTCAAGACTTCAAAATTATACAATCGATCAAATTAGAGCAAAATTACCGCTCTACCCAAACAATATTGGATGCAGCCAATGAATTAATCGCACATAATACAGATAGGATTGGAAAAAAACTTAGAAGTGTCCAAAAACAAGGGGAACTTATCAAATATAATCGGACTTATTCTGAACTAGAAGAAAGCCAATTTGTTTTAGAGGAAATCAAATCTCATCACCGAAACGGTGAGTCTTATAGTTCTATGGCTATTTTATATCGCAATAATGCACAATCAAGAATTATTGAACAAAGTTTATTTAATGCCGGTATTCCCTATAAAGTTTATGGCGGCTTACGTTTTTATGAGCGAGAAGAAATCAAACATGCTCTGGCCTATCTAAGATTATTAGTAAACCCTGAGGATGATCATTCTCTACTTAGAGTTATTAACTTCCCAAATCGAGGCATAGGCCACAAGAGTATTGAAAATTTACAGACTAAAGCTGCAGAAATACAAGACTCCCTATGGAACGTTTTATTACAAGAAAAAAGTAAAAATAAGAATATAGCTAGTTTTTATCACATTATTTGTGACTTACGTGAGCAGATAGATCAATTATCTTTCTCTGATTTAATCAATGAACTAATACATAAATCAGGACTGATTCAATATTATCAACAAAAAAAAGGTGACTTCCAAAATAAAATTGATAACTTACATGAATTAGTTAATGCAACTTATACTTTTGACGATCAAGATATTGAACAAATATTTTCTGACACACCCCAAGCAATTAGTGTGAAAGATAAAATTACAGCTTTCTTATCAAATGCCAGTTTAGAAGCAGGGGAACGAAACTCTCAATCTTCCAATGACCCTTCGGATTATGTACAATTAATGACAGTCCATTCTGCTAAAGGATTAGAATTTGATACAGTATTTTTAATTGCAATGGAAGAAGGTTTATTTCCTAGTGGATACTCACTTAATCATCATGACAGTCTAGAAGAAGAGCGTCGCCTTATGTACGTTGCGACTACTCGAGCAAAAAAAAACTTATATCTAAGTTCTGTCTATGAACGTTATCATCAAGGCAGAAAAAATATTGCCCTACAATCTCGTTTTATTAACGAAATACCAGAACATTTAATTCATCACCTATCTGCTAAAGATAACACCCCCTTAGTCTCTACGCCATTGCAAGGTAGAAAGAATAATGTATCACTCACAGATAAAGAAAATGAACCCTATACTTTAGGTATGATGGTCAAACATCCAAGTTTTGGCGTTGGTGTAATTATTAACCGGCAAAAAAAATCTCATTCTTATGTATTAACCATTAATTTTGGTCAATATGGACTCAAAATCCTAGATTCTAGTCTTGCCAAACTAGAAGCCATTTAGCACTTGATCACCTTGATAATTATCATTCCGATACAAATCCCAATCCACTAAAATAAAGTTGTGGTTTCCATGCCTACAGCTTCTATTGGATTAATAATTTTTGGTACAAGCAACATTCCAAATACTGAACCGTCTATTATTTTAAACCAATATCAAATTATTCATGCTCTTTACCATCGTCAATACACCACATAACGATGATACCTAAATAACTACTTTGCGGTTTTATGCCTTATATCTCTCCCTTCGTCAAGAGATTATCTTATGTATAGCAAATAAGCTAAAGAGGCTCGATCTGAATAGGGAATAAAAGTTAAAAATCAGACAATAATTTTAAAGATCTACTTCCTAGAAATAATCTATTTTATTATTTACATTATTTTTTATGCTAGAATTCCCTCTGTATATATGTATACTGACAAGGTAATGTCTTTTTTATGAAACTACTTACTAATCTAGTATAAATAGTTCGTTAATTATAATCACTAAAAGAATTTCATTAGGAGAGACGTATGAGGAGAGATGATTTCAATAATAACAATGATTATTTAAACCCAGATGTGGAAAAAAAATATCCTTTAGATGTAGAAACAGGTGATAGTTCTTTTCAAAAAGAACCAATTACCGCTGAAGAAAAACAATTAACTCGTGCGGAAAAAAGAAAATTAGAGAAAACAGAGGAAGAACAACAAGATGTGTTAGCGAAACAAAAAAAATTCCGTCAACAACAAGCTATACTTAAAGAAGAACGACGCATTAAAAAGCAAAAGGAAAAAGAAGCTAAGAAACAAAAGAAAGTGGAAAAAAGAAAATCCCCTGTTCCAATTTATAAATGGATTTTTGTCATTGTGCTACTATTCATCCCAATAATTAATATTTTCTTCATTATTTATTGGGGATTTTTTTCTGATTGGGTTAATAAAAATATTAGAAACTATGTTCTATCTATCCTTATCCTATTTATCATCATTGTTCCTTTATCAATAATAGGTTATATCAATTCCGACCGAATAGACCCCCAATTATTACAGATCTTGACCAATTTCTTTGATGCCATGTACGATCTATCAAATGAACTATTTCGTCAACTCAGACAGTTGTTTTCTCAAATCAATACGATAAAGCAATCACACTAGAACGAACAAAAATTCTTAATAAAGTAGTAATTGGGTATTTAGCGGCATTAAGAAACTTACATCTAAAACATTATTGAAATAACAAATATTTGAATATAGGTTCGGATAAAGCGTATAAAAGCCGAACGAACTAGAATATGAATACTCCTTAGATGAATACTCCTTATATTTAAAATTCAAAGCCAAATACTTGCAACTGGTGAGAAAGTCCTTATTTCCCATGAGGAAGATCAAAAGATACATGATAGTTTCTATGTCTAGCTGACAGCATAGGTTTTTCAGTTCAAAACTGAAACATGACATAAAGTAAAATGCTTCATATTGAATATCTTAAGTATGCTGGACGTATTGATTTGACTACTTGTCAAGCTAACGAATTATATTACATTAACTTCCTTAAAGGATAAGGTAATTATTTTAAAGGGATGTTAGCTCTTAATAATAAACTTGAGACAAAGCATAAAACTAAAAGATTGGTTGGATTACTTGAAGAATTTACCAAAGAACAAGAGTATGAGATTGAAGAACAAATATCATTTTTCTAAGATGTAAAGTTACATCTTAAATAGTGTTGAACAAATTAACACCGCATTCCCCCCCCTCTCTAACGCCTAAGAGGGGAATGTCATGCCAATTTGTTCAGTGGCTATATTTAAGGGTTCTATATCTTAATCACTTTTTATCAGATCTCACATTGCAACGAGTCAAAATCACTTATTGAACATTATTTTTATCTGATAGAGTATTACATACATTATGAGGAGGTTCTTGATTAAATCTTTTCCTTATCCAGTCTACAGCTCTAGGAACACCAGCCATACTAAGATGACCGCCATTATAAATAACTTCCTCCACAACATCACCTACACTACACAACTTAGTAACATAATCTTTACTCCATCGATCTATGATTACTGCATCCTTTGAACCTCTAATCAACATTAAAGGTGTATCCACCCTAACATGCGGCAAATTTTGTTCTTTATAATACGAAACAGCAACTTCTAACGCTTTATCAGAAGGATGAAGAGTCCATTTGTTTGAAATAGGAATCATTTTCACTATATCGAATAGGCATACAAGATCTTCCCCAGAATCTTTAGGAACTGCCGAAGAACTAAAAAAATCCTTATAATGAATATCAGAATGGCTACGAACAATAGGCGAAACCACATAAGGTAATAAGAAATATTGGACAGTAGAAGAGATTTTTTTACTCAATATATCGTTAATCATTTCATCAAAATTAACAAGTGCTGCATATAAAACCAAACCAACTAAATTAAGCTGAGGGAAATAACTTTTTCTCATTTCGGTCGCGCTTAGAGCAGCATGTCCACCCTGTGAATACCCCAAAAATACAACTGGGGTTTCTATATCTATTTTTTGCAATTTCATGGCCGCCAATATAGCATCTAACAAATCTTTACCTGATTCCTTTGCATTAAAATAAAAATGTGTAGCATTGGTTTGTCCCAACCCCCTATAATTGGGCATAACTATTGTATAGCCCTCTTTCAACAAAGGATTGATGAATCCTTTGTGCAAAAATAAAGGGAAAGTCTTATCAACACTACAAGCCACATCAACACCAATAGTTCCATGAGCAAGAACGACCAATTTACTATTAGGTTTATCTGGTAACAATATTAAACTAGAAGCAACCACTGACCCTGTATCGCCTTCGGTTGTATACTGATAATAAATGATCTTTTTTATATTATGAATAAAAACAGGCGCACTATATTCACTACTTGATACAACCTCCCCACGAGTCGTCTTCGGTACGTCTGAATATTGGTGGATAGTACTGGTTTTAACAGAAGAACAGGAAGCTATCAGGCAACTTAATAACATTAATATAATAAATTTCATATATGATTCACTTTAAATGATGATGATTAATAGAATATATAGCTATTTTTAGAACAAACATTCAGCACCCTCTATTGTACTGGTCTTTCCTTAATGATGTACATAATAATTTACTTTTTTCTAATAAATAAAACATGATCAAAAAATTCGCAAAGCATTATCTTGTCTTAACCGTTAAAAATTGGTTTACATCTTCAACTACATAGCAAATAATAAGTACCAATTTAATAATACCTTTCACTATTAAAAATATGAATAACAATAGGTTATGATCTACACCAAACATATCATTTTATTTTTATTACTACCTAAATCTAGTATTTTGGGACAACCTTAATTCATTACCGTTCATAGGCAATGACTATCATAGTCTAGATAAAGAACAAGGCTCTAGATCAAACCAATGAGAAAAAATGTACTCTGTAACTTTTTTGCTAAAACCAAAGGATACTCTTAGCACAATAATTGATCAATAAATCAATAATAAAAAAAATCCCAGGGACAACCTTCTCCCTTGGGATTCTTGCATTTTTCTCGTGACTTTATTTATCTAATTGAAAAGCTTGATGCAGAACACGAGTAGCTAATTCTAAATACTTTTCATCAATCAGTACTGAAACTTTAATTTCTGATGTTGCGATCATTTTAATATTGATATTTTCATTTGCTAGAGCTTTAAAAATTCGAGAAGCCACTCCAGAATGAGAGCGCATACCCAAACCAACTACAGAAACTTTTACTACTGTGCCATCTCCATCAATAGTCTTAGCATGAATTTTATCTTGTTCTGTATTTAAAACCTCAAGTGCATTCTGATAATCATTTCTAGGCACTGTAAATGAAAAATCAGTTGTATCATTTTCACCAACATTTTGAATAATCATATCAACCTCAATATTAGCGTCGGCAATAGCCCCCAAAATATTATATGCAATCCCTGGCTTGTCGGGAACACCTCTCACATTTATTCTAGCTTGATTTCTATCAAATGCAATTCCTGAAACGACCACATGCTCCATATTTTTATCCTCTTCAAATGTAATTAATGTCCCCTCACAATCATCTTTTAAGCTACTTAATACTCTCAAACGAACATGATATTTACCAGCAAATTCAACAGAACGAATCTGTAAGACTTTTGAACCTAATGAAGATAATTCAAGCATTTCTTCAAAAGTAATTTTATTTAGTCTTTTAGCTTCCGGTACTACTCTAGGATCGGTGGTATAAACACCATCTACATCCGTATAAATCTGACATTCATCTGCCTTTAGTTTAGCTGCCAATGCAACAGCGGACGTATCAGAACCTCCTCTGCCCAAAGTGGTAATATCGCCATATCTATCCACACCTTGAAAACCAGCTACTACAATCACCTTTCCATCTTTTAAATCCTGTTTTAGCTTAACATCATTGATATCTTCAATACGTGCCTTGGTATGCACATGGTTGGTACTAACAGGTATTTGCCATCCAGTATAACTTTTGGCACGAATACCTATCGCTTCTAAGGCCATACACAATAAACCGATAGTCACTTGTTCGCCTGTCGATAACACAACATCTAACTCTCTTTGATTAGGTTGTGCTTGTATCGCTTCAGCTAAAGAAACCAAACGATTTGTTTCACCACTCATCGCTGAAACTACTACTACTACGTCATCTCCCTGTTGTTTAAATTTAGCAATTCGCTTAGCAACATTTTGTATGCGCTCAACTGAACCAACTGAAGTACCGCCATATTTTTGAACAATCAATGCCATCTTCTTATCCTAATGGTATATCTAATATTTTAAATCTCGGATTATTACAAATTGTGATTAAAAGGTAAAGTATTTACTTAATCATCCCAATACCAGAAACTTCTCTAGCCATTTTTGCAGCAGCATTATCAGTCAATCCGCCAACAAAATCCAACACTTTCATATAAGCGGTATATAAGGAATCAGTTTCCAAGATAGGATCCTCTTTTAATAATTTTAAAGCCAATCGGTGTTGACTATTGATTTCCTGTTTATTCTGTAGCTTTACGTATTCGTATGTGGCAGGAATCAGTAAAGACAAAATAGACCCTAAACAAGGAAATCCTGCTATCTCAGTCATCAACTTATTGGGATGCATAAAAATTTTATCTCGAGCTAGTTGTTTAGCATTTTTAATCGCCTCACTGACCTCCGAACGACAAACTGATAACAAATCTTTAGCTTGAAAGTCCCCTTGCATAATTTCCTGTCTATATTTAAAAAAGGTATGAGCAACATTATCGATTGCACATCCTATAGCTTTACCCCTTAGCATACGACAATACTGCATAGACGTTAGTTTTCGATCTCGAGTTATATTTTCTTTATGCAGAATAGGTTTCAAAATCTTTTCTACGTCCTTTTCTGTTAATACTCCTATCTCAACTGCATCTTCTAAATCTAAAATTGCATAACAAATATCATCTGATGCCTCCATTAAATAAGATAAAGGATGTCTTAGCCACGTATTATCTGAAATCTGTTCAATACCTAGCTCTTTAAAAACATGATGCATCAAATGTAATTCTGTCTGATAAATATTAAACTTAGTACGTCCTTGAGGTGCACTACTGGTCCATGGATACTTGATTAAGCTCCCAATCGAAGCAGCAGTTAATCTCATTCCTCCAGAACTTTTATACATTTCCAAACTGGTAACAATTCTAACCGTATGGGCATTTCCTTCATAAGTTTGTAAATCATTAATTTCCTGTTGGGACATACCTAACAGATACCTAGCATTATCAGAACTACGAAACCACGCCCTTAAAGCTTCCTCACCTATATGACCAAAGGGAGGATTACCCATATCATGAGCTAAACAAGCAACCTGTACTATTGATCCAATATCCATAGGCTTAATTGAATCTGGTAATTCATTCTCAATCATTAGCATTAGCCCAAGTTGATTCCCGATACTTCGTCCCACACTTGCCACTTCAACACTGTGCGTTAACCGATTGTGTGTATAGTCACTTTCAGAAAAAGGATGTACTTGCGTCTTACGACCTAAACGTCTAAAGCTACCGGAAAAAACTACTCTATCGTAATCAATTAAAAAACCAGAACGTGAATTATTGACAGCCTCTCTACTAGAGTCCGTATAAACTTTTACGACCTTACCATTGCTGATTTTAAAACGCTGTGTACTTAATAATTGAGTCCATTTCACGATAAAAAATCCACAACTATGAAATACACTTAGCTTACCAGAATTTATTAGTTTTACAAAAAAAAAAATACCATGAGCAGAATAGTCAGGTTTTCAGAATAGTATCATAATCCCTCCCTGTTAATACTAACAGTTAAAAAGACATGAGATAGATAATGATAAAAAAATGGGGTGACTGATGGGGATCGAACCCACGACAACCGGAATCACAATCCGGGGCTCTACCAACTGAGCTACAGCCACCACTGGTACGCCCGACAGGAGTCGAACCTGTAACCCCCGCCTTAGAAGGGCGGTGCTCTATCCAGTTGAGCTACGGGCGCTCATCAATTTTTCTGTTTTCAGATTTTTCTGTTTTCAGATAAAAAATGGTCGGGGCGGTGGGATTCGAACTCACGACCCTCTGGTCCCAAACCAGATGCGCTAACCAGACTGCGCTACGCCCCGATGACTTATTGAATGAAGAATTATAGCCTTTATGATTAAATTGTCAACAACATTTTGCTATTGAGTTAACTTTTTTTCGATATATAACTCACAAATAATAGACTAACCAATCTAACTACATTAATTGAAAGATGATTAATGTCGGCTTAGAATATGATAAATAACTAACCGATAAAAAGAAAAATTAATGTCCTCCTACATTCCTATAAAATTGGCAATTCTGTGAGATACATTATAGTATTTATTCTTGTGAAACGCTCAAAATCGCTAGTTTTGGCCTTTAGATGTGGTACATTCTCAACATTCCACCCTCAACTTAAAACGCGTTTTAAAGTCCTTTAAAAGCATGTTTGGCTATATAACTCGATATGTATATCAGTAGAAAATCTATCGAATATTCTCGATAATTCAATTCTATCCCCCATACATAGCTAATACCACTTTAATATGGAGTGAATTAGAAAAAATTAATCCTCCCCCCCCCTCATAATTTTTACCACAAAAAAAAACCTCATATTGTCATGGGGGAAAGGGATAATGTAATGTTGTAAACATTACATAATTTAATATTAGCTTAGGATAAAAGGAGTGGTATTTTCAAAAACAAAACATTCACATCCTATTCTTTCCCCATTTCTTTTACGAGAATCGAATTTTATGAATATTATGGTTAATATAAAATAAGCTATACGAAATGGAAATAATTTTTTTCTGGTACAATTTATAAAGTTAAGAATGATTCCTATTGTTCTTCCATTTACTAAAAACTAACATGATATTTATTGAATCAACTTTATTAAGAGAGCATAATTCACGATAATGTCTAAGCCTTTTTTAAAGTGGGCTGGCGGTAAAGCTAAACTTGTTCAATTCATTGAAGAACATATGCCTATTTCTAATAGAAAACGCTTAATAGAGCCATTTTCAGGGAGTGGTGCAGTTACATTAGGTGTTGAATTTGAAAGTTATGTGTTATCTGACGCCAATGCTGATTTAATTAATTTATTTGAAGCATTAAAAACTGAAAAAAAAGACTTTATTGACTACGCTCAATCATTTTTTACTCCCCATAATAACCAAGAAATACAGTTCTATGAGTTGAGAACACAGTTTAATCAATCACAAGATAAGCTAGAAAGATCCGCTTTATTCATGTATTTAAATAGACACGCTTACAATGGATTATGTCGCTATAACAGTAAAGGACTCTTTAACGTACCTTTTGGTCGATATAAAACAGTTTACTTTCCAAAAAGTGAAATGGAACATTTTATCCACAAATCAGGTAGAATCGAACTAATGTATGCTCACTTTGAAGAGACATTTTCAATAGCCCAATCTAATGATTTAATTTATTGTGATCCTCCGTATGTGCCGCTATCTGAAACTGCCTATTTTACAAGCTATTCACAAGGTGGATTTAACCAAAATCAACAACAAAAACTTGCTAAGTTAGCCGAATTAACAGCAAAGAAAACAAAAGGTATATTAATCTCAAACCATGATACAGAAGTAACTAGAAAATTGTATAAAGGTGCCAATATTAAAACAATATCTGTTCAACGCAATATATCATCTAAAGGCAGTAAAAGAATAAAAGTTAACGAGCTACTAGCGATTTTTAAGTAAGGTGAGTATGGAACGTAAAGAAGCAATAGAAAGAATGCAAACATTGAAAGATAGAAATTTGCATGAGCTTTCTTTAGAGTATAAAGTAATAGTTTTAAACCCATCAGGCAAAGTAAATAAAGGCTGGGCTGGTCATGGAATAGAGAGATTTTTAGAACTTCCTATTAATTCAGCACAATCACCAAACTTTGCATCATAGGAATTGAAATCCCTATTGAAGATCCTAAAAAATAGGAAACTCACTTTCAAAGGAACAATGACCATTACCATAATAGATCCAGTTAATATTTGTCAAAAAGAATGTGAATGTAGTCATTTACTGTCCAAACTTAGAGAAGCAGTAGTCGTTACCAGGATTGTCGGCACCGATTACAGCCAACCTAGCTATATACATGTATTACAGAATTCGATCTTGAAAAGGGGACAAAACTTTATGAAGTATAGTTAAACGTGACTATGATATGGTCAGAAATACTATATATTTGTATATATTCCTATATTATTTAACTAGTTGTCTCTCCTTATACCCCTTATAAGATTGAAACCAAAAAAAATATATTTTTTAATCTCTCTACCATTCAGGTAAGTTCTCTGATAGTAATTCACTAAATCAAGTTTTAAATATAAAAATTATTCATCCTAAAAAAATGGTAATAAATATAAAGTAAGAGTGTTATAATGATAAGTTGTACTTTTCACGATAGAATTTTTATAAAAAAATTACCTGAATAATTAATTCTGTTTACCTTACAAATGAAATAATATTGAATATAAAATCATGACAAAAAAAATTCGTAATATCGCAATCATTGCTCACGTTGACCATGGGAAAACCACTCTTATTGATCAACTACTAAAACAATCGGGTACTTTCAGAGACAATCAACATGTTGATGAACGTATTATGGACAACAACGATATCGAAAAAGAAAGAGGTATCACAATACTAGCTAAAAATACAGCTATTGAATATCAAGGCTACCATATCAACATTGTTGACACACCTGGGCATGCTGACTTTGGTGGAGAAGTAGAACGAGTATTGGGCATGGTTGATTGTGTTGTATTATTGATAGACGCTCAAGAAGGCCCTATGCCTCAAACGCGTTTTGTCACTAAAAAGGCACTTTCTCTAGGATTAAAACCAATTGTAGTTGTTAATAAAATCGATAAACCCGGAGCGCGAATTAATTGGGCAATTGATCAAACGTTTGATCTCTTTGATAACTTAGGCGCCACAGAAGAACAGTTGGATTTCCCAATTGTGTATGCTTCAGGTTTAGATGGCTATGCTAAAAACAACTTACAAGATAACAGCTCTGATATGCATCCTCTTTTTGCCGCCATTTTAAAGCACACCCCAGAACCCCAAGGTTCTAGCGAAAAACCATTACAGCTACAAATTTCTCAATTGGATTACTCAGCTTATACAGGTCGCTTAGGAATTGGACGTATTTTAAACGGCAAAATTAAACCTGGACAAAATGTTGTTGTTATGAATGATGATGAAGTGGTTACCCAAGGCAAAATTAACCAATTACTGGGATTTAAAGGTTTAGATAGAGTACCTTTAGAAGAAGCAGAATCTGGAGATATTGTAATTATTTCAGGTTTAGAAGAGATAGGTATCGGGGTAACCATTTGTGATAAAGAAAACCCTATTGGGCTTCCTGTGATCAGTATTGATCAACCAACATTAACCATGGATTTTATGGTCAACACCTCTCCATACGCTGGACTGGAAGGAAAATTCGTCACCAGTCGTCAAATTAGGGATCGCTTAATGAAAGAAACCTTAACTAATGTTGCTCTTAGAGTGGAAGAAACTGCTGATGCTGATATATTTAGGGTGTCTGGTCGTGGAGAATTGCACCTTACAATCCTGATTGAAAATATGAGACGTGAAGGTTATGAATTAGCTGTTGGTAAGCCAAGAGTTCTATACAAAGATATTGAGGGTCAAAAATATGAACCCTACGAGAATTTGACCATAGATGTCGAAGATAACCATCAAGGTTCAGTGATGGAAGCCATTGGCAAACGTAAAGGTGAGTTGGTCAATATGGAAAGTGACGGCAATGGTAGAACTAGATTAGATTACTATATCCCTGCTAGAGGTCTGATTGGTTTCCAAAATGATTTTATGACTTTAACCAAAGGAACTGGTTTAATGTCACACGTATTTGATGATTATGGCCCTGTAAAAACAGACTTACCTAGTCGTCAAAATGGGGTATTAATTTCTCAAGAACAAGGTGAGGCAGTGGCTTATGCATTATGGAATTTGGAAGATCGTGGTCGTATGTTTATCAGCCCTGGAGAAAAAGTTTACGAAGGTATGATTATTGGTATTCATTCTCGTGACAATGATTTGGTAGTTAACCCACTAAAAGGTAAGAAATTAACTAATATTAGAGCTTCAGGTACGGATGAAGCGGTAAGATTGACAACCCCTATAAAACTAACCCTAGAAAGTGCTGTTGAATTTATCGATAGTGACGAATTAGTCGAAATTACACCAAAAAATATTCGTTTAAGAAAACGCTATCTTACAGAATTAGAAAGAAGACGACATCATAATAAAACAGAATAAGATCCTACTAGGATCTTATTCTGTTTTATTTTCTTTATAACGCTCTAATTTCAATAACTGGGTGATATACCCCTTCTATTTGCTCAAGCATCGATCGATATCTACTACTTGAATCTTGATCAACTGAAGAACCTATGATTGCCACTACAACATATGATTTAGGCCCAACAGACCAAATATGAAGATCCATGATATGAGCTTGAGGGTTAACTGTTTTAATGCTATCTACTACCTGTTTTTTTATGCCTGAGCCACTTTCTTTATCCAATAAAACAGAACCTGAATTCTTTAACAAGCCTACACTCCATTTAAGAATCACCATGGAAGCTATTAAGCCAATCATAGGATCTAACCAATCCCATCCCCATATCCATGCTATAAAAATACCAAGTAAAGCTGCTACCGAAGTCGCACTATCTGCCACGACATGGATAATCGCTGCTTTAAAATTATTATCATAACTATTTAAATCAATGTTATTTCTATTTTCTGAATGTGAACAATGATCATGAATTCCATGAGTATGTTCATTTTCCGGATTACGTAGCAATATAAATATCGAAAATAAATTTACTAATAAACCAATAAAAGCAACCATGACCGCTTCTTCATAAAGCATTTGCACAGGATGAAATAAGCGACTAACAGATTCCCATATCATAAAAGCAATAGTAGCCATCAACAAAATAGAGCTAGTATAAGCGACTAAATCATTGATTTTTCCACTACCCCAAGTAAAACTTCTATCATCCGCATATTTCCTGGTTAGATAGTAGGCTAAAGTTGCTAAACCTAAAGCCAAAGCATGCCCCCCCATATGCACCCCATCCGCCAGGAGAGCCATAGAACCTGACCAAACACCTACAATAATCTCTGCTATCATGGTTACCACAATTATGACAGTAACTAATTTAGTTTTTTTCTCTTCTTGATATATAGAATGATTACCAAAATCATGTTGAATAGTTCGATCTGAAGTATTGTTCGAGTCCATAATAAAACCTGACCTTCCAGTTCCTAATAAATTCTTTTCCCTGTCTCTCTTGAAAACCAACGCAGATTAATATCATTGTCAACCCAGAACTTAATTCGTTCTCCTACCTCATGATGATGATTCATATGTTTTATTGGGTGCGACATAACATATCTTGCATTATTATTATTAGAAACCAGATGAAATAACTTCTCAGATCCTAATGACTCAATCATTTCAATCTCCATTGGCAAACCACTACCATCTACTACTAAGTGCTCAGGACGGATACCAAGGTAAACCTCTTTCCCCAAAATATCTTTTTTTCTATTTTCTCTATTTAATTGGATTTTGTAATCAAAACCAATTAATTCACCTGAAGTACTCACAGTGACTGGAAATAAATTCATGGGTGGAGACCCCATAAAATCAGCTACAAAATAGGAAGCTGGATCATTAAATATTTCATCAGGAGTGCCTATTTGCTCTATATTACCTTTATTTAAAACAATAATTCTATCAGCCAAAGTCATTGCTTCAACCTGATCATGAGTTACATACAAACTAGTAACTTTTAATTGACGTTGGAGCTTTTTAATCTCTAAACGCATTTGTACCCGAAGTTTCGCATCTAAATTTGACAATGGCTCATCGAATAAAAAAATCTTAGGATCACGAACAATCGCCCTACCCATGGCCACTCTTTGCCGTTGGCCACCAGACAGTTGTTTAGGCTTTCGATCCAATAAATCTTGTAGTCCGAGCATTGTAGCAACGTCATATACGCGCTGTTTAATTTCAGCTTTAGGTATTTTAGCAATCTTTAAGCCGTAAGATATATTTTGAAATACTGTCATATGAGGGTAAAGAGCATAATTTTGAAACACCATAGAAATGTCCCGCTCAGAAGGCTCTAACTGGTTTACAACTCGTCCACATATTCTTACCTCCCCTTCAGTCACTTCTTCAAGACCGGCAATCATTCTCATTAAAGTCGACTTACCGCAACCCGATGGCCCGACAATCACAACAAATTCGCCATCTTCAATCTTGACATTAAAATTTCTCATGGCTTCATAGCCGTCTGGATACTTTTTTTGTACATTAATCAACTCTAAGCTAGCCATACTTATTTTTCCGTATCTATTAAACCTTTTACAAACCACTTTTGTAATACCAAAACTACAATAGTTGGTATTACTAGAGCAATCATAGCAGTTGCCATTACAACCCCCCAATCTACAGTACTATCAGTTGTCCCTATCATTAATTTAATGCCCACAACTATGGTCGACATTTCTTCTGTTGTCTTCATCAACAATGGCCACAAATACTGATTCCAACCATAAGTAAACTGTATCACAAACAGTGCTGCAATACTGGTTTTGGAAAGAGGGATTAAAATATCAAAAAAGAACCTCATTGGCCCTGCACCATCAACTCTTGCTGCTTCTACCAACTCATGGGGAACTGTCATAAAAAATTGTCGAAATAAAAAAGTAGCTGTAGCGGATGCAATCAACGGTAAAATGATTCCTGAATAAGTATTAATAAGATTGAATTTAGTAACAATATCATAAGTAGGTGAAATTCGAACCTCCACTGGTATCATTAAAGTGATAAAAATCAAGCCAAAGATTGTTTTCCTAAGAGGAAATCTAAAATAAACCAATGCAAAGGCCGCCAATAATGACAGAATAATCTTTCCCAAAGCAACCCCCATTGCCACTATAAAACTCACCTGTAGCATTCTATTGACAGAAGCTCCCCCTGTTATGCCTTCTGTAAGAGCTGTACTATAATTTTGCCACATATTTCCACCAGGCAACAAAGACATCGGTGCATCTTTAATATCTATTGATGCTTGTGTAGAAGCAATAAATGCCACATAAATAGGGAATACAATAACAATAACCCCAAGAATTAAAATGATATGACTTAAGATATTAAAGACAGGGCGATTTTCTACCATAGTTGTTCCAATTTAATAATGGATTTTCTTCTCTATGTACTTAAACTGTATAAACGTTAGAGTTATAATAATTAACATTAGGATAACAGATTGAGCACCAGATGAACCATAATTATTTTCCTGAAATGCTACCTTATACACCCGATAAACTAAAATATTAGTCATATTTCCGGGGCCTCCTTGAGTCGTCATATCTATAATGGGGAAAGTTTCAAAGAATGCATAAATAATATTCATAATAAATAAAAAAAATGTTGTTGGTGCTAATAAAGGAATAATGATATCCTTAAACCGTCTCCAAGGACCGGCACCGTCAATTGCTGAAGCTTCAATAACAGATTGAGGAATAGATTGTAATCCTGCCAAAAAAAATAAAAAATTATAGGATACTTGGATCCAAACAGCAGAAATGGTGGCCAAAGCTAGTGCGTGAGTAGAATTAAGTAATGGGTTCCAAGGAATACCAAAATAATCTCTTAACATAAAGGCCAAAATACCAACTGAAGGAGAAAAAATAAAATTCATTAAGGCGCCAACAACTGCTGGTGCTATAGCATAAGGTATGATTAAAAAAGTCCGATAAAATAACTTACCTTTTAAGACATTATCAGCCATTAACGCCAATAATAATGCAATACCTAAACCAATTAACGTAACTAGGGTTGAAAAAACAACCGTTACTACGATGGATTGATAATAAGCCTCATCTAAAAAGAGAGCTGCATAATTGGCCAGCCCAACAAAGCTTGGATTTCGACCAAAGTTATCCGTAACAAAGAAAGAACTCCAAATGCTTTGCCCTGCTGGTAAGAAGAAAAAAACCAATACAATAATCAATTGAGGGATAATTAATAAATAAGGAAGTATCTTATGATTAAAAACATTTTTTTCTTGCATTAATTAATAAATCCCATAATTTTCGTTACCAAATACATATTTTTGCACCATCTCCTCGTAAAGTCAGTTGCTGACATACAGAACTCCATAATTTATGAGAAAGCACAATGATGTTACTATAATTTTTAAAACGATTGGTGATTTTTTTCGAATTCTTCCAATTTTTTATTAGCTTTTTCTTGCATATGGCTCAAAGCTTCTTGTGGTGTTAGCTTATAATCAAAAACCTTTTCCATTTCTGCCTGTTCAATATCACGTATGGCCGGTAAATTACCCAAACGGATTCCCAGTTTCTTACCATTTGGATTAGAATTTAAATATTGAATTGGCACCTCCGCATCCGGGTTACTATCGTAATAACCTTGCTCTTTGGTTAAAGCATAAGCCGCCTTAGTAACAGGAACATAACCAGTTTTTTGATGCCACTGTGCCATAACTTTAGGAGAGGATAAATACTTTAAAAATTTTGCAATACTTCTGTATTTAGCTTCAGACTTACCGTTAAATACCCAAAGAGAAGCACCACCAATAATACCCGTTTGAGGAGCACCTTCAATAGAAGCATAATAAGGTATTGTAGCGACACCAAATGAGAACTTACTATTCGCTTTTATATCAGAGTAATTACCAGAACTATCTAACAACATAGCACACTGTTCGGTAGTAAACAACTCATTAGCTCTATCCCCTCGCCCTCCATAAACAAAGCTCCTATCTTTAGACATTTCACTTAAATCAGTTAAAATCCTGACATAATAGGGATAATCAAAAGAAATACGTGCATCTATCCCACCAAAGCCATTATTTTTATTTGCATAGGGAGTATTATTTCTTGCGGAACCAGTTTCCAATAAAATCCATGCTGGCCATGTAACAGTTACTCCACAATTTACCCCTGAGTTCTTATTAGTAACCAACTGCTTAGCTATTTCTTGTACTTCCTCAAATGTTTTAGGAGGTCTATTAGGATCTAACCCTATGTTTCTGAAAGCGTCTTTATTATAGTAAAAAACAGCAGTAGAACTATTAAATGGCATAGAAACTAAACGACCATTATTATCTGAATAATAAGCAGCTACAGCATCCACAAAATCAGAAGAATTGAATGGGATGCCCACTTCTTCCATCAGCTGACTAACTGGCTTAATGATATTACCTGAATACATCATTGTAGCAGTTCCTACTTCAAAGACTTGCAGTATGTCAGGAGCATTATTAGAACGAACAGCAGCAATACCCGCATTTAAGGCATCATCATAACTACCCTTATTAATAGCTTTAACTTTAATATCCGGATTTGCCTGATTAAAATCATCGATAATGGCATTTAACTCGTTACCTAATCCACCACTAAAAGAATGCCAAAAAACAATTTCATTATTGGATGACTTCCCTCCATCACCACAAGCATAAAGAGCAGCCAAACTGGAAAATAAAACTACACCTAATTTAATTTTTTTTAAAAACATTTAATATCCCTTCTAACTATTGCGTGTGAATTGTACGTTATGTGATTATAGCAAACCATATGTGACAAAAAATTATCCTCATTCTATTATTTGAAAACTTTGATCAATTAGATCAGTAATCACACCATCAACCCCCCATGAGATGAGCTCTTTTGCTCTATCTAAGTCATTGACTGTCCATGCCAAAACTGCATACCCTTCTTTTCTAATCTTAGAAATTCTAGATTCAGTCAGATCTTTTTCAGGTACGTGTAACGAAATACATTGCAATGTTTTTAGTTGGTTAATAATTTCTGTATCACTATCCCATTTTTCAATCAATAATCCCCTTAGACTATCTGGATATATTTCTTTTAGTTTTTGTAAGACATCTAAAGAAAATGAAGAAAATAACGGGGGAATAAGACTATTTTGCCAGAACTCAATAGTATCTTTAGCTACTATCTCTGCTGTACATATTTCTCTACCCAAACAAGGTTTTATTTCAACATTACTAGCAATATTATTACACACACAAAAATCAGCAATTTCTTTCAGACTCGGTACATAAGCAGGTTGATAATGTGGATAGTTAGTACCTACATCAATACGAGTAATTTCTTCTAACAATAAATCTTTTACTTGAACATCAACTCCAGCGACTCTCTTTAAATCATCATCGTGAATAACAACAGATTGATTATCTTTGGTTATTTTCACATCAAATTCTACACCTATAAAACCAGATTCATACCCCAATTCAAATCCTTTTAGGGTGTTTTCAGGTGCAACGTTACCCCCACCTCGATGTGCTATCCATCGAGGATACAGCCAATTTTCAAGACTTATATCATGCTTATTCATGATTAGTATTTCCTTCATCCTTCATAATTAAGTTACAATGATTCTAAATTCAATAGAACGGATAAAATGTTATCATTTTTATTGTTATCTTAATATTAATTTTTAATCTATACCAAAATCAGAATACATAAACTTCATAAGTCAACTATCTTGTCTTTAACATAACATTGAACCCCTATGGACAAATTAATTACTTTTTCACCAAGAAAACTTTGTAAAACAACAAATAGCAGTTTCTCATGTATGATACTGGATAAGAAAAGAGGCTAAATCAATACTACTTACATTCTGAAACTAAATCATAGCTTTTACAAGACTTATTCTCTAAACTTCTGAATTCGTTATTCATGATCTTGTAAAGCAGTATTTTTGTTATCTACAACGGTGGAGGATACCATCAATACTAACTTATTCTCATATTTTAGAAACTAATACATTTATTGCTTGAAAATATTTTCATTTTAGCCAAAATACAGACACTTTTATCCCATATCCAGAGACATTGATCTTACCTCTATTTCTTTGGTTTTATATTGTCAATAGCTTCTTGCTCATGACGACTTAATCGCAGAATCTCTCGATCACGCCCTTCATTACCATTTGATGGTTTTTAATGTTATCAAAAGTATCACTCTTAATCACTTTACTGGCTAATTAAAATAATCCAGTTTTGAGTATACGGCTAAAATAAGTAGAATTATGTTGCTACATGTAGTGTTTAAACTTTACTTTAAAATATTCTTACTTAAAATACAGAAACTTTCAAAAATATCAGGATCTCCAAAAATTGATATCCTGTACATAACATCCAATATTCTTAATTAGGGAAATAATAGCCCAGGTATTATGGTATTATTTTTGAGATTTTTTCAATATTTTTATGATTGATTAGCCATCCTATTCCCTAATAAAATAAACTATAATGACAATTTGCAACAATTAAGGATCAATAATGGATTTAACTGAAAGAAAAATATCTAGTGATCTCATATATGAAAGTAACTTTGTTAAAATATCCCGAGATAAAATTCAACTACCCAATGGTAACAATAGTTATAGAATAGTCATTAATCATCCGGGAGCTGTATGCATTCTTGCAACAACTAAGGACAATAAAGTAATTTTAGTCAAGCAGTTTCGTTATGCTGTTGGCGAAGCTTTGCTAGAAATCCCTGCCGGCAAGTTAGATGTTCAAGGCGAAGATCCTGCCAAATGCGCTATGCGAGAGTTAGCGGAAGAAACGCCTTATACTGCCAAGAGTGTTACATTGTTACAGACATTCTATAGTGCGCCTGGTTTTTGTGATGAAAAAATGTATTTATACCAAGCTCATGATGTACAGAAGAACAGCCAACTCAAGCCAGATCCTGATGAAATATTGGAAACTATTTTGTTATCCAGAGAAGAAGTAAAAAATTCAATAGCTCAGATGAAAATCAAAGATGCCAAAACACTTATTGCATTAAATTACTGGCTATCTGAAAAATAATTTCATGTGTTTAAATATATTATGAAAAATAATTTATTGAAAGAAATTGTTATATACCATAGCATCCCAAAAATTTTGGTTGGTTTAATTAAGCCTTTTGTGATTTTAATTCTAACTTGTATTTTATTGCTTCACCCAAACTTGGAAAATTATTACTATAATATAAGCATTATGAGCATCGGTTTAATGATTATTGTTATTTGCTTTTACCACTTTTTTCAAGCAATCAATGCCATAATCAAAAATCAAAAAAACTATTTAGTGATGAATAGCAACGGATTAGTACTTTACTCTGATTCGGCACCCAATTTTCAAGTTAAGTGGCAAGATATCCAAGCAATGCACTCTATTATAAACTTTGATAAGTTTGTTTTCGAAACAGACTTATTTTTTCCAGTCAATAAAATAGGGAAATATGAAATAATGTACCCTACCAAATCACTTAATAAAAATAGCTCTTATTGCAATATCGTTGTCTCAGGAAAATACTTAAATATTCATATCAAGGAATTAGAATATATTTTAGAAACTAATATCCCCAAAAAAACAAATATAGGACATTGAAAATATCATGGAGCTACAAGATCTTCTACTTATCATACCCATTGCCAGTATTGCAGGGTTTCTATCTGGGCTATTGGGTATAGGAGGTGGGTTGTTAACAATACCTATTATTGCCTATATGCTAAGAAGTAATTTTGGCGATATCGAATATTTACAGCAAACAGCTATTGGTACCTCTTTTGCTATAATGGTACTAACTGCCTTATCAAGTGCGGTAACACATAATAGAAATGGCAACATCAATTGGAACATTGTCAAAAAAATGACTTTTCCTATTATACTAGGCACCGCTTTAGGTGCTTTCATCAGCCCATATATTCGTAGTGATTATCTACAAATTTTATTCATCTTATTCATTTACTATGTCGCGATTAAATCTATTATTAACTTAAAAAACCAAAATCAAGTAATAAGGGAGCTTACTAGTTCTAAAATAAAATTAGCAGGGTTAGGCACAGGCTTACTATCTAGCTGGCTAGGTATAGGGGGTGGTTCTATATTCGTACCTTTTTTTTTGCATTATAATATTGATATTAAAAAAAGTTTAGGCACTTCAGCCGCCTTAGGGTTTCCGATCGCTTTAGTTGGTGTCATGATATACATCGTTGCTGGTCTAGAATACACTAGTATCCTTCCAAAACATAGTCTAGGATTTATGTACTGGCCTTACTTTATGGGACTTGCAATACCCACAATAATTTTTGCTCCTTTAGGGGCAAAGGCAAATGCTATTAGCAATCCTAAATTACTTAAAGTATTTTTTGTACTGCTACTTCTAACTATTGGAACCAAAATGATGTGTGATCTAATACATTGATTTTTGATTATTGATGAAACGACTCCATACGAATCATAGTAACACTACCCACCATAGCTTCTAAAAATTCTATCTGTGCCATAACCTTTTTTATATTATGTTCAATAGTCAGATGTGTCAGAATAATAATTTCTGCTATACCTTCATTAAAATCAGACTTCTGCATCATTACTTCAATAGAAACATCATGCTCAACAAATATTTTAGTCAATGCCGATAAAACACCTAATTGATCTTTTACTACCACCCTTAAATAATAAGAACTATTAATATCATTAATACAAACAAAAGGTAGTTCCCTAACTTCACTAGGCAAATGGGAAAGATGTGGTACCACAGGATATTTTAACTGGTTAATTAACTCACGAGATAAGTCTATTAAATCAGCTACTACCGCACTAGCAGTCGATAACGAACCCGCTCCTGCACCATAATATAAAGACTTACCTAACATATCTGAATTTACATACACTGCATTCATCACACCATTAACACTAGCAATTAACCGATCCTCTGGAATTAAAGTTGGATGCACCCTTAATTCAATCCCTTTATCTGTCCTTTTGGTAATTCCCAGTAATTTAACTTGATATCCTAATTCATTGGCATACATAATATCTCTACTTTTTAAATGGCTAATTCCTTCTAAGTAACAATGACTAAAATCAATTGGAATACCAAAAGCCAAAGCAGCCATAATTGTAATTTTATGTCCTGCATCATGACCTTCTATATCAAAGGTTGGGTCAGACTCTGCGTAACCTAATTTTTGAGCTTGTCCCAATGCCGATTCAAAATCCTCACTGTTGTCTTTCATCTGAGTTAGGATAAAATTACTCGTCCCATTAATAATACCTGCAATCCATTGAATATTATTGGCTACTAATCCTTCTCTTAGCACTTTAATAATTGGAATACCACCAGCTACCGCCGCTTCAAATCTAACTGTCACTTGATTGGCTTCAGCAACTGAAAAAATTTCATTACCATATTCTGCTAAAAGCTTTTTATTGGCAGTAATGATATGTTTGCCGTTTTCAATAGCTTGCAAGACTAAATCTCTTGCTACGGTACTCCCACCAATCAACTCTATAACAATATCTATCTCTGGGTGTTGCACTACATCAAAAACATTATCTGTAATAATAGTATCTGCCGGACAAACTTTTCGAGCATTTTGTACATTTTTGCAAGCAACCATAAAAATACGAAATTCAGCCCCTAATTTCTTTTGGATTTCAAGTTTATTTTGAATTAAAATCCCAATAGTTCCCTTACCAACAGTCCCTACACCCATGATGCCAATATTAATTGGTGCCATAATTACCTCAAATTAAAGTATTTTAATGATAGGCTCCAGATTATACTCTTTTGTCAAATAATTTAAACTAGAATACAATGTTAATTATTGATAGGAACAATTTATGGAAATAGAAATTACTAACTCAGATGATTATCCTGTGTGGATCGATAGCTACCAACATGGAAAAATTATTATCAACAACATGACCTATACTCAACCAATATTCATTCGGGATAAGCATATTCAGATAGTCAATAAATCATTCCAAGAGCTAACGATAGATGATTTACTAATAACATCTGAATCAAAACCTGAAATTATTATTCTGGGCACAGGAGAAAAACAAATATTTTTACCCGGCAAATTACAAGTTGAACTTTATCAAAATGGCTTACGTGTTGACACTATGAACACAGCCTCTGCCACACATACGCTGAATCTGCTAATCGCAGATAATAGAAGAGTTTGGGCTTGGCTATGGCCATTCTAATTTAATTTTTTAACCATATATTAACCTATTTTGTTATATTGTTCAGCGTGCTCGTGTAATTAAGTTTGATAATTCAAAAATTTAGTCACATATCATAAGGAACAAAAATGCTTGATATACTATTGATAGAAGATAATATAGATCTGGCGAACACTTTCATTGATTATTTGAGTCTTCAAAAAATTAATGTTGATTATGCCCCTAGTGCGGAAATTGCTTTTAACCTAGTACAAGAGCATGATTATCAATGTTTGCTTCTAGATATTAGTTTACCTGGTATCAATGGCTACCAGTTTTGCCACAAAATCAGATCCCTTGGTAAAGATGTTTCTATCTTGATGGTAACAGCTAAAGACCAACTGCACCATAAATTAAAAGGATTTGATGCTGGTGCAGATGACTTTTTGGTTAAGCCTGTAGCCTTGGAGGAGTTGGTGGCTCGCATCAAAGTACTAGCTAACCGAAAAAGTGGACAGGTAAAAACCTTAAAATTTGGTACTATGGTTATGGATTTTAACACTCATCAATGTACTGTAAATGACCAAATTTTTAACTTAACGCCTACTGGTTGGAAAATTATGGAAATTTTGTTAAGAAAAGCACCTGATACTGTGAGTCGTTCAGAAATAGAAAATTTCTTATGGGGAGATTTACTGCCTAATAGTAATAGTTTAAAAGTTCACTTACACAAACTAAGACAAACTTTAGATCAAATCACTGATTGTGATATCCAACTTGAAACAGTTCCAAACTATGGCCTCAGACTTAATCAATTATCTTAAAAGTAAAAATGTCAGTCTAAAAACATGGTTCATCATTTCTATCCTAATTGCCTTTTCCGTAGTTATTATTAGCTATAGCTTGTTGGCAACTCACTTCTTGTTTCAAGGGATGAAGGAGATCATTTCTTATGATATTCAAAATATTGCCATAAATGAAGGCCCCTCAAAAATATACTACGTTTCTGATAGCTGGCAACAACAACCAGAGGAGTTACGCTCTGCTATGCCCTCAGAACCTGATACCACTAATCATTTATATCGTATAAATATACCTAAAAATAATAATACGGAAAATATTTCTTCCTGGATTGTATACAAATTCCAGAATGATTTAAAAACAAAATATGTAAGCTTTGTCAATAGCCCAGGTGCTGACTTATCTAATTATAGGCTACTTGCCCCTACTAGAGTAGCTATTTTATTGGGATCAACAGCTGTTATTCTATTATTATTTATCTTTTTTATGCTATGGTTTCTTTTCAAAACAATGGATAGACCTATATCGGCCTTAAAGAATTGGGCTAATTCATTGAATATAAAAAATTTAAATAACCCTATTCCAAATTTCATTTACCCTGAGTTAAATGATTTTGCTGAATTATTACACCATAATATGAAAGCTATTAGTCTGGTCAATGAACGTGAGCGACAATTTTTGTCTTATACATCCCATGAATTAAGAACGCCTCTGAGTATTATTGTCTCTAACACAGAGATTTTAAAGTATGTTCTCAAGCAATGTGAAATTAATGATAATCCTAAACTCCAACAAGCTATTATCCGTTTAGAAAAGTATACTCATCAAATGCAAGGAATAACACAGGCTATTTTATGGCTTGATAGAGGTTCTGAGTCAATTAATATTGAATCTGTTCAATTAGATCAATTAGTAGAAGAGGTAATCCAACAAAATATTTCTAACATTCAAAACAATCCCAACATACAACTGAAGATCGTTTCCGAACCTAGCACTATTAAAACCTATTACTTCCCTGTACAAATCGTCCTAAATAACATCATTAAGAATACTTTCCAACATACTTTATCAGGAAATATTAATATTCGTTTAACCCCCAAGTTTCTCGAGGTTGAAAATGCCCTAACTGAAAGGAAATATGGATTTGGTGTGGGTTTAGAATTAACAAAAAAACTAGTTGACAAACTGGGCTTTAATTATATTATCAAAGAGAGCGATGACAAATTTTACTGTAAACTGGTTTTTAACCAATAGGATTTATGATTGATTCTAGTGGTGTTAATTGACTACTGACCGCAAGGATCTGGTCTTACGACGAAACGATGAGATTGTTTCTATATACTCACAAATTGAAGTTCTAAAATCCATTTAAATCAGTATAATGTTTAACTTAAAATAATTTTACTGATGAATATGAAAAAAGATATTTACACACCCCATGGTTTGATTGAAACATATATCGATGGGGAAGGAACCCCTATTCTTTTCATTCACGGAACAGGTGGCAATGCTATGAGTAATTGGTCTGAGTTAATCAGAACACTTAGATCAAAAACTGATTGGCTCTATATAAGACCTAACCTCCCGGGTTCTGGAAGAACGCCTAATAGCAAAGAAGATCTAAACCTAAAAATTATCAATGCCCAAATAATATCTATATTAAATGAACTAAAAATTGAAGAAGTCCATGTTATTGGTTTTTCTCTAGGTGCAAGTATTGCTTTGTATCTTGCTGGAACCCATCCTGAACGATTTTTATCGGTTACTTCTATTGGAGGATTTATTAATTCAGAAGCACCTAGCATGCAACTTAAACTTAAATTATGGCAAGATATAATTAATATTGACTATAAAATGGCTTCCCAAACATTATGTTTAGATATTTTTGGTAGTACTTTCCTAATGAAATTAGGTAATAAAATGTTAAATGAGTTAGTCAAAAGTATAGAAATAGGTACTAATTGGGATGGCATGTTGAGCCAAATTAAACTAGATTTAACCATTAATATTACCTCTGCCTTAAATAGCATCACACAACCTGTATTAATACTTACTGGTACCGAAGACCAAATAATTCCTTACGAATATGCCAACCAACTTTATCACCGACTACCTCAATCAAAATTGATCCAAATAAACACAGGACATGCTAGTGTATTAGAACGACCTGTAGAAGTAGCTAATTTATTAGTAGACTTCATTAAAAGCCAATAAATTTTGTAGTTACATGCAAATACTTAAATCGAACTCTCTTAAATAAAAATTAGGTTTATTGCTGACAAAAAAAGTTGTAGCTCGTAAAGATACACTAGATCTTCAACAAAAAGTTAACTTTTGTTTTAAGATGATAAAACTTGATGAGTTATAAGTCCAAGATACTTGTAAATAATCACAATACTCCTTGTACAAAAAAATCAGCAGAGGTATCTCCTAATTCATCCAGAACAAATGTTAGTGAATTTTTTTAGCTACCGTTTGGTTAAAAATTTTTGACCCTATACTCACAGATGAACTTGAGTTAGAATAATACATACTCGCAATCAAATAAAATTATTTTATGAAATTCATTACTTCATTTCTTTTACTCTGCCTTACTTTATTACAGTACAACATCTGGACAGGCAAAGGTGGTTGGAAAGATTTTTCTTCTATTGGCAGTGAGTTGGCTAAATTAGAAGAAAAAAATAAGGCACTACAAGTTCGCAATGATGCTATGCAAGCTGAAATAAATGATTTAAAAAGTGGCAGCGATGCTATTGCGGAAACTGCTCGTAAAGATTTAGGCTTTATTAATAGTAATGAAATTTATTACCAAATAATCCCATAGAGATAACAATAAGTTTAACCCCTAAAATACATTATCAGAATGTCATCTAAATTATTTTAATTTATTCATTAAATAAAATTAATAGATTAAACCTGTACCTCAGGTTAAAGTTTTGTATACTGTCCATCAAAAATAAAATACTAATTCATAAATTTAAGGAGCAAATTATGTCTTTTGAATTACCAAAACTTCCATACGAAAAAAATGCGTTAGAACCCCATATCTCTGAAGAAACTATCAACTATCACTATGGTAAACATCATCAAACTTATGTGAATAATTTGAATAACCTGTTAGCTGACAACAAAGACTATGCTAATTTATGTTTAGAAGAAATCATTCAAAAAGCTCCTGCAGGTGGTCTCTTTAATAATTCAGCTCAAGTTTGGAATCATACTTTCTACTGGAATTGCTTGTCACCAAACGGTGGCGGGAGACCAACCGGGATGTTACTCGAAGCCCTAGAAAAAAATTTTGGTTCTTTCGATTCTTTTGTAGAAGAATTCACCAAACAAGCTACTGCTAATTTCGGTTCTGGCTGGACTTGGCTAGTTAAAAAAGCTGATGGTTCTCTCACTATTGTTAATACAAGCAATGCAGATACCCCTATTAAAGATAAATCTCTCACCCCAATACTAACAGTAGATATTTGGGAACATGCTTACTATATTGATTATAAAAATGCTCGTCCTGAATATTTAAAACACTTTTGGGAATTGGTTAATTGGGAATTTGCTAGTGAAAATCTAGGACAAATTGCTAGCTAGTGACCTTTCAAATAAAGTAAACAAGAGAAGCTCATCTTCTCTTGTTTCACCGAACTTTTATTGAATTTCTCTCTCTAACACATGGTTATTAACTAAAATGGATAAATTAATGTTAATAAAAAAATGTTTATCAGTTCTGCTGTTATCCTGTTTATCGCTATTTGCTTATGCCTATGATGATGACATTGATATTATAAATATGGTTAAAGAATGCAATAATGATAAAAAGCTTGATCAGTGTATTAAAGTAGCAGAATACTATGAGAGTAGGAAACAAATAGACTTAGCTTACAAATTTTATAAAAAAGCATGTTTAATAGACGATCAGGCAAAATCAAATAATACTTATGTGTGTGCTATCTCCAGAACCTTAGAAAATAATTTTCCTAAGGATCTATTCAAATCAAATTGATATTTCCCCGCTCTAAAGCATGGAGACCTCAGTAAAACAAATAGGTCATATGGTCAACCAATTTTGGGTAAATAATCTAAGAAAACAAGTATTTGTATACCTATAATCAAACATCCAGCCAAAAATACAGCCAATAAACCAATATTCCCGCCTTTGACTCTGTAATTTCCTAATTGATATGGGGTTATCTTTCTTTCTTGCCAAACCATCAGTGAAGGAATAACTAAAGTCATTAGAGAAAAGGCAATTGCTGCAAACCCTAGTGCTTTTAAAAACCCTTTAGGATAAAAAGCGACAAAAAGTACAGGGATAAAAAAAGTAATTATGGTAGCAGTTAAGCGCCCTAAAATTTGCTCATTGATTTTCAAACCAGTAGAAATATAATCAAAAGCACCTAAAGACACCCCCAAAAATGATGTTAATATGGCAAGCAAAACAAAAACTTTAACTCCAATCTCAATATAGGGATTACCTAATAATTGACGAATCGTCAAGGAAATGCTATCAACACCTCCTCCCGCCCGGATAATACCATTTAAAGTTGCACTGTCTAAACTCCCTAAAATAACCAACATCCAAAAAACATAAACAATTAAAGGAATGACACTACCGATGATCATCACTTTTCTAACTTTTGACCGATTGCCTTCTAAATATATTTCTAAACTCTGGATACATGTATGGAATCCAAAAGCAGTAAAAATCAAAGGCAATGACACCAAAACAACAAAATTACTATCGGGCAAACTATCTAGATTCCCTACCCTAACAAATGATAACATGGAAAATAAAATTAAGATCAATACACTAATTTTTAATGTAAACAACAACTTATTAAGTATATCAACTTTATTCGTCCCTAACACCAAAAAAATAGCCAATATTCCAATCATCAAAATTGAATAAATATAGCCAGGAATATGGTTATCAAAATACAGTCCACCTATTACTTGAAATAACTCACCACCACCTGCGATATAAGCCGCTATTAAAGCAAACATCATAGTCAACATACTGACCAGTAAAATAATTTTACCTGGTTTCCCTAGATAGTACTCAGCAATTTGTGTTGGGGTATGGCAAGGTGAATGATACTGATATAATTCAACCATTAGCAAAGCCGAGTAACACATCAGACCCCACATCATCAATAAAATAAGGGTAGAAGTAATAAACCCAACACCAGATAACACAATCGGCATTGCTACCATACCACCGCCAATAGCAGTACCCGACACGATAAATACACTACCCAATATTTTATTATTCTTAAACATATTCATTCCTATCTAAATTACTTGAGTTGCCCATTCTAACCACGCCCTCTCATCCGAATTAAGGTACTTAAATAGCGTATTTCTCACTTTATCGTGATAACGATTTAACCAACTTTTTTCAGTTTCTGTTAGTGCGTATGCTGTAATTAAGCGTCGATCAATTGGACAAAGAGTAAGTACATCAAAAAATAAAAACTTTCCATATTCGTCCTCGTTAGGGGGCCGATGTGCTACTGATGCAGCTAAATTTTCAATACGTATCCCCCACTTACCAGGACGATATAAACCTGGCTCAATAGAAGTAACCATACCCTCATAGACCTTGGTTTTCTCGCTGACATTAGAATAACAAGATAATACCTGAGGACCTTCGTGTACATTTAAAAAATAACCCACACCATGTCCTGTCCCATGTCCAAAATCAAGATGTTCTTGCCATAGTGGCGCTCTTGCCATTACATCTAACAAGGGCATGGGTATTCCCTCAGGATAGATCAAATTCGCCATCGCAATATGCGATTTTAAAACCAAAGTAAAATCTCTTTTTTGAGCTCCTGTCACCTGATTAATAGCAACCACCCGCGTAATATCGGTTGTCCCATTTAAATATTGCCCCCCTGAATCAACCAATAAAACACCATTTCCTTTAAGTAAAGAATAGCTGTCTTTGGTCGCCGCATAATGAGGTAAGGCACTATTAGCATTAAATCCTGCAATAGTATTAAAACTTAATGATACAAAGTTATCTTGTTTTTTTCTTCGATTACTTAACTCCTCATCAATATCTAATTCTGAAATAATTTTCTTATCTTGTATGGTTTTATCTAACCAACAGAAAAATTGACACAGGGCGATACCATCTTGCAACATTGCTTCCTTGATATGTTTTAATTCTAATGGTGTTTTTTTAGATTTTAGTAATGTACTGGGGTTCATCGCAACATCTAATTGTGTTGTATGTTTTTTCTTAACCAATGTACCGTATGCTACTTTATGTTCATCTATTAGAAGTTTAGCATAATCCAATTTAGCAATAGCCTCATTCACATGAGCATAATCTAGTACTTTAATTTCTTGACTATTTAAGTAATGACTTATTTGAGTATCCATTTTTTTGGTGTCAATAAATAGAATTACTTCATCCGAAGTAATTAATAAATGGGAGAGAAAAACAGGATTATAATCCACATCAGATCCACGTAAATTAGTGATCCATGCAATATCATCCAAACTAGAGATCAAATGATAATCTACTTTTCTATCTCGCATCAATTTCCTAAGTGTGACTATTTTTTCCTGACAGGTTAAAGATACAAATGGTGATCCGTGTATATAAATCGGGTTATTGGGGAGAGCAGGTCTATCATGCCAGACTGATTGAATGATATCTTCATCAAGTCTTAAATCAATACCCTTATGATCAACTTTTTGTTTTAGTGTGATATAGTCAGCATAAGAAAGCGTATTACCATCTATACCAATACTTTGTGTTTTGCTTAGTTCTTGCAGTAACCAATCCCAATGAGTCTGACTTTGTTTAGTTTGTCTAAATAATTTAATCAACGTGCCTGATAATTGTTTTTCTGCCTGCTCCCAATAACGACTATCTGTCCAAACACCTGCTTTATCTTTAGTAACTACCAGAACCCCTGCCGAACCTGTAAATCCTGATAAATACTCCCTTGTTTTCCAATAACCTGGAATATATTCTGATAAATGGGGATCAGAAGTTAATGACACCCATGCATCCATCTCTCTAATTTTCATAATTTCTCGTAATTGTTCTAAACGAGATAGAATGGTATTATTTTGCATATGGGATACCTTATTATTTAACCTTACCAGTATAACGTATTTGAGCTTATTCTCTAATTATTTTATTAATATTCCTAGCCACATGATGCTATTTTGGTTATTAATTCGATACAATATAAAATTACCAGGACATTTTCATGAAAGACTCACAAAATTTTTCTTTAATTATTTTTCTATTGTTATAATTTCATTGGTTATAGTTTCCCTATACCAACCTAAGTGGTTTATTTGGATCAATTCTTTATCTCAAATTCATTAGCTTGTATTATTATATTTTTCAGTAGTTATCTATTAGTAAAATGATTTTAAATTCCATTCGAAGGAGTGCCATTATCTTAGTATCTCGGTATATATTTTACTTTTAGTGGCACTAATTTTGATTTATTTAAACATTTAAACCGAACAAAGAAATTGCTACTGGTTTAACTAGAAGCTGTTACCCCGTGGGAACACAACTTCTAATTATGACCTATCTGGCCGAGGAATGATATATCATATTGTCTGTCTGTACAACTACTATTTCAACACTACCTGTACCTATCATGTATATCTTTTCTATTACCTTTAATTTACATACCAATGGATTAAAATTTCAGTACTCAACTTATTTACTACTAGTTTGGTTGTTATTCTTCCTGTATCAAATAAGTTTTTTGATTAAGGATGACTTTTAAAGAAAAATCTTTGAGAATAAGGTATTGTGGGTCATCAATATCGATTATACTAATTGGTATGTACTATTTACTACAGGTTTAAATGCTCAACTGTATTACAAATACAAACTAAGTATTATAGGTTTAGTGATTACATAATTTTATTGGTCTATCATTAGGTCATGCCTTTAACCCATTATTTAATGTCACCCACTATGACTCAAAGGCCGTTGCTATTAAAACAGGCATGCAAAAATTAGAGATTGGCTAGTTTTTGATTACCCTGTAATTTTCGTCACCATTACCCACACCACCAGGCACTTTATTAGTATTCGACACAATATTTCCGATTCTATCTTAGTGAATTATTAGGAGAAATAAAGGGTCCACTTATCATTATCATTCGAAAAATTACCCCTCATAAGTGTAATGATATCTCACTTGATCACTTTATTCTTTGCGGTTGTAAAAATTATTTATCAAATATTTTGATCAATCATGCACAAATACATATTACTCAACAAGAGTTACTTCTATTTATTTAATTTATATTCTACACTACTTGATTAATCTCATTATTTACCAGTAAAAATAAAAATCTTATCAATATTGTCTTGGGGAAAGAGGCTTATATACATGAAGTTAATTCTCACCACCTCAAAAATCGTAAATTATGGGTGTTCTTATCCTATTTTTAATCTTAAAAATAATTATTTTCAACAATAACGCAATGATTGAATATTCTTACAACCCTAAAGGATAAGATAGTACGGATAAACTCATAAAAAAAAGCTGAACTAAAAACTTAACGAGCAAACTCTAATACCATTCAAAGTTAACAAAAAAAAATGTAAAACATTCATGAAGAAAAGCTTGTATTCTAATGATAATGATATACCGTTTAACATAATGAGGGAGTTCAAAATTACCAATAAATAAAAAGTAAAAAGAGGGACAATATTCTATTCTTCTCTTTGTGTGCCTTAATTTTCATATTGATAAATTTTTACTGCATCAACAAAAGCTTTAGCATGTGAAACTGGGACATTCGGTAAAATACCATGCCCCAAATTAGCAATATAATTTTTCCCTGAAAATGATTGAATCATATGCTTTACTGCTCTTTGAATATCCTCAACTGGGGAAAGTAACCTTGCAGGATCAAAATTTCCTTGGAGCACAATTTTATTCTCTGTTAATTGTCTCGCAATATGAGGGGGACAAGTCCAATCAATGCCTAATGCGGAAACAGGACTTTTTGCCATTTCTTGCAAAGCAAACCAACAACCTTTGGCAAATACAATAACTTTAGTTATGCTAGATAATTCATTAACTATCTGTTGAATGTAAGGCCATGAAAATAACATATAATCATCCAAGGAAAGCATTCCTCCCCAAGAGTCAAAAATCTGTACCACATCCACACCTGCTTTAACTTGTGCCTTTAGATAAGCAATAGTTGTATCTGTGATCTTTTGTAGCAAGGTATGTGCTAAACATGGATTACTAAAACAAAATCCCTTGGCAATATCAAAATTTTTAGATCCTTTTCCTTCTACTGTATAACATAATATTGTCCAAGGAGATCCTGCAAAGCCGATTAAAGGAACTCGCCCTTTTAATTTTTCATTGGTTAACACAATGCCGTCCAACACATATCTTAAGGTTTCATACACATTAGGAATAATCACTTTTTGCACATCTTCTTGGGTACGAATTGGAGCGTCCAACCATGGGCCTTGATTATCCTTCATCACAAATGGAATATTCATGGCTTGGGGCACTACTAGTATATCTGAAAACAAAATAGCAGCATCTACACCAATGATATCTACAGGTTGGACTGTGATTTCTGCCACTAATTCTGGTGTACGACAGCGAGTAAAAAAATCATATTTTTCACGTATTGCTCTAAATTCAGGTAGATACCGTCCTGCCTGACGCATCATCCATACGGGTGGGCGTGAAACTGTCTCATGATTTAAAACTTTTAATAAAATGTCATTTTTAATGGTTTGATTCACACTACATTCCCCCTCATCTGATTGGCACATAACATCAAAGTTTCTTTTCTACTAGGATAAGAAGGCAGTATAGGTACAACCTTACTGCCAACGGCTCTTGCTGTGGTCTCTCCAATACAAAATACTTGCTTGCCTTGCAAAGAATTATTTTGATGAAAACTATTGACTGCAGAGGGACTAAAAAACACAACTGCATCATAATTTTCTTGAATAGACCGTGAAGTCAATACAGTTTCATAAACTTGAATTTCTTGGAAATGAATATCAGCATTGAGCATATAGTCAACTAAAATATTACTACGTAAGTTACCAGTTAGAAATAAAACAAAACTTTTGTAGTCTTGTTGTAAGAAATCAATGATATCTCTAGCATAGTCTGCCACACACTTGACCTGCCAAGCATTTTTCTCCAATAAGCTTTTGGTTTGTCGTCCCACACAAATTACAGGATACTCTTTTAACTCCTCAAGACTAGGATTGATTAGCATACTTTTAACTGCATTCTGGCTAGTAATCAACAAATAATTAGGTTTTGTATCAGGTATTTTAAAATCAATAATTTTTGTACTAATCATTGATACTTCTAAATAGTCTATTTGATGTCGTTCAAGAATTTCTTTTTCTTCATTATTTAATACTTGAGTAATTAGAACCTTCTTTTTAGTCATTATCGTAAATAACCTCTAATCTCTTGCATAATTTCTTCACCCCCAGTTTTTAGGACTTCTTCTGCCATATTCTTGCCCAATGAATAAGCCCGCACTAAAGGAATAGTAACATCAATGACAACTTTTTTACGTCCATCTAATGAAAATAAACCTCCCCTAAAAGAAGCTAAGTCTTTATCAATAGTCATCAAAGCACCTATCGGTGCTGCACACCCTCCCTCAAGTGCTCTTAAAAAAGCACGTTCTTGTGAGACACAAAAAATTGTCTGATCATCATTTAGACATTGTACCAAATCAAGTATTGATTCATCATTTTCTCGAGAGAGTACAACAATCGCCCCTTGAGCCGGTGCTGGAATCATCCAATCTAATTCAAGATAATGAACGGGCAAACAACTCAATCGTTCTAATCCCACCTTGGCAAAAATGGCACCTTGCACGTTATCATTCGCATATAAACTATCCAGTCTTTTTTGTAAATTGCCCCTTAAATTCACTATTGTATGTTCAGGATAGTGAGCCAACCATTGTGCTTGTCGACGCAAACTTCCTGTTGCAACAGTCATGGGCTGATTAAAATCAATTTCTCCCTTAAACACTAAAATATCCAGCACTTCTCCTCGTTTCAAAACTGCTGCTTGTGTTAAACCTGAGGTTAATACAGTTGGCACATCTTTCATTGAATGAACAGCAAGATCAATCTGATCTTCTAACAGTGCCTGGTCGAGTGCTTTAGTAAACACACCAATTTCAGACATTTTATAAATGGGTTTCTTTAAGTCTAAATCACCAACAGATTGAATGTATACCAACTCACAGGTAATATTATTTTTTTCTAATTTTTGTTTCACCAGATTGGCTTGCCATAAAGCCAACTGACTACTTCTTGTACCTATCCTAATTATTTGGGTACCCATAATATTTCAATATACAATACGACTAAAACTGGCATTATACCTCTAAATCTATGATTTAATACTCTGTCTTTTTAAGAAACCCCTCTAAAAATTATTTCTCAGCAAACCAATCTAATCGGTTATGTAGTTCTACTGTTTCACCAATCAACATAATCGATGGAGATACCACCTGTTGTACTAACTTCAACGCAACTACTTTTCCTGTAATAACTATTGGATTAGGCAAAGTGCCTTGACTAATAACCACAGGTGTTGTCTTACTCCATCCATATAAAATTAATTTTTTAGCAATATACTTAACTTGTAGAATGATCATATATACTGCTAAAGTTTGACGGGGAAATGCCAATAATTTCCAATTTAAATATTTTGGAGGCTTCACCAAATGTTCTACAATATAAAGTGACCGTTTTAGTATAATCTCGGTGTATTAATGGAATCCCCATTAAATAATAGTTCCTATATAACTACAGGAAATAACTTGATATGGAATATTGTTTTCCATTAAAACCTGTAGTGTTGTGCATCCTCACCAAAACACCAAGGGATCCCCCCCCTCTTTAAACGTACTATTTTTTACCCTGATGGGTACTGAACAATAATTCGTTAATATTTTTTGTATGGTAGTCTCCTAATCATTTTACACAAAAATATTTTTGATATATTCACGCAATAAATTCAATATCTTATCTGAAATAAAAATACTACACAGTACAATATCTGCACACTGAGCGCCTACAAAGGTTTTTAAAGTGAATAATCCATCCAGAACCTATATTTTCTTCTGAGTTTGCTCCAAAAATTTTTTCAAATATTGTTATACTTTTTTTGTCTTTATTTCCAAGTAATCAATCAAACTAACTCACAAATCAATGTTCCCAAAATTCTCTAATTAATTTTGCATCTTATAAGGTTTGATTAACTAAGCTCCGATACTGATCTATTATTTTTTCAATATCACCAATATGTTGCGGTATCTGTAATTTAAGCTGATGACATAGATGTCTTGATAACACAAGTAAAGTCACTTCTGTTCCAATAGCTTTACACAGGACTACTCTCTAGATACAGTTGGCAAGGTAGATCTATGTAACCATTGATTGTCTAACATTGATTAATTTGTACTTTCCCCCCTTATTGCCTACCGATAAAATGATTTAATTTTGGATCATTGCTCAATTAAGTCAATAAATACATACAATCTAACTGTATTGTATTGATTATTTAGCCAACCACATCACTCACCCCTCATAGATCCAAGTGAGAATAACTTCTTTAATAGCTCTAGCTATGTGAGAAACCAAAAAATGATCACTGAATTAGCCAATCAATTTTCAATTTTTCTCTCAACTACCCAACTACCACCTATGACTAAAACAAGTTTATTTTTTGGCTGGAAATTAGGTGTGACTTTTACTTATGTTCGGAATAACTAATTCTATATCTATTAGATGTCATTTATTTATGAGTTTTTATCTTGGATACAAATATTATTCTAAAAAAAGACGGGATTATAACAAAAGAGATGAACCAAAACTACTGGAGAATACCACAGCCTAGTGTAAAAGATCGGCAAAATTATTTGATAAAATCAAGACCCTTAAGCAACAGTTTAACTGATATTACTTATATCCACACTAAACTAGCATCCTGTCTTGCCTTGGAAGATACTCCCTTAACTGATTTAGTTACCAAATTAACCCTACTGATTATGGCTTTTCTTTGAAAACAAAAAAACCACATGCAGAAACCTTAACTTAACTTTAATTCCTAAAAATGAGAGAGTTTATCATATCCGTATTGGGCTTTACGCACCACATCAAATAGAAGTAAAGCGTGATCAGATTTTACGTATCAGTTCAATTACACAAAAAGTGTTGTTTTCTTCATCTCATTAATGATACTTGGCTAACAGAACAAATTAGAGGAATAATCAGTCATTAGAGAACAGCTAGAATTTGAATGAAGAATACTATTCATTGCAATTGCCAAATTTAATTTAAATTTTTGATTGGATAATTTAAAATATGCACCTATATTCAGGAGAACCAAATACCTTTTAAGCCACTTTCCCTAAAAGGTTACCCTAGTATTGAATGTGAACCTTGTATTAAGCCTGTTCAAAAAAAATGAAGATATTCTTGCTGGTCGTTGGTGGTGGAAAAGCAAGAATAACAAACAGTGTACCTCACATCAGAAAATGTAAAGGATAATATCAATCACAGAAATACACAACCAACATTATGATTAATACCTTAGATTTTTTAGGGGTTCTAATGCAAAATTTTCCTATTACCCCACAACTGTTGCAAGATCAATTATCTAGTATTCAACCAACTTGGTTGTCTGGCTATGCACGGACTAAAAGTCAGACAACCAATAATGAAGTAGTGGTGACTAGTGTTTCTAATAAAATACCTACTAAAAGCATTACTGTCTTATCTGCCAGTCAAACAGGTAATGCAAGAAGTGTCGCCGAACGATTACTAACAGCATTGATCGAGACAAAACTATCTGCGCGCTTAATTGCTACAGGTGATTATAAAATTAAAGATATTGGCAATGAGAATATCCTATTATTAATCTCTTCTACTCAAGGAGAGGGCGAGCCTCCTGAAGAAGCGATTCCTTTATTCAAATTCTTATGCAGTAAACAAGCCCCTGATTTATCCCAGGTAAAATATGCTGTTCTTGCCTTGGGTGACAGCTCTTATCCTGAATTTTGCCGGGCAGGGCGATTATTTGATACTAAACTAGCAGATCTGGGTGCTACTAGAATTCTTGATCGGGTAGATTGTGATATTGATTTTGAAACACCATCTGTTCATTGGATTAAAAATATTGTACAAACACTCGTTACACTCATTCCACAAAACAATACTATTGTTGGAACAGCGTCTGTTGTTACCTCTACAAGAGACCCAATTATTCATAATGGCACCATCTATACCAAAGAAGAACCTTATACGGCCACTTTAGCTCTACGCCAGAAAATCACTTCATACAATGCTAATAAGGATGTACAACATATTGAAATCGATATTAGTGATTCGAATATGGTCTACCAAGCAGGTGACTCTCTAGGTGTTTGGTTTAAGAATGATCCACAGTTAGTGGATGAAATCTTGGAAATTTGCCATTTATCCGGCGAGGAGATGGTTAAACTAGAAGATAGAATAACGACAGTTAAAATTCGTCATGCCCTATTAGAACTAGATGAAATTACACAAAACTCTCCTCAATTCATAAAAGGACTGGCCGCTCTATCACTAGACGAAGAATTGCTACATATTGCCAATGATCCAGTCATCATACAAGATTTGGTAGGTACAACCTCCATTGTTAACATGCTCAAAAAATATCCTGCAAATATTTATGCACAGACATTGCATAATTTCTTACGTCCTCTGACTCCCCGTTTTTATTCAATTGCATCTTCACAATTAGAGGTAAAAGATAAAGTTCATCTGACTGTTGGCGTAGTTCGTTTTGAACGTGAAGGTAGGATTTATACGGGCGGTGCTTCTGGTTTTCTTGGTGAAAGACTCAGAGAAGGAGATAAACTAAAAATTTTTGTCGAAACTAATCATAAGTTTAGATTGCCAAACAACTCTAGCGTACCCATTATTATGATTGCTTCAGGAACAGGTATTGCCCCTTTTAGAGCCTTCATGCAAGAACGAAAAAATACAAATGCCACTGGCCAAAATTGGCTTATCTTTGGTAATCAAAAAGTTACCGATGATTTTCTTTATCAAGTAGAATGGCAAAACTGGTACAAACAAGGCTTATTAAATAAGATATCTTTGGCATGGTCACGTCAAAGGTTAAATAAAGTCTATGTACAACATAAACTAGAACAAGAAGCAGAAACACTATGGCGATGGCTACAAAAAGGAGCTCATATCTATGTTTGCGGTGCAGCTAATACAATGGCTAAAGATGTCGAACAAAAACTATTACAAATAATTCAAGATAAAGGATATCTCACAGAAGATGACGCAGAAGAATACCTTAATGAATTACGTATGACGGATCGCTATCAAAGAGATGTTTATTGATCCCAAGGAATATAATACATGTATTAAAAATCCCAGAACTAAAATCGCCTAATACCCCATTGACAATGAATACTTAAAAATTGAAAGTAATTTTTTAAAAAGAATTATTATAGAAAATTCAAAAAATCCTTTAACAGGCAGCTGTACACAAGACAATTTTCAAACTATTCCATGGCATATACGAACAGAATGATAGACACATCCAAGTAGAGAGACAAAAACAAAAACTACAGCCTCTTAAAAACGTTGCACTACGATGCCGCTTGCCTGATGGGGTTCATCAATCCTACAAATGGTTAGGTACTGATCAATGTCCCCTCAGAATATAATGATATCACTGTATTCGTTTAACCAATCACCAAACACCTCAATTGTATGACCTCATATAAAAAATAATATCAAGCCGATGTACCAATGGTTGTCTCATTTAGACCTATATTCTTTGGTGATAGCAAGTCGTGTTAACTGAAATGTTCTTTACATCTCTTAATCTCATAGAGTTCAAAGCCCACCATAAACCTATTTCGGCCAAAAAAAAATCTTTCAGTATTTATTACATTATATCCATGCTTATACTAAAGTACGGTTAGACAGCCAAAAATAATTTACTACTGAACTGGATAGAGGATAGTCTATTCTAGGAAACTTTTACCTCAGAAATTTAAAATTACAGTTTGTATTCCGCCACTTAATAATAATGTTCATATACATGCTAACGATTTAAAATTTTATCCATTAAAGAAGATGATGAGATTGAGTTGGTTTCAATTTACTGTGGTTGGTAGTAGATTATCCACTGAGTATGGTAACAAAGGGCTTTATCTTAATACCACCCTTAATACCACCATTTTAGAAAAAACACCATAAAAAGTCATACTGAAATATTGCTAAAAACTATATTGCACAATTATGAAGTGATAAAAATCATGAAGTTGGCACACATAACTATTAGGGTCTAGGAATCCAGATATTTTAAAATGTAATAGTCAATTCCCAGAAATAAAAACCATTCATGCCCCCCTATGGCATGACTAGGATATCACCCAACAAAATTTTTTACCAATGAAGTATTTTTGATCCAATATGTCAACGTTAAACGTTATCGGCTTTTTTTAGCATAATGACTGCTTGAGCTTCTATCGCTTCCTGATTACCTAAATAACCTAACTGTTCATTTGTTTTGGCTTTAATACTGATCCTATCGAGGGGTAAATCTAAGATATTGGCTATATTCTCACACATAGTATCAATATAGGGTCTTAATTTTGGATGTTCTGCAATAATGGTACTATCAATATTGACTATATGCCAACCCAGTTTCTGAACCATTTGGTAACTATCTTTTAATAATTCAACACTACTGGTATTTTTAAAAGCAGGATCGGTATCTGGGTAAAAACTACCAATATCTCCTAACGCAAGAGCACCTAGTAGAGCATCAATCATAGCATGCAATAAAACATCAGCATCTGAGTGCCCTTTTAAACCTTTTTGAAAAGGAATCTCTATCCCAGCTAAAATTAACTTCCTTGATTCCACCAGCTGGTGTACATCATAACCTTGTCCTATACGATACATATTTATTCACTCTTATTACTTAATAAATATTCTGCATAATGCATATCTTGTAGTGTTGTAATTTTGAAATTCCTAGTATCAGAATTTACAATTAATACTGGTTTTCCAATGACCTCCAATAATGAAGCTTCATCAGTTATTTTATCTAACTCAGACACTTGCTCATAAGCTTTCAGTAAGTCTTTTAATAAAAACATCTGTGGTGTCTGTGCCAACCATAAATAGTCACGATTCAAGGTTGCTTGAATATATTTATATTTACCCACTTTTTTGACCGTATCCATAACTCTTTGCGCTAAAATAGCACCTTGCTGTCCTACATGCACGGTTTTAATCAGTTGATACAGATATTCATGTGGCAAACAACAGCGAACTGCATCATGAACCAATATCCAATCGTGCTCTTCAACTAAATTTTCTCTCTTTAAATACTCTAAAGCATTACGTACAGTATGAGCTCTGGACACTCCCCCCAGTGTTAAAATCCGCCATGAAAATTCACAAGCATCTTCTTGATGCAGCAGTAAGCTTAAAAAATCTTTATACTGAATTTTAATTTCTGTAAAAATTTCATCTGTTGGTGACAATACAATATAAATTGCCTCTATTTGAGGAATAGATAAACATTGCAAGGTATGTAACAAAACAGGTATTTTATGAATACAAACATATTGTTTGGGCATAGAAGCACCAAATCGAGTACCAACCCCTGCTGCAGGAATTAGAGCAATAGTACGTTGCTTATTCTTCATAACGATAAATAGGAAGACAAGTTCGGCTTAATTCATCTAAATAAGCCTCGTGTAATTTATTTTCATCCCCTGAAGCCATTAATACTTTAAACTTATTTTGGTTATAATCAATATGAAAATTTTGTTGATTCCCTCCATCTAAATCACTATTTAAATCAATATCCAAAGTAAATTGATTATGCGTCATAGCCAAATAAACCTGAGCTAATAAATCACAATCAACTAAAGCACCGTGCAATACACGTTTACTGCGATCGATTTCTAAGCGTTCACACAAAGCATCTAATGAATTACGTTTACCTGGATATTTTCTTTTCGCTTCCACCAAAGTGTCAATCACATTATTAGTAATTTCCTCAACAGGTGCCAAACCTATTTTAGAAAATTCCATATTTAAAAACCCAATATCAAAAGGAGCATTATGAATAATTAACTCTGAATCACGTAAAAAGTCATGTATCTCTTGACCCACTTCCGCAAATTTGGGCTTACCCTCTAAGTCTGAGAGCCTCAGCCCATGAATCTTACTAGCTTCTTCATTAATATCACATTCAGGGTAGATATAAAAATGGCATTGCCTCCCAGTTAAACGCCTCGAAATCATTTCTAGGCCAGCAAATTCAATAATTCTATCTCCTGCGTGAACATACAGACCTGTTGTTTCTGTATCAATAATAATCTGTCTCATTATTTCCACTTCTTTTACAAATTAATTATATTTTAAAACAAATAATTACAAAAAATAACTCAATTGATAATAATTATTGTTTGCATTTGATTCATTTTTCATTTATCATGAGCACAAGTTTAAATCTTTTAAAGCAATTGTCTTTTTTAGTTATTTTAAAGATTTGGTAGTGGTTTGTGTTCCTTATTAGCACCTCTTTTTTGGGAGGTGCATTTTTTTATCTACCTAGAAAATAGCTCCAAATTTTGGGATGTATCGTGATTTTCTTTCTTATTAGCATCTCCACCATCTAAGGAACCAGGTAATGAAGGTGACTCGTCTGTTATTGCATTATCACGAGGTAAAATTTCTTCTTGTAATAATTTTTCATCCTCTTCTGAATAAATATTATCAATATCCATTTCATTTTTCTGATATTCTATCCCATTCAGATACATTCTTCCCTGTTCTAATCTAACTGAACCAGAAATAATACCATTGACGAAATTGATGTAATTCATAGAAGCATAACTATTAATAAATCCCTTAACCAAATATTTTGTTGCTTGTAAAACATTCTTCATGTCTTGTTCACTAATCACTTCTTGATCTGTAATTAACAAACTAATTACTTGATTCTCTAATATATTAACTACTAAATTCTCAGGTAACGAATAATCAAAACCAGCTTTTGATTTATGAAGCAATGCATTAAAATCAGATAAGTCACTAACATTCAAGCCTTCAAATTTCATACTACCGACCACCCTGACATCCCCATCAGGTGTTCTTAGAGAAATTTGCTTAATGTTAAATTCAGGGTTAGCAGTAAACAAACCCGAAGCTGGTCCTCGAATATAAGCCAATAATTTATCCTGCCATTCATCTAACCTTAGTGGTTGATTGGTTAAATCTGCCAAATAGTCTTTTAATAATTTAAGCGATGGGCCATGAATATGATCAGCAGAAATCTTAAAAATTAAAGGACCATAAGCATCATTATTTAAATTAAACAAATTTACTGATAATTCACCTTCCATTTTTACTAAATCATTTTCTTGTGTAATATCTGTCCTTAACAAGAATTGATTAATTTTCAAATCAGATACTTCAAATGATAATTTAGGATCAAATATTGTATTCAGTTTAATGTTCAAAGAAGCACCCAACATATCTGATAAATTCAAGTTTACTTTATCATCTAACTTAGTACTTACCACCAATTTATCAAATGTAAGTTCAATCAAACCTGTATCAATAGAACTTTGATTAGGATAGTTTGTCGACTTATAATTCAATCCAGAAAGAACCACTCCTCCTTTATCTGCTAATTTCATGTAGAATTTAGGAATATTGATATTCCAAGTATGTTCTCTATAATTTCGTTTATAATCCAATTGACCCCGAAGTCCATCAAATTTAATTTGAATACCTGACAATTCTTCGTACTTCATTGTATTTAAAGAAAAGTCTAAAGTGCCTGCCCCATTTAACTGAATCATATCCTCTATTTTAAATGGATTCTTCACACTAAAAAATTTAATAATTTCTTTCTCCGCCTCTTTTTCAAAATGGACATCTGTCGTTGCATATGCCCTTAAAAAAAGCTTATTCACAAATGGCCCATGTTTAACAGTAGTATGAAAGGTAATTGGTTGTGTTAATACTTTTTTTAAAACTTCAGGAAATCGATCAATACGAATTACCTTTAATATATCATTGGCGATAGATACTTTAGCCATAGCTTTAGACTTAAACCATCCCCGATCATAATGGTACTCATCCACCTTAAACAGTTTACTATCAGAAAGAACTGCAATTTCGTTGTTAATAGACTCTTCTGCTTTAATCCCCAAATAATAAGCTAAGCCTATATAAGCCAATACAAAAATGATAACAATCGTCAATAAAGTAGCTAAAAATCTAGTGAAAAACCCCATCATTATCAATTCTTTCTATATATATCTTTAAATGTCATTATTCTCTATCGTATCAAGAAAAAAATCAAATAAAACTTCCATGCATTATAGCAAAGCTTCTATTTGTTTTAATCTTGCACCTCTGATAGCTTTCTGAACATCTAATCCTACTTTACCTATGATAAGTTTGCTGATATCTAATGATTGAATCTTTTGAAATATATTATCCAAATTATATTCAAACAAATCAGATTGGATATTTAAATAATTTTTGATTCGTTTTAAAAGAGACAGCATATTTTCAAAACGCTCGGGATGACGAAATGCATCCCCTAACTCAAACAACATTAAAATAGTTTCTGATTTAAATTCAGATACTTCCCTACACAATTTCAAAATACAATAAAAAGTCATCACATAATGAACTATTTTTTTAGGAACTTTTAATAAAACAAGAAACTCTCTGATTTTCGTTTCTGATCGAAAGAAGATAAGTATACTAACCAAACGCTGGGATAAGTCAATATTCATCAAATGATCTGGGTTTAACATATTTTTAATGGCCTTCTTATTCATCTCAAATGCAAAATGAAGCTCTGGAAAAATACTTTTCATTACCCCCGTTTCAAATAAAAATAATAACATCTCATAAGGATATTTCTCAGATAATCCTTTAGAAAACTCCTGCCAAATTCTTTCTTTGGTCAATGAATTTATCTCTCCTGATTCAACCATGATTTCAACCAAATGCCTAGTTTCGGGATGCACTTGAAAACACAATCTAGCAATAAATCTAGCCAAGCGTAATATACGTAATGGATCTTCACTGAAAGCAGGACTTACATGTCGTAAAATCTTATTATTTAAATCTTCACGACCTTGATAAGGATCAATGATATTGCCATTACTATCCATAGCCATGGCATTAATCGTTAAGTCTCTACGCAATAAATCCTCATTCAAAGAAATAGACGATCCAGTATAAAATGTAAACCCATGATAACCTCGGGCAACTTTCTTTTCAGTACGTGCCAAAGCATATTCCTCCTTAGTGTCAGGATGAATAAATACTGGAAAAGATTTACCCACAGGCTTAAACCCCAAGCCAATCATCTCTTCAATTGTAGAACCAACAACAACCCAATCCTTATCCTCACTATTAGTTCCTAATAAATAATCTCTAACCGCACCCCCAACTAAATATACTTCCATTCTAATCCTAAAACCTAAAAAAAAACACACCTTTAAAGTGTGTTTATTATATTAAAATTTTGATAAATATTAAATTTTCTTTAACCCCTGCAAAGCTAATATTCTATTTTCAATAGAAGGATGAGTTGAAAATATAGAGTCTTTACTTCCTGTAATACCAAAGGCATTTATTTCTCTAGGTAACGGTTGTTGTTGGGTTACTCTATCTAATTTTCTCAACGAAGCTATCATTTTAGATGCACCAACGTGTCGGGCAGAACCCACATCAGCACGGTACTCCCTACGTCTGCTATACCACATCAAAATTAAACTCGCTAATAATCCAAACAAAATTTGCAAAACGATGACCACAGCGATATAAGCAGAACCACCCAACTCAAAGCGTTCCTCAACAATATTCGCAATAATTCTAGAGAAGAATACAACAAAAGTATTCAAAACACCTTGCATCAAAGTCATTGTTACCATATCACCATTGCCAATATGAGCAATTTCATGACCTAACACACCCTTTACCTCATCTCTAGTCATCATATTTAATAATCCACTACTAACTGCTACCAAAGAACGATTTTTAGTCGGACCTGTTGCAAAAGCATTTGGGTCGTTGGAATGATAAATAGCTACTTGAGGTGTTTTGAATCCCCATTCTTGAGATAAACAAGCAACAGTATTCACTAACCATTGTTCTTCTTCCGTTTGAGGTACTTCAATAATACGACCGTCCACCGAACGCAAGGCCATCCAACGAGATATCCATAATGAAATAACAGAACCAGTGAACCCTATAATAATTGAAAAAACTAATAAACCACCCATACTAGCTGTATCAATTGGCACACCTGCTAGTTGCACAACAAATAAAACTAACGATGTCATTGCAATAACAGCAATATTTATCATTAAATAATAAAATATTCTTTTCATAACTTAACTCCTTAATAATCAATCTAATTCCTAATTTGTCCAGAGCCCAATACAATCCATTTCTCTGAAGTCAATCCTAGCAGTCCAACTGGACCACGAGCATGTAGTTTGTCTGTAGAAATTCCTATTTCAGCACCCAACCCATATTCAAACCCATCAGCAAATCTTGTAGACGCATTAACCATAACACTGGCTGAATCAACTTCTCGTAAAAATTGTCTCGAATGTCCATAACTTGTAGTAACAATAGCATCTGTATGATGACTACCATAATAATTAATGTGCTCAATTGCTGCCTCCAAATCTGAAACTATTTTAATTGACAGTATTGGTGCTAAATATTCAGTATGCCAATCATCTTCTGTCGCTAGATTAATTCCAGGCAGTACCCTTAGAGTTTTCTCACATCCTCTTAGTTCAACTTTTTTAGATTGAAATTCTTTTTCCAATAATGGTAAGATCTGACCCGCTATTTTTTCATGTACCAATAAAGTCTCTAATGTATTGCATGTTCCATACCGAGATGTCTTAGCATTTATTGATATTTCAATGGCTTGTTGTACATCTATTTCATCATCTAAATAAATATGACAAATACCATCTAAATGTTTAATCACAGGAATTCTTGCCTCATTAGAAATTCTTCGTACTAAACTTTTACCCCCTCTTGGGATAATCACATCAATTAAACCACTGGCTTGTAGCATTTCCCCAACCAACTCTCTGTCCGTATCTTCAACAAATGCTAGAATAGTATCAGGCAAACTATTTTTAGCAAGCGCTGTACGAATACAATGAGCTATTGCTTTATTACTATTAATCACTTCCGATCCACCACGCAAAATACTAGCATTACCTGATTTAAAACATAATGCAAAAGCATCTAAAGTCACATTCGGTCGAGACTCATAAATAATCCCAATAACCCCCAATGGAACTCTCATTTTCCCTACTAAAATACCTGATGGTTGATAGTGAAAATCATTCATCTCGCCAATAGGATCGGGTAACATTATAATTTTTTCCAAACTTGCAATCATTCCATCAATAGCGCTATCATCCATCATTAGACGATCAACCAAAGCAGAATCTAAATTTTTTTGTATAGCTACTTCTAAATCCAGTTTATTTGCCTTTTTTAAGTTATTTCTATTTTTTTCTAATACTTCGGCAATGCTCTGCAAAACATTATTTTTTTGTTTAGACTCTAATTGAGCCAATAAAGAGGCAGATCGCTTTGCCTGTTGAGCAATATTCCTAATATATTCTTTTGCATTCATATCTAACTCACTTTATACTCTGTTTTTGTTTCAATATATTGCTTAGTTCTTCCATTCCATGGTGCTGTCTTAAATAATATTAATATACCCGGAATGGCCAAAAAGAAACAAGTCCAAAAAAAATAATAATACCCATAGCCATAATTATATTCATAATATTCAACCAAAAATCCAGCAAAACCACCAATAAACGATCTTGGTATTGTCGCAATTGCGGATAACAAAGAAATTTGAGTTGCTGCATACATCGGATTAACCTCTCTAGCCATGAAAGAAACAAAAGCAGCGGTTCCCAACCCGATACCAAAATATTCATAAGCCACAACTATAGCTAAATAAATTTGTTCTTTCATCGTTATTTCGAAAAATTTCCCAAAAGAGGCCAACCAAACAAATCCCAAAATAGAGGTAATTTGTACCAGTCCAAAGCCCCATAACGCTCTATTAATCCCAATTTTAAGCATTAAAAGACCGCCAACAACCCCCCCTATGACGGAAGCAGATATTTGAGCATACTTAGCAATGCTGCCTATTACAGTACGAGAATAGCCAATATCGTAGTAAAAAATACTAGATAAAGAAACTGCTAAACTATCCCCCAATTTATACAAAATAAAAAAAGCAATAATAAAGCAAAGATTCCTAAACCCTTTACGTTCCCAATATTCAACTAAAGGATCAACTAACATATTTTGGAAACTCTTCGATTTTATTGCTATCTTACTCGGTTCTTCTGCAATAAATACCATAAATATGCCTACAAACATAAACAGTGCAGTAATAATGAATATCTGAGGCCAAGGCATTAAATCAGATAAAATTAAAGATAACGAACCAGGCACTAGTATTGCCAATCGATAAATAGTCACATAAATAGAGTTTCCTAATCCTAATTCCTCATCAGTCAAAATCTCACGTCTAAATGCATCAATTGACACATCTTGGGTTGCAGAAAAAAAAGTAAGTAGTAGAGAAAGCACAATTACATAAAACATTTCTGTACTTGGATTTACCCAAGCATATGCCATCATGGTAAACATTAAAGCTATCTGAGTCACTAACATCCAACCTCTTCTACCACCAATAGATAAAGGTGAATATCTGTCTAATAATGGTGCCCATAAAAATTTTAGGGTATAGGGAAGTTGTAATAAACTAAACATACCTATATTTTTCAAATCAATGGAGGGCGCAATTAAATAAGGACTACTAGAAAAAAAATAAATGTATGTATACAATAAATCCTCTTTTAAAGAAGCAACATTAGATCCAAGCATACTAAACCAATCAAAGAAGTTCACAAATACGAGCTCAGAACGCAACCAAACTGGTAATAAATTTAAAAAGAAAAACAAAGGCATTCCAGATGAAAATCCAGACAATGCACAAATAATCATTTTTCTAACTTGTTCTTTTTTGATATCCATAGTTTTCAATATTTATTTTTATGCCAAAGATAAGCAAATGAGATAATAATAACTTTTACCACTTTTTCCCTGTCTAAGTATCTCAAAATTTTCAGGAAAATCAATTAAATGCCCTGCCTCTATATAAGCAACACCTTGATTTTTTAAATGATAGGGTAATAAATACAACAATTGATCCCACTCATCCCAAACATAAGGAGGATCCAAAAAAATCACATCAAATTTTTCTTCTATATTTTTTAAATAACAAAGTGCATTTTGTTGTATAGGATGTACATCAAATAATTCTAAATTTTTACGATTATCTTTGATTGCCCGATAAGCTTCCCGATCACTTTCTACCGCTACAACATAATTAGCCCCTCTAGAAGCTGATTCAAAAGCAAAAACACCAGAACCCGCAAATAAATCTAGTACTTTCTGATCAGTCAAATACTGTCCTAACCAATTAAAAACTTTTTCCCTAATCATATCTGGCGTAGGCCTTAACGCTCCCGTATCCGGAAATTTAACCCACCTTGAGCGATGACTCCCCGCTATAATGCGCACTTTATTATGATGCTTAGTTTTTTTCTTATGCATAGGCTAACTAGGCTATTTTTTCTTAGAGAAATTAACACCTAATTGTTTTAATTTACGATAAAGATGTGTTCTTTCTAAGCCCACACGTTGCGCCACTCGACTCATATTATTATTTTCTTGTCTAATGTGGTACTCAAAATAACTTCTTTCTACTTCTTCTCTGAGCTCACGTAAGGGCTGATCAAAATTAAAGCCCATATCTCCTTGATATTCCTTTTTGAATTGCTCTAACAGCGAAGTAACCTGATTGGCATCAACTAGTCCTTCCTTTGCGTTGAGTGCTAAATTTTTGACTACATGTTTCAATTGTTCGATATTTCCTGGCCAATCATATTGTGTCAATACATTTAAGGCTGCTGAATTAAACTTAACTATCTTAACTTGTTTACTTTCAACTAGCTGTGTCAAAATATTATTAATTAAAAAAAACAAATCAGATAGTTGTTCTCTTAATGGCGGAATCGTTACAACAGAATCAGAAAGTTCTTCAATAAATTGCAAATCAAATTCTGCATCAGAGTAAATACTTTCTAAGGGTTTACATAAATAGCCAATGAATCTGGTATTAAATTGATCTCTTTTTTGAATCGCACTTAACAACTGACTTTGTGTTTTTTGACTATACTGAGAAATATCCCCCAAATAAACGATCCCATTTCTCGCAGTCTTTAGCCAATCTGATTTATACTCTAACCAATTTTCTGATTTATTGGGGATAACCCAAGGATCATTATCATTTTGGAAAAAACGAGCCACAATTTCAAAGGGAGAACCTACCTCTCCACTTAACAAAATATTATTCTGAGTTTTTGATATATATTTTAATTCACTAACTAATTCCTGAATCTTCTCACTTTTACCAAGCTTACTCAAAGATAGAACATTTGAAGCTTGAATAGCACTGTGCTTAATAGCGTACCTGACTGTTTCAAGTAATTTTTGCATGGGAATAGGTTTTTCAAGATAATTAAGGGCTCCTATTTTCGTTGCTTCTACCGCTGTATCGATACTACCATGTCCACTCATCATTATCACAGGCATATCTAACAAACCATTTTGAGACCATTCTTTTAACAAAGTAATCCCATCACAATCAGGCATCCAAATATCCAGTAATACCATTGCAGGTCTCACTTTTTCTCTCAATCCTCTGGCAACATTTGCATTTTCTGCCGTAGTAACAGTGTAGCCCTCGTCCTGTAGTATTTCTGATAATAAATCACGAATACCCACTTCGTCATCGACAATCAATATATCTGTACTTCTCATTATTCACCCATTAATACTTAATGTTATTTTGACATACGCGCCAACACTATCTTTTCTATTAGATAAAGTGACCCTTCCACCATGCTCTTCGATAATTTTTTTTACAACAGCTAACCCTAGCCCTGTGCCGTCCATTTTATCTGTGACATATGGTTCAAAAGCATGCTGAATCATATACTGGCTAAAAGATTTTCCATTATTATATATAATTAAAATAGCTTCTCCATTAATTCTTTCACTGTGTATAATAACCTCTGGATGCTCATCTTCCCTTGCTGCTTCTAATGCATTCTTCAGTATATTATGTAGTACTTGTCGGATAGAAGTACTATCAACCTGTACAATTAACTCTATATTACTTAAATTTGCAACAAATGTACAATCTACCCCTTCATATAATAATAAAACTTCTCTCACCAACTCATTTAAATCAATTTGAACTAAATTTAATGTCACTGATCTAGCGTAATTTCTAAAGCTTTCGACCATTTCTTTTAAAGCTGCTACTTGTTTCACAATTGTGTCAGTTGATTTTTTCAATATCTGAGCATCTGTCTCATCTAATTTAGAGGCCAATTTAAATTGAACCCTTTCTGCAGATAACTGAATGGGCGTTAGCGGATTTTTAATCTCATGAGCTAATCTTCTTGCAACTTCACCCCATGCTGCTTCTTTTTGAGCTGTGACCAATTTAGTCACATCATCGAAAACCAGGACTGACCCCTTTCCACCCTCTAATTCTGCAACTCGACCAAGCAACACTTGTATACTATCGTTAACACTATATTGAAATTCCAAAGATTTACCATCTGGTTGTTTTAGTAGCTGATGTATAAATGCTTTCAAAAAGCTAATTTGTATATCATCATTAGGCCAATCTTGCCAAGGTTCCTCTAAATAAGGCTCCAAAGAAAACTTAAGAATATTTTCTACACTAGTATTATAAGTCTTAACATAACCATATGAATCTAAAGTAATAACACCTGTTGTTAAGTGAAGTAATACACTTTCAAAATATTTTCGTGCCTCTTGTTGCTTACGATATAAATTTTTATAATTCCTTCTTGCCAATTGAAGTTGTTCAGTCATGTAATTAAACTCTTCACAAAGTTGACCCAATTCGTCATCCCTAGCAATTAAATTTTTCTTAGAAAAATCACCCATCGAAATAGCACTCGTTGAATCCGATAAAACAATCAAGGGTTCAACAAATTTCCTAGAAAAGAAAAATGCGGCTAATAAAGCCGTAAAAATCGATAACAAAGTAGAAACCAACAACGTTAAAATAAAAATAGTTTGTAAGCCTTCTTTCTGGTAAGTCAACTCTGCATAGTTCTGATTAGCCGCTTTAATAAGTTGTACGTCAGAAGCAATATTACCTGGTACTTTCTTTCTAAAAAATAAAATATATTCATTATTTTCATTGGGATAAATGTGTAAAAAAACTTCAGAATATAACTTATCATCTATTAAAGTCGTATCTGTATAAATGGTATTATTTGAAATCATCGGCCAATCTAATTCCGCAAAATAAGGCCAAGGCAGTTTACTTGGATTATTCCCAATTTTTAATATACTTCCAAATCGATCCATGACTAACACCTGATCGAATTTACTCAGATCAATTGAAATACTCGGAAAAATGTTTGCAAAAGACTGACCCATCGAAAGCCCATACTTAATTTTTAACCCCGCTAATTGAGCATCTGAAGTCATACGTGTAGAGAAATTATCCAAAGCCACCCTAGATAAACTTAAACTCCTATCCAAGGCCTCTCTTGTTCCATCACCGAACCAAGAATTAATACTGTGTAAAATAAACTGAGTAGAAACTGCAAACAAAAACAAACCAGGTAGCACTGCAACCAAAGTAAATCTTTTAATCATAGATTCAGATAATTTGGCACCATAAACCCTGTTCTTAACATCTTGTTTCAATTTCCAAAATTGTTTACCAAGAACAAATAATAAAGAAAAAATGATTAAAACATTAAACCCTAAGAGAATCCAAAAATACTCAGAAAGCTTGCTGGTAACCCCTGTTGCAACTGAAAGCATGTATAAGGTAATACCTGACAAAACCAGTAAAAAAAGTAATATATTCCTTAATCTCATAATTATGGATCATTCTCTATAATGTTAATGACAAACTACCCATTACCAATTCTATCCTTTGTAACAAGACTTTCTGACCGAATAAAGTTTAGGCATGCCCCTAAAGCTCATTTCTAGTTTAACTCTTACTTGCAACTTTTGTCCCAACTTAAATTGGAAAATAATAAATTATTCTGTTCTATATAAAACTAGAAAGCTATCCTAAAACTTTTATAGTATATCCCCTATTAAAGCCATCTTAAAGCTCTGCTAGCACAACAATATCAACAAAATGAAATTATCATGCACATGCCACATATAATATTTAGCCACCTCCATATGCCGCCTGCTTGACGCTATCCCAACCTAAAATAGAACTCTACTGTGTCTAGCAATTGCACTAATTCACTTCGGTGGGCTCCTAACAGGGTAACTGAGCATGTTCAGCACCTAGCAGGTTATCAACCTCATCTACGCTTGATATCCATCACAATAAATTGATCGACTACCTATCAAAAAAAATATAAAATAATTAAGAAACAACTAGTCCTTTTTCACCAGAGCATAGTAAAATCCATCTTTATCCTTATTGGGTAAGATTTGCAACTGTTGCATTAAACTGGCATCAGGGTTTCTAGATAAAAACTTCAAAATCTGATCTTGATTTTCTTCACGAAAAATTGAGCAAGTTGCAATTAACATTTTACCTTGACTTCTCAAACACTTCCACAAATTATCAATCAATTTTTCATGAGATTTTGCCATATTATTAGCATCAGCTAATTGTCGCAACCATTTAATATCAGGATTTCTTTTAACGACTCCTGATGCAGTACATGGGATATCTGCTAAGATATAATCAAAATATCGTCCATCCCACCATGTTTCTAATTTTCCGGCATCAGCACATTTTAACTGAGCAGATAAATTTAATCTTTTTAGGTTATCTTCAACCTTTTTTAGTCTCTCAAGACTAATATCCAATGCCAATAATTCACAATTAGCATACTCTAATAAATGCCCTGTTTTCCCACCAGGTGCGGCACAAGCATCCAACACATAAGCGTCATCTGTAACTTCTAATAAAGGAACTGCTTGCTGTGCACCCCAATCTTGCACAGAAACATAACCATCAAAAAAATAAGGAATTTTAGTAACAGGTATTGGCTTGATAAGACATATGGCAAATTGATCCCACTGTACTGCTTCAATGGATTCTTCCCTTAAAATATTCAAATAATCTGATGTCTCTATTTTCCTTGCATTCACTCTTAATGTCAGAGGCGGATGTGTTTGATACGCTGAAAATATGTCTATTGATTGCCCGGGATAGTCATTAATAATTTTATTTACCCACCAGTGGGGTAAATTATAGAGAGCCTCAATATTATCATTTGGAATCAATAAATTATTAGGTCTACCTCTTAGGTGATTTCTTAAAACAGCATTAACTAACTTCTTATATTTACCCTGATACTTCTTAGCAGCTAAATTAACTGCTTCATTGACTACAGCATACTCTGCGGCTCTCGTATAGTTTAATTGATACAAAGCAACCAATAGTAACAAATAAATTTCAATTTCTTTTAATGTTGTTTTTAAATAACAATTTACCCAATAATCCAACAATTTATAATATCTTAGCACTCCATAACTAATATCTTTAATAACAGGGATCTCTTTTAATGAATTTTCAAAAAAAACACATGCAAATACATCAGTTAAGTTACGCCTCTCTAACAGTACTTGCTTAAGAATCTTAACCGCATATGTCTGAATTTTATTTTGGTTCAAAAATACTCCTATCCAAGAACAGTACCCACTTTTATAGGGAATCCTAAAATAAAATCCTTAACTGCCATCTTATGAGAACCCGGTTTTTGTATTTGCTCAATTAGTAACGAACCCTCTGAAGTAGCTACTTCTACTCCTAGATTAGACACTGATACAACACTACCTGGGGTACACTGGCACTTACTGGAAACTATCTTTGCTTGCCATATTTTAATTTCTTGATCATTAATTTTGGTTCTTGCAATCGGGAATGGGTTAAAAGCACGAATCTTTCGATCAATGACTATAGCAGAATCATGCCAGTTAATTATTGCCTCATTCTTGTGAATTTTATGCGCATAAGTTACCCCCTCTTCGTGCTGTGGGTAAGCCACCAAATTAGGCAACTCTCTTAACACATCAAGACACAGTTCAGCACCAATCTGCTTTAATTTATCATGCAAACTGCTAGTTGTTTCTCGATCACTAATCAAAATTTCTTGTATTTTTAGTATAGAGCCAGTATCCAATCCGACATCCATTCGCATAATTGAAATACCTGTTTTTTTATCTCCTACTTCAATCGCTCTCTGAATGGGTGCAGCACCTCTCCAACGAGGTAAAATTGATGCATGAATATTAATACAACCATATCGTGGCACATCCAGAATAGTCGCTGGGATAATGAGCCCGTAAGCAACTACTATCATCAGATCGGCTTTATAGGTTCTCAATTGTTGAACTATATCTTCATTTCTTAGAGAATTCGGCTGTAACACTTTAATGTTATATTTTTGAGCAACTTCTTTAACTGGACTTGCTGCCAACTTTAACCCTCTTCCTTTAGGCTTATCAGGTTGAGTCACAACTGCAACCACATCAACCCCATACTCTATTAATTTTTGCAAAGTATGTGACGCAAACTCAGGCGTTCCTGCAAAAATAATTCTCATTAAGCAAAATCTTTCTTAAACTGCTTTAATAATTTGGATTTAATTCTATTTAGTTTTAACCGAGATAAATACTCAACAAAAACCTTTCCATTAAGATGATCAATTTCATGCTGAATACACTTAGCCAGCAATCCATCAGCCTCAAGATTTACAATCTGCCCATTTTCATCCAAAGCACTAACTTTTACTTTTGCTGCTCTCACCACTTTCTCATACACCCCCGGCACTGATAAACAACCTTCTTCACTTTCTATCTCTCCCTCTGATGCAATAATCTCGGGGTTAATAAATACTTGAGGATGATTTTTCTCTTCAGATACATCGATAACTACCACTCTCACATGAAAATCAACTTGTGTTGCAGCTAACCCTACTCCATTTAATGAATACATGGTTTCAAACATATCAGAAATAAGTGTCTTAATTTCCCCATTAACACTTTCAACTGGCTGAGCCACAATGTGTAAATTCTCATCTGGATATTTTAATACATTCAAAATTGCCATATGAAACCCAATGATACTTTAAAGTAATCTCAATTAAAAAACTTACCACGTTAAATTATAATATTAAATCCAAAATACTGTGTTATATTACAGCACATCAGTTTAAATTGTATATTTTTTTAAATGTCACTAACTTGAGAAGTATACACTATAATCCTAAAGGTAGTTAAAATGAAAATTTCTTTGCTCACTGTAACTTTATTCCTAAGCGTCTTGCCAAATCTAAGTACAAGTCATGATTATTTATCCGTTGCCAACTCTTCTAAAAATATTTCACCAAAAAATGGTGCAATGTTAACCCCCATTAATTCAGATAAACCTGTGATCAAACTATACCCTCAAATTAGAATCAAAGAAAGTAATAAACCATCTTTTGTCCCAATGAACTTATTGAAAAATTTTATGACATACCCCACCATCATTGAAAATGATGAAATTAAAAACTCCCCTTATATCATTGGTAACTCAAAAAATACTTACTTTTATTTACCCGGTGATAGAATTTATGCAAACAATCTTATTAATACAGGTCGATATATTATTTACAGACCCAACAAGGACATTACAGACCCAGAAACAGGGAAATCCATAGGACAAGAAATTGTTTATGTTGGAGAAGCAAAAACCATTGAACCTCACAATATCAATAGGCGTCTAGTAAGAGATAATATGGCACAGGAAAAACTACCTCAAAATGAACGTTATTCTAGTGCCACAATTTTAGGTCAAAAAGCACCTCCTTTTATAAAAATTCCCACTAAAATGGCTCATCCGCTGATAGTAACCAAAGCAGTTGCTGAAATCAGTAAGGGAGATAAGTTATTATTGGTTCCTGAAAATAGCAATAAGAATTTCCATTTCACACCTCACCCTGCTGCTAATAGTTTCCAAGCTCAAATCATTCACGTATTTGAAGGTATAGGACAACACATTGGTAAATATCAAACAGTACTCCTCAACAAAGGAACAGCTCAAGGACTAGATAGAGGTGCTATCGTCTCAATTTATGAAAAACTTCCTAATACAACATGGGTAGACTCATCAAATATAGAAAAAATTACAGTTAAAAACATTGCTTTCCCTGTTAATTTAGTAGGTAAGGCTATAGTCTATAATCTTTCAGATAATATGGCCTATGCTCTCATTATTGAAAACTATGATAATGCTTATATTCAAATCGGAAATTTTGCCACAGGAAAAGGACAAGACTTAGAAGACATTCCTGAATATGAGCCTCACTAAACATATCAATACATATGATACTCTCTGACTCTGAACTAAAAGATTATTTGACTGTAGCATTTACTCCCTACTTAGGTGCAATCAGCTTTCTAAATTTAATGAAAGAATTTAAAACTCCCGATGAAATTTTAAAAACGCCATTTGAGAAACTAAGACCTTTCATTGAAAAACCCCATTTAGTCTCAAAAAACTGGCTCAATCCAGATGTAATGGAAAAGTATGTTTTACCCGCAATACAATGGAAAAATAAAAACAAAAATTGCCATATAATGACTCTGTATGATTCTGACTATCCCATGGCACTAACAGAGGTGTATCCATCTCCACCTGTTCTTTTCCTAAGAGGTAATAAATACCTACTTAATCAACAAAAAATTGCTATCGTTGGGAGTAGAAATCCGACACCCCAAGGCCTACATATCGCCAAAAATACGGCTCAAGAAATTAGTAGGAATGGTTTTTGTGTCATATCCGGTATGGCTTCTGGGATTGATACAGCTGCCCATGAAGGTGCACTCTTAGAAAAAGGATCAACAATTGCGGTTCTAGGAACTGGCATAGATCTAGTCTATCCTAAATCTAACTATGAGCTAGCTCATCAAATTTCCGAAATTGGACTTATTATTTCTGAATTTCCAATCGGTACTAAAGCCAATGCCATTAACTTTCCTATTCGCAACAGAATTATTGCTGGTTTGAGTTTAACTACTGTGGTCGTAGAGGCAACATTAAAATCTGGCTCTTTAATTACAGCCAGATTAGCGATAGATCAGGGAAAAGATGTCATGGCTTTCCCCGGTTCAATTTACAATACACAATCCAAAGGTTCTCATCAATTAATAAAAAATGGTGCAAAACTAGTCGAATCTGCTCAAGAAATTATGGAAGATTTTCTTGAATCTGATTATAATAATATAAACCGTGACAATGAAATTGATGATAAAAAGACATCGGATAATGAATTAGTTAACAAGGTATTGGAAATCATGGGTAGTCAAATCATGCATCCAGATGAGATCTCAAATACTCTTCACTTGCAAACAGAGGAGGTTCATAGCTTATTACTCATGTTAGAGCTTGAGGGTAGAATTCAAAAAACTTCGGGCGGTCGATTTCAAAGAGTAGTCTTTTAATTTAAAGGAAACTAGTTATGTTTGATGTTCTTGTGTTTTTATTCGAACAGTGTCAAAGTCTTGGTCACTTACCTTCTAGGTATTACATTACAGAAAAGCTTGGTGAGGCTGGGTTTGAGTATGCTGATATTGTTGATGCTCTCATTTGTTTTGATGAATTATGTAATTTTAAAACCCCACATAAAGAGTTGGGCTTTCCTCAATTAGAATCAAGAATGCGATTTTTCTCTCCAGAGGAAATAAAGTCGCTGCCCTTAGAGGTTAGAGGTTACATACACTTTCTATATCGTGAAAAGGTAATTGAATTTAGTGAAATAGAAATACTAATCCATGCCATTATGAAAGTGGATTCTAATAAGATCGACATAGAAACAGTAAAAGTCATCACTCTAATAGCCGCCTGGATGAACCAATCTGAAATGCCTGTTCTAATTGGAGATGATTTACTCAGTACATTGTATGTCAAAAACCTCGCACATTAAACACGACCGGCTTAGTTATTCTCGTAATTTTCCAACTATTTAACCAACTTAATACAATCTAAATTACTAGTTAGTTTTATTTGTAATTTAGTATTCCTAATACCTCCCCTCTCTGAAGTAACATTACATTTTATCTAGGAATTTTCCACACAACTCTAACCAAACTCACATTAAAAAGAAGGCATAGTCAATTTGTTCCATCTGAGTAAAAAAAAATAATTTTAAAAGTTTATTTAAATATAGTAGAATTTGCCGAGAAGGCTTATAAAATAGAGATTGTGTATTACCGAGTTTAATATCCAATTAAGTAAGTAAAACAAAAACAGAATACAAACACATGACAAAAAATTTACTTATCGTTGAATCTCCCTCAAAGGCAAAAACCTTAAAAAAATATCTAGGTAATGATTTTGAAATCTTGGCTTCTTATGGTCATGTAAGAGATTTAGCACCAAAATCGGGAGCAGTTGATCCCGAAAATAACTTTGAAATGAGATATGAATTGGCATCTAAAAATAAAAAGCATTTGGATGCCATAATCAAGGCTGCAATAAAAAGCAATAATATCTATCTTGCAACCGACCCAGACCGTGAAGGAGAAGCCATTTCTTGGCACTTACAAGAAATACTCAAACAAAATGAAAAATTAAAACATATTCAACCTCAAAGAGTGACCTTTAATGAGATTACCAAATCGGCAGTAACATATGCTATCGAAAATCCTCGTGGACTGTCACAAAATCTAATCGATGCACAACAAACTAGAAGAGCTTTAGATTATTTAGTTGGATTCAACTTATCCCCCCTCTTATGGAAAAAAATTCATAGGGGTTTATCTGCAGGAAGAGTACAAAGCCCTGCTCTAAGGTTAATCTGTGAAAGAGAAGACGCAAGAACATCCTTTCAATCTAAAGAATATTGGACAATACACCTAGACAGCGAAAAAGACTCGAAATCTTTTACTGCTAAACTCTTTCAATACAAAGGAAAAAAACTAGAACAATTTGATATTCCTTCAAAAAATGACAATGATGAAATTATCAAAAATCTTGCTAATAAGCCTGCTATTGTGTCAGATATTGTCAAAAAACAGAGAAAACGCAAACCCGTAGCACCGTTCTCTACCTCCACCCTCCAACAAGAAGGCGTGAGAAAGCTATCCATGACCACCACAAAAATAATGAAAACTGCCCAACAGTTATATGAAGGTATAGATGTTGGTCAAGGTGCTGTTGGCCTAATCACTTATATGCGTACAGATTCTGTTTCTCTTTCTAATGAGGCGATCACTGAAATTAGAAATTATATTCAACAAAATATGGATGCTCAATATCTCCCTAAGTCGCCAAACATTTATAAAACTAAAACTAAAAATGCTCAAGAAGCTCATGAAGCAATTCGTCCTACTTCTATTGAACGAACACCTGAATCTGTGAAACCTTTTTTGACCAGCGATCAATTTAAACTGTATCAAATGGTTTGGAAGCGAACTCTTGCAAGTCAAATGTCTGAAGCTAAATTTCATACGACTACTGTGGATATCTCTATTGAAGATTCTATCCTTAAAACATATGGCAATATAATGATTTTTAATGGATTTCTATCAGTATATGAAGAAAGCCAAGATGAGCCAAAAGATGAGAATAAATTACTTCTTCCTGATTTGAAAATTAACGAGGAAATATTTGTTAATAAACTTTACGGGGAACAACATTTCACTCAACCACCACCAAGATACACAGAAGCTTCTTTGGTGAAGGCACTAGAAGAATTTGGTATTGGACGACCTTCCACATACGCCAGTATCATATCCACCCTAAAGAATAGGGACTATGTCCAAGTCAACCAAAAACAATTCATTCCTACTGACAGAGGAGAAATAGTTAATAAATTTCTCACACAGCACTTTGATCATTACGTAGACTACAATTTTACGGCAAAGATGGAGAATGACTTAGACAGCATTGCAAATGGTGATAAAAAATGGTTGCCTATCATGAGGGCTTTCTGGAAGAATTTTAGTCAACAAGTAGAAGAAAAAGAAAATATTTCTCGTAAAGACGTAACAACAGAAGATCTAGATGAAGTTTGTCCTAAATGTAAAAAACATAAATTACAGGTAAAATTTGGCCGTAGAGGTAGATTTATTGCTTGCTCTGGATATCCCGATTGTGACTATACTCGTAACATTGATCAAACAAAAGAGGATAAAGCACGAGAGCTTGAAATTGTAGAAGGTAGGACATGTCCTGAGTGTGAAAGTCAATTAATTTATAAAATGGGACCTTATGGCCGTTTTATTGGTTGCTCTAATTACCCTAAATGTAAGTATATAGAACCTCTTAACAAACCAAGAGATACAGGTATTGTATGCCCAGTATGCAACCAGGGTACATTATTAGAGAAGAAAAGTCGCTACGGTAAATCTTTCTTTGGTTGTAGCCATTATCCAAAATGTAATTATGCTGTTTGGAATGAACCAATCAAAGAAAATTGTCCAAAATGCAACTGGCCAATATTAACCATCAAAGTCTCAAAAAGAAGAGGTACTGAAAAAGTATGTCCTCAAAAGGAGTGTGGCTATAGTGAACCTTTTGAAGACGAAAACATAAATAAAACATAAATATCTGTTAGGTTAAATATGAACACAAACAATAATAGAAATCAATTAACACATACCATCAAAACAAAACATCTAGTGATGTTATCTCTTGGAGGAGCTATTGGCACTGGGCTATTTCTGGGTTCTGGTACTGTTATCAATGAATCAGGCTCTTTGGGTGCAATTCTAGCCTACATTTTTGGCGGCTGTGTCACTTATTTTGTTATGATGTGCCTGGGTGAATTATCGGCTTATATGCCTAATACCAACGCCTTCGGTGTTTATGCCACTAAATTTATTGGCCCCGCAACCGGATATGTTATTGCTTGGACTTACTGGTTATCCTGGGCTCTAACTCTTGGAATTGATTTTACTGCTGCTGCTATTTTAATGCATGAATGGTTTGCTCATTTTCCTATATGGGGGTGGGTTTTAATTTTCACAGCTCTTATTTTTACCTTTAATATTTATTCGACTAAGGTATTTGCAGAATCTGAATTCTACTTATCATTGATAAAAGTAATAACTGTGATTGGTTTTATCTTACTGGGACTAATTGTTTTATTTAATATCCTCCCGATGGTGCCTGTCAAAGAATACCCAAACACCTATCTAAATAATTTCTCAGGAGATAATCTTTTTCCTCATGGCTGGGCAGGTATTTTTACAACAATGCTACTAGTTAACTTTTCTTTTACCGGAACTGAACTAATTGCGGTTGCAGCAGGAGAGTCAGAAGAGCCTCAAAAAAGTGTTCCGAAAGCAATAAAAGCAACTTTTTGGCGTTTACTAATTATGTTTATTGGAACTATAACCATTATTGCATTTTTATTTCCCAGATCTCAACTAGGCATAGATACAGACAGTATTAGTAGTAGTCCTTTTGTCTTACTTTTGAGTCAAATGAATATTCCCTATGTGGAAGATATTATCCGTTTTGTGATCATTACAGCACTTTTATCATCTGCAAACGCTGGTTTATATGGTTCTTCAAGAATGTTGTGGTCTATATCCAATGAATATCACTTACCCAAATGGATTAATTATTTGACTAAAGGGGGCGTACCTGTTTATGCTGTTATTATTACTGTTTTGGGTGCATTACCTGGACTCCTTTTAAAATATTTTGAAATTAGCACTGTTCTTAATGCAATTATCGATGTATCAGGTATTACTATGGTTGTAGTCTGGATGAGTATTTGTATATGTCAATTTAACTTTAGAAGAAAACTCTTAAAGGAACAGAAATTAATAAGTGAACTTCCTTACCTTTCTCCTTGGTATCCCTTTCCCGCAATCATAGGTTTTATTTTCCTTTTTATCACTGCTGTTAGTATTTTATTAGAGAGCGACAGGATATGGAGTTTTATTTTTTGTATTTTATTTATTGTAAGCTGTTATATAGCTTATTACTGGAAAGAAGCGCCTTCCTCTCGTTAAAAAAACCTCGAAGGATATCCTTCGAGGTTCTAAATAAAACCAGTTAAAAAGAATTACTATTTATGAGTTTTTATATAATCCAACGCTTTTAATTCAGCAATCGCCATCTCTAATGCAATCTCTGCTTTTTCTCTTTCTTGATCACTACTAGCATTTTTAAGCTTTTCCTCTGCAATACGTTTTGATTCTTCTGCTCTTTTTTCATCCAACGCCTCAGAACGAACAGCTATATCGGAAAGAATTTTAATATTATCTGGTTGTACTTCAAGCACGCCCCCTGATACACTAATTCTTACTTCTTCACTTTGATCAGGTACTACCAATCTCAGTAAACCGGGTTTCAGTAAACTCATGATAGGAGCATGCTTAGGGTAAATTCCAAGTTCACCCGAACGAGTAGGAACCACCACAAAGGAAGCTTCTCCCGAATAAATCTGTTCTTCATTGCTGACCACTTCAACTTGCATGGTACTACTCATGTCAATTTACTCCTTAGTTTAAAGTTTTTCCTTTTTCAATCGCCTCTTCAATAGAACCAACCATATAAAAAGCTTGCTCTGGCAAATAATCATAATCTCCATTTAAAATACCTTTAAACCCTGCAATAGTATCTTTTAGAGAGACATACTTACCTGGAGATCCCGTAAATACTTCAGCAACATGGAAAGGTTGTGATAAGAATCTTTGAATTTTACGTGCACGCATAACAATCATACGATCTTCATCAGATAGTTCATCCATGCCTAAGATGGCAATAATATCTTGCAACTCCTTATATTTCTGTAAGGTTGCCTGAACCTGACGAGCCACTTGATAATGCTCATCGCCTAAAACATCAGGATCCAACTGTCTTGACGAAGAATCTAAAGGATCTACGGCTGGATAAATACCTAAAGAAGCAATATCTCGACTTAATACTACTGTTGCATCCAAGTGAGCAAATGTTGTTGCCGGAGATGGATCAGTCAAATCATCTGCAGGTACATAAACCGCTTGAATCGAAGTAATAGAACCAGTTTGTGTTGAAGTAATACGCTCTTGTAAACGCCCCATCTCTTCAGCTAATGTAGGTTGGTAACCAACAGCAGAAGGCATACGCCCTAATAAAGCAGATACTTCAGTTCCTGCTAAAGTATAACGATAGATATTATCAATAAACAATAATACATCACGTCCTTTTCCTGACTCATCTTTTTCATCACGAAAATATTCTGCCATGGTTAAACCAGTTAACGCGACCCGCAAACGATTTCCTGGAGGTTCATTCATTTGCCCATAGACCATGGTCACTTTGTCTAATACATTAGACTCCTTCATTTCATGATAGAAATCATTGCCCTCACGAGTTCTCTCCCCCACTCCAGTAAAAACAGAAAGCCCACTATGTGCCTTGGCAATATTATTAATCAATTCCATCATATTGACCGTTTTACCAACACCAGCTCCTCCAAATAAGCCAACCTTACCCCCCTTAGCAAAAGGACATAATAAATCAATAACTTTAATGCCAGTCTCTAATATCTCGGTTGAACTGGATAATTCATCAAATCTGGGTGCTAACTGATGAATTGCACGACTTTTTTTTGCGCCAATCGGGCCTCCTTCATCCACAGGATCTCCCAACACATCCATAATTCTACCTAAAGTTTCAATTCCGACAGGAACAGTAATTGGATTTCCTGTGTTTTCAACCATTAGTCCACGTTTTAATCCATCTGAACTACCCATTGCAATAGTTCGCACAACACCATCACCTAACTGTTGTTGTACTTCTAGCGTTAAATTTTTATCAACTAACTTTAATGCATCAAAAACTTTAGGTATTGAATCACGAGGAAACTCAACATCCACTACCGCCCCAACAATTTGCACGATTTTACCTTGGCTCATAAGACCTATTCCTTAAAATAACTTAACACTGGTACTCATAGCTATACAGCAGCAGCGCCAGCAACAATTTCCGATAATTCTGTTGTAATAGCCGCTTGACGAGACTTATTGTATTTAAGCCGTAAAAACTTAATTGCGTTACTCGCGTTATCAGTAGCGGACTTCATTGCAACCATTCTAGCTGCTTGCTCTGAAGCCATGCTATCACACACCGCTTGATATACAACAGATTCCAAATAACGCTGTACTAAAAATTCAAGCACTTCTAAAGCACTTGGTTCAAAAATATAGTCCCATTGGTAATGAGAACTCCTTGATGAGCTCTCATCACCCTCCAAGACTTCTTTTCCTACAGGTAAAAAATATTCATCCACAGGCATTTGTTTCATCGTATTAATAAATCTCGAATACATTAAATGCACAACATCTATTTCTTTATTTTCATACTTATCAAATACGACTTTCAAAGATCCTAGCAGTATTTCTAATCTAGGAATATCACCTAAACCGACCGTGCTGGCAATAACATTCAAGCCTAATCGTTGGCAAGTTAACAGTCCCTTTAACCCAAAACATACAACATCGACAGGAACTCCTTGCTTAGTGTATTCCTTCACCTTAGCGAAAAATACTTTCAAAACATTTGAATTTAAGCCACCACATAAACCTTTATCTGTCGTAATTAATACGATACAAGCTCTTTTTATATTTTCCCTTCTATCAAGCAATAAAAGTGCTTCATCAGGGTTTGTAGCAGCCAAATGTTTCATTACATCCCTCACTTCATCTGCATAGGGACGTGCTTTACTCATTCTCTCTTGAGTCTTTCGCATTTTAGAGGTTGACACCATCTGCATAGCTTTAGTGATTTTTTGTGTATTTTGCACACTACGAATCTTGGTGATAATCTCTTTACCTACAGCCATTCTTTTCCTCTCTCAAATCCTTTTCATGCAAAAGATTTTTTAAACGATTCCATTGCTTTAGACAGAACCTGCTCCGTCTGCTCACTCATTACCCCAGTCTTATCTATATCTTGGACTACTTGAGGATGAGAAGTTTTGACAAATTCTAAAAATTCTTTTTCAAATCTCAATGCATCTACAACGCGCACATCATCATAAGCATGACCATTGATAGACCAAAGCGTCACCGCCATCTCACCAACACTCAATGTACTGAACTGCTTCTGTTTCATCAGTTCGGTTACCACTTCACCATGTTGTAATTGTTTACGTGTTGCCTCATCTAAATCTGATGCAAATTGAGAAAATGCAGCCAACTCACGATATTGAGCCAAAGCTAAACGAATACCACCGCCTAATTTTTTGATCACCTTAGTTTGGGCAGCACCACCGACACGAGATACTGAGATACCTGCATTAATCGCTGGACGAATTCCTGAGTTAAACAAATCTGTTTCTAAGAATATTTGTCCGTCAGTAATAGAAATAACATTAGTAGGAACAAAAGCCGATACATCACCTGCTTGAGTTTCAATAATCGGTAAGGCAGTCAAGGATCCAGTTTTCCCTGTCACTTTCCCACCAGTTAATTTTTCAACTTCCTGTGCATTAATTCTAGCGGCACGCTCTAACAATCTTGAATGTAAATAAAAAATATCACCAGGATAAGCCTCACGACCAGGAGGACGACGAAGCAGTAACGAAATTTGACGGTAAGCTACCGCCTGTTTTGATAAATCATCATAAACTATCAATGCATCTTCACCAATATCCCTAAAATACTCCCCCATTGTACAACCCGAATAAGGTGCAATGTATTGCAACGCAGCAGATTCTGCTGCAGACGCAGCAACTACAATTGTGTGCGCCAAAGCACCCTGCTCTTCCAATTTCCTAACAACATTAGCAATCGAAGAAGCTTTCTGCCCAATTGCCACATAGATACAAATAACTCCCGTACCTTTTTGATTAACAATCGTATCCAGAGCGACAGTAGTCTTACCTGTCTGACGATCACCAATAATTAATTCTCTTTGCCCACGACCAATAGGCACCATTGAATCCACAGCCTTCAAACCAGTTTGTAATGGTTGATCAACTGACTTTCGCTGAATCACACCCGGTGCAATCTTTTCAATTGGTGCTGACTCTTTACTATTAATAGATCCTTTACCATCAATCGGTTGTCCTAAAGCATTCACAACACGACCAACCAATTCACGTCCAACTGGAACTTCAAAAATACGACCGGTACAGACAACCTCATCACCTTCTGTAATGTGATTATACTCTCCCAAGATAACTGCACCAACAAAATCTCTCTCTAAGTTCATGGCCAGACCATAAGTATGCCCTGGAAACTCAATCATTTCTCCTAGCATAACATCTGATAATCCATGAATCCTAACGATACCATCAGTTACAGAAATAACTGTTCCACGGGTACGTACTTCCTCACCCAAAGAAAAATTTTTAATTCTTTCCTTAATTATTTCGCTTATCTCAGCAGGATTTAGCTGCATGAAAATCTCCTAACTTGTCATGGTCTGATAAAGTGAATCTAACTCACTTTTGACAGACATATCTAACACTTGATCACCGAACTCAACTTTAAAACCACCTATAAGTTCTGGTTCAATCACCAATTTAGTCGCCAATTTAGCTCCACAATGTGTTTCAACTGATCTTACTAAATCAGCAAATTCATCATCTGAGAGCGGATATGCACTATATAGCGTTGCTTGTCCAATTCCCTCTGTCGCCAACACCATTTCTTTGTATAATTCATAAATAGCATTAATCAACTGAACTCGATTGTTTTCAATTAAAATCACAAGAAAGTTTTCCAGCATTCCATCTAGGCCATCTTTTCCTACTATACTAGAAAAACTATCTATTTTTTGGTTCTTACTAAATTTAGGCGACTCAATCAAAATTTGAACTTTAGGATTCAAACTCACCTCCGATAAAACGGATAGCTGTTTTAACCAAGATTCTAATTTATTTCGCTCCTGTGCCAAACTATACAAAGCTTTAGCATAGGGTCTAGCAACTGTCGCTAATTCAGTCATTATTACAGCTCCTGTTTGAGAGTATTTAAGATGTCAGTATGATTCTCGGAATTAATTTCACGACGAAGAATCTTTTCCGCTCCTAAAATAGCCAATTGAGCTACCTTTAATCTTAACTCTTCTTTTACTCTATTAACTTCCTGATCAATCTGAGATTGAGCCTGTTCAATAATTTTATTAGCTTGAACTTGAGCCTCTTGTTTTGCACTCTCAGTGATTAACTCAGCCCTCTTATCAGCACTAGCAATCATTTCTGAAACTCGCTGACGACCCTCTGCCAAAGACGCTGCAACTTGTAATTCCGCTTTTTCAAAATCACTCTTACCACGCTCTGCAGCAGCCAACCCCTCAGCAATTGTATTAGCACGCTCGTCCAATGCCTTTGCAATCGGAGGCCATACAAACTTCATAGTAAACCAAACTAACGCAATAAAAACAATAGCCTGTGCAATTAAAGTTACATTTATATTCACGATTAAACCTTCAAATAGTAGAGAAAAGAAACGCCTAAACTAATAATGAACGCAGCATCAATCATACCCATAATAATGAAAAACTTAGTTAATAAAGAATTCATTAACTCTGGCTGACGACCTGAAGCTTCCATGTACTTAGCGCCCAATAAACCAATACCAATTGAAGCACCCATGGCTGGAATACCAATCATCAAACCACAAGCAATCGCAATCAATCCACCTATACCTGACATGTCAAACTCCTTAAAAATAAAAAATTTAAATCTATTAAACCAATCTAACTAACTAATGGGAATCATGCGCTTGCCCTATATAAACAAAAGCTAGCACCATGAACAAATAAGCCTGCAAAGTAATAATCAAAATATGAAAAATCGCCCAAGCAGAACCTAATATTATTTGCAATAACAATAATAAGGAACTACTCAACATATTACTTGATGTCCACGCACCACCAAGTAGTGCAATAACCATAAACACAATTTCACCAGCGTACATATTACCCCATAATCGCATACCATGAGATAACGTTTTGGATACATATTCGATAATATTCATAAACAAATTCGGTAATGCAAACAGAATATTGCTACCAAACGGAACTGAAACTAATTCGTGCCACCAAACTTTCAATCCTTTTATTTTAATATTGTAATAAAAACATAACACTAAAACAGATATAGAAAGTGCCATTGTAGTATTTAAATCAGCAGTAGCAACAACTCTTAGAGCTGCATGTTCATCATGCAACAAATGTTGCCATGCCCAAGGTAACAAGTCTACTGGCAATAAATCCATAAAATTCATAAAGAAAATCCAGACAAAGAGTGTCAATCCCAACGGAGCCACTAATCTTCTAGACACTGGATTATGTACCATCTCTTTACAGCTACTATCCACAAATTCATACAAAAGCTCAATTAGTGCCTGGAATCGCCCAGGAACCCCCGGGGTCACTCTTTTGGCTACAAGTCGTAATATAACACACGCCAACACCCCCAAAATAACTGCAAAGAAAAGACTGTCAATATTAATATACGAAAAATCAAATAAGGCTGTTTGGAGCCTCTCAGGAATACTATAATTAATCAAATGATGTCCAATATATTCATTAGAAGTCATTGTTGATGCATTACTCATAAATAAGAACTTTTCCTAAACATTAATAAGCCAACTTGAGTTACCAAAATCAAACCCACCAAATAACCTATCCAATTAACTTCAGGGCATAGAAAGTAAATGGTAACAATTATAACCACAGTCACTACTATCTTGTGAACTTCAACAATAAGCAAAGCAATGGGTAACAACTCTGGAGTTTTCTTTAACCTAGTTAAAACAACAATCGATAGTAACGTAGGTATAAAATAAGTCAATCCACCTAATAAAACCGAAACCGCTACAGAAAGCTCTGAAAAAATCAAAGCCACAAACCAAGACAAGCAAATAACTACCAACTGCAATTTTGCTAAATCTTTCATGTTTTTTTATTTTTAGAATAAAGAGTTCAATTATAAATAAACCACAATCACTCAGTCAAGGTCTTAATACCTATTAAAACTAGTAACCCACGTGATTTAATTAAAATTTAACCTAAAAATTCTTATTATTATTTTTAAAATGCATCTTCAATAGCAATTGATCCAATTCATCATAAGAGGTAAAACTAAAGGATAATACACCTGAGCCGAGTTTAGAATTTTCTCGTAAGTCAACTTTTATACCAAAATAATCGCTTAATTGCTCTTCTAATTTCTGAGTTTCGATATCCTTTATTTTCTTAGTTTGAGTAACGCCTATACGGTTAACTCTTTTCTCAATTTCTCGGACTGACCAACCTCTCTTAACCGCTTTATGAGCCAAATCCAATTGTTTCATAACTGGTAAAGTAATGATGGCTCGTGCGTGCCCCATATCTAATTTATTTTCTATCAAATATCCTTGGATTTCTTCAGGCAAATTTAACAAGCGCATGGTATTAGTGATGCTACTACGAGAACGACCTACTGCACTGGCTATTTTTTCATGTGTTAGACCAAACTCTTCCTTAAGCCTGAGCAACCCTTGTGCTTCTTCAATGGGGTTTAAATTTTGTCTCTGAATATTTTCAATTAATCCAATTGCTAAGGCATCTTCATCACTAATTTCTCTAATAATTGCTGGTATTTCTGTTAGCCCCGCCAATTGACTTGCTCTCCATCTTCTTTCACCTGCAATTATTTCATAGCTATGATCCTTTTTTTTTCTCACCAAAATCGGCTGAATAATCCCATGCTCCTTAATCGATTCCGCCAACTCTTGCAAAGATTTATTATCCATCTGTGCTCGAGGTTGATAAATACCCGGCTCTAAGTCTGAAACATTTAATAATTCAACTGACTGAACATTATCCGACGCCTCTAAACTAACTCCCAATAAAGAATCCAGTCCCCTACCTAAAGTATTTTTTTTTACCATATGAAACCTTTATTTTTTAACCGAATTTTTTGATTTTTTCATTTAACTCTCTTGCTAACTCTAAATAGCTTTTCGCACCTTTAGAATGCTCATCATATGTAATAACTGGCAATCCATGACTTGGTGCTTCTGCTAATTTAATGTTTCTAGGTATGGTCGTCTTAAACAAATCTGATTGAAAATATTTTTCTAGTTGACTAGAAACCTCTTTTGATAAATTACTACGAGAATCAAACATTGTTCGAACCAAACCTATAATTTCTAAGGAGGGATTAATCTTAGATTTTTTAATCTTATTAATAGTTGCTATCAAATCAGAAATACCTTCCAACGCATAATACTCGCAAATCATTGGAACTAATATAAAATCAGCCGCCACTAAAGAATTAATAGTCAGAAGTGTTAAGGTAGGGGGAGAGTCAATCAGTATATAATCATATTTTTCTCGAACTGTATTTAACGCAATTTTTAATTTCATTTCTCGAGCTAACTCTTGTACCAACTCAATCTCAGCACCGACTAAAGAACGATTAGAGCCTAAAACATCAAAATCTGCTCCTTTAGAATGTAAAATTGCATTTTCTACAATAGATTCATCAAATAAAATATTGTACACACCGAGTTCAAGTGAATTTTTATCCACACCACTACCTGTCGTTGCATTTCCCTGAGGGTCTAAATCTACTACTAAAACATCTTTTCCCATTCTAGCTAACGAGGCTGCCAAATTGACCGTAGTAGTAGTTTTACCTACTCCACCCTTTTGATTAGTAATAGCAATAATATGACAACTCATTATTAATCCTTATTAAACAACATCTTAACAATATGCCTTTCTGCATTAATTTGAGGTACACTAATCGGCTTAATCCAATCTACTACTATCCAATCGGGTAATTTTGAAAGTTCCTCATAGGGATAAGTTCCTTTCATAGCTAACCAGCAACCTTCATCAGATAATAGTTGCTTTGTCATATTAACAAAATCACTTAACTCTGAAAATGCTCTACTAACCAACATATCAAACTTCATACCTTGTAAAACTTCTATTCTACTTTGCTTTACTTCAACATTAGATAATGCCAATTCAATAACTACCTGCGACAAAAAAGTAGTTTTTTTGCTATTAGAATCAACCAATACAACTTTCAAGTCAGGTTTAGTAATTGCAATTGGAATTCCAGGCAAACCTCCTCCAGAACCAACGTCCATTAAAGAGTCAATATTATCGAGCTCATTCAAAATACTTAAACTATCAAATATATGGTGGGTTAGCATTTGAAACTTATTTCGCAATGCTGTTAAATTATAAGTCTTATTCCATTTATATAATAAATCAATATATTGCAATAATTTTGACTCCACCTCCTCAGGCAAAAAAACCTGTAACTCACTCAACCCTTCCCGTAAATCTGATAAATGAATCGATTCATGCATTTTCATCTTGAAATCCTTTTTTTGCATAGACCAATAACAACATGACAGCAGCTGGGGTGACACCAGAAATTCTTGAAGCCTGACCAATATTCTCTGGCTTAAACTCCATCAATTTTTGCTTAACTTCATTAGATAAGCCAATTAGTTGATTATAATCTAAATCATGGGGGAGACTAATTAAATCAAGATCCTTCTGTTTTTCGATTGATTGGTTTTGTTTTTCAATATATCCCTTGTATTTGACCGAAATTTCTATTTGTTCAATTTCTTCTAAAGATAATTTCTTACCCTCTGTAGCGGGTAACAATGTCATTAGATCCTCATATCTAATTTGGGGTCTACTTAATAAACTCTCCAGATTGTATTCATGACTTATAGTTTTACCTAATACCCTAATTTGATCATGTGTAGAGACTTTTGTAGGTGTAATCCATACCTCTTTTAAACGTTGCAATTCTCGTTCTATATTATCTTGTTTTTTTTCATATTGATGCCACTGAGTCTCACTTACCACACCCAATCGATACCCTATATGGGTCAAACGTTTATCTGCATTATCTTCTCTTAATTGCAAGCGATACTCAGCTCGGCTTGTAAACATACGATAAGGCTCGGTGAGACCTTTAGTTAATAGATCATCCACCAAAACACCAATATATGCTTCATTTCGGGCAGGTACCCAAATATCCTGCTCTCTAACTTTTAATACAGCATTAATTCCTGCTAAAAGACCTTGCGCAGCAGCTTCTTCATAACCTGTTGTACCATTAATCTGTCCTGCAAAAAATAAATTTTCTATAACTTTGGTCTCTAAACTTGACTTTAATGCTCTTGGATCAAAATAATCATATTCAATCGCATAACCAGGTCTTAAAATATGAGCATTTTCTAAACCTGACATACTCCTTACTAACTGAATTTGTATGTCAAAAGGCAAACTAGTTGAAATACCATTAGGATAAAACTCATGTGTTGTTAAACCTTCTGGCTCCAAAAAAATTTGGTGGCTGTCTTTATCTCTAAATCTATTAATTTTATCTTCGATAGAAGGACAATAGCGAGGGCCAACTCCTTCTATTACGCCTGTAAATATAGGACTCCTATTAAAACCTGAACGAATAATATCATGAGTACGGGCATTGGTATGAGTGATCCAACATGAAACTTGTGATGGGTGAGAAAATCTTTCTGAACGAACTGAAAAATAAGGAGCAGGATCATCCCCAGGCTGTTCTTGTAACTTTGTAAAATCAATAGTTCTACCATCAATTCTGGGTGGTGTTCCTGTTTTTAGTCGGCCTCTAGGCAAGTCTAGATCACTTAAACATTTGCCCAATCGATTAGCTGCAACATCACCTGCCCGTCCCCCACTATAATTCTGTAATCCAATGTGAATCTTACCTGTTAAAAAAGTTCCCACAGTCAAAATAACAGTTTGAGCATAAAAATCTAAATCGATAGTCGTTTTAACACCAATAACTTTATAGTTCTTTACAATAAGATCATCAACAGACTGTTGAAACAAATCCAAATTATTTTGATTCTCCAAGACACCTCTAATGGCTGCTTTATATAACAAACGATCTGCTTGAGCCCTAGTAGCCCTTACCGCTGGACCTTTAGATGAATTTAGTCTTCTAAACTGAATGCCAGACTGATCTGCAGCCCAGCCCATAACCCCACCCAATGCATCAATTTCTCTTACTAAATGCCCCTTACCTATTCCTCCAATAGAAGGATTACACGACATTTGCCCCAAAGTTTCAATGTTATGTGTCAATAACAATGTTTGTGCACCCATCCTCGCTGCAACCAATGCTGCCTCTGTTCCTGCATGGCCACCCCCAACGACAATTACATCATATTTCTTAGGATAAATCATAATTAAAACAAAAAAGGTTATTCAGGGTCTACGATTATACTATAACAATGATTTTTCTCACTCAAATAACTTTGAACTTTAAATTCAATCAACTTTAAATAACCAAATTGTAGATAGGTTGAGATTGAAAGAATTGTTATATTGATTAAAATCAAAAAAATATAGAATAAAAAAAAGCTTCCTACTTGGAAGCTTTTTTTTATTCTGGTGCCGGCACCAAGAGTCGAACTCGGGACCTTCTGATTACAAGTCAGCTGCTCTACCAACTGAGCTATGCCGGCGAATTTGAAGCGTAATTATCGCCAATTTTATTCATTTTTGCAAGTCACTTTAAAAATAAAATTGCAAATAAAATAATTCCACTAGGTTCACTAATTATGGTTAAAATGTATTGCCAATAAAGCCCAATACAATTATAATGTCGTAATCGAAGTCTAATTTCGTGCGGAAGTGGCGAAATTGGTAGACGCACTAGACTTAGGATCTAGCGCCGCAAGGTGTGAGAGTTCGAGTCTCTCCTTCCGCACCATCTTAGTTATCTTGTCAACCGAGTTGGTTTTTTCGCTTTAAAAATAATTTCCATCTAAGGTTAGATTGCTAGAATCTGGGCTAAAACGATTTTTAAATTTTCTTTTAAAGATTCATTGTTTGGCAGCACTTCTAGTCCATTATCTAGAATTTCTTTTGCTTTATCAATATCATGGTTTCTCACACAGATTTCTCCTAAAAGAATAAATGATCGCTCTATTTCATCATATTCCATAGTCAAATTATTATTTATAACGTTCAAATATGGCAATATGGAATTTTCCATATATTGAAAGTTTTCATCGCCATCTAAGAGTATATTATAAATTAATTCGTTAATATATTTATGACGTAAAGGATTTCTGCTACCAATCAAGTTAGCTGTTTTTAAAAATGAAACTCCTGCATTTTTTAATCTTCCATTTTATTATAATAAAAGAGATCCCATCGGATTTGAGAAAGATCAACATGACTTTATTAAAAGAACTCACTACGAACCACAATTGAGGAAATTAAAAAAGCATGGTATAGATCTGTCTAATAGAGGAATCGCCATACAAGATTTAATTTGGAGCTCTAGTGTCCAGCATGGAGCAAATACAGATGTTATTTAAAATCCTTAAAAGGAAAAGATGTTAACAAAATGACCGATATTCAAATTATTAATGCGGTACAAGACAAAAGAGAAGTCAAATATAGAAACTATCAGAATGAATCATGCGAGCAGGAGTGCATAGGTAAAAAAGAAAGACAAGATTTATTCAAATTAGATCGAAAATATCAAATGATGAAAGAGAATTAAATGTTTAAAAATTATGTATTGCTAACATGTTTACTGATTGGCTCTACCGCTTGTGCCAAAAATGTTAATATGACTAAAGCTAATTCTATTAATGATTTTTTTGCACCAAAAGAATATGAAAATGACGAAAATGAGAAAAAATGTATGCGGGATAACATCAATAGTTTCGACGGATTAACTTATTGTTTGGAAATTGGAATAGATAAAATTAAGAAAAATATTAAACAAAAATTAATTAACCTAAATAAATCAGAGTCAATTCTGGATACTGAGCTTAATAAAATTAAAATAAAATGCAGGAAAAAAGCAATAAATAGCTTTAAAGAAGATGATGATGAAGAAAGGAGTGAGAAGGATATAGAAATGGAAGAAGCACCAACAGTTAACTCATTAACTGCCGATTGTATAAAATATGATCTATACCAATTCGGTCGTAATTTAAAATAGTATTATCCCCACCACAAGGTGGGGATTTTTTTGTCATGCTCGCCGTAAGACCCCGTCCTTCAGGGCGGGGATATAAGGCGTAACCACAAAGTGGTTATTCCGTCTTTTAGTGTCTATGCTATCTTATTGACTATTCATAGTTCATTAGATAATCAAGACATGCAAATCAAAAAAGATTTTAAATTTGAGTTAATACCTAATGGTGAACATATTCGCAAAATGAAGCAGTTTGTGGTTGTTCTTGTTTTGTATTTAATCATGCTTTAGATTGGCAGAATAAGCACTATGAGGCTGATAACGGTTTCAAATTCTGCTACAGTAAAATATCGAGCTTACTACCTAAATGGAAAGATGAGTTCAAATGGCTTAAAGATTGCCATAGTCAAGTGTTACAACAATCCTTAAAAGATCTAGAAGCCTCTTTTCGGAATTTCTTTGCCAAACGTTCTAGTTTTCCTAAGTTTAAGAAAAAGGGATTGAAAGAAAGCTTTAGATTTCCCCAAGGTGTAAAACTAGAACAAGGTAACAACCGTTTGTATTTACCCAAAATAGGCTGGGTAAGATACCGTAATAGTCGTCATGTCATTGGTTCAATTAAAAACGTTACCATTAGTCACAAGTGTGGAAAGTGGTATGTTGCTATACAAACGGAATATGATGTTGAACTACCAATACCATTAGGTAATGAAGTGGGTATATAGATATGGGGATTACCCGTTTTGCAACCTTAAGTAACGGTCAATACTTTGAGCCTATCAATCGTTTTAAAACGGCACAACGTCAGTTAGCTAAACTGCAATGTCAAATGAGCCATAAGACGCCATTGAGTCACAACTGGAAAAAAGCAAAAAATAAAGTATCACGCTTACACTCGAGAATAGCCAATATTAGACGTCATTACCTTCATCAAATCTCTGCTCAAATTAGCAAAAACCACGCCATTGTGTATGTAGAAGATTTGCAGGTTGGTCACATATCTAAGTCTGCAAAGGGGGATATGACTCATCCTGGTAAAAGAGTAAAGCAAAAATCGGGATTAAATCGTTCTATCCTAGATCAATCATGGTATGAATTTAGAAGGCAACTGGACTATAAACTGTTATGGCGAGGAGGTCATTTAGTAGCAGTGAATCCTAAGAATACCAGTCGTACTTGCCCAAAATGCGGGCATATAAGTGCACAGAACCGTCAAACGCAATCAAACTTTGAATGTGTTGCATGTGGATATAAATTAAATGCAGATGAGGTTGGAGCGATAAATATATTAAGGGCAGGATGTGCCCGGTTAGCCTGTGAAGTGAATGATGCAGTAAGGTCATCAGCAACAGGAACCCACCGAAGTGAGTTAGCAATACTGCTAAACACCGTAGGAATCCCTGCTCTTTAGGCCGGCGAGGACGTCAAGAGGAAAATTATCCAACTAGGCGTATTACATTTACCGGATATGATTTTTTGAAATCTACAGGTAGAAAAATTAATGGTGCAAATTATAGCCAAATTTTAAAAAGCCTTGAACGATTAAAGGGTACAGCATTATCAACCAACAAAACCATTGAGACTTAGGAAGTTGGTGCTGGGTTAGGACTTCTGGATAGTTCCAGTTACATTAAAAATAGAAAAACAGGTAAAGTCGAATACATAGAAGTTGTTTTGCCCCAATGGTTGTATTGTGAGATAACAACCAAAAGGATTGCGAAAATCAATCCGGAATATCTTAAATTAAAACCGTTAGAAAAAAGGATTTACTAGCAAAACATATTGGGTCACACAAAGAAACAAAATATCCTCAACCCGCCTAAAACGCGTTTTAAGGTGGGGGGGGCAAGGGGTGAGATTTTTTTACCCATACCCAAAATTTTCAAATTTGAGGGTTTTTTGTGGGTTTGTGACGATTTCCACATATTTTGAGGAAAACTTATGAAATAGATGCAAAACAAAATTGATTTGATAGGAAAAAAGGTTTTTGACTCATTTTTGAGCATTATGCTCGACTTCATTCGTAGGTAGTAAATTCTTTTGCTTTTTTGGATATAATTTCCAAGGAGTAATTAATACAATCCTCTGCAGATGCAAAAAAATCATTTTCATCTATATTGAAATCACTATCATCTATCCAAAAAGACTCCGACACTGTAACACTTCCATTTGAAAGTAACAAATCAAATAATTCTCTTTTACTTAAAACAGAGAAATATTGATTTTTATTATTTTTATATATATCTAGTTTGTAGTCTGAGGCATCATGACCGAAATCTAAAAAAAATGTTATAGATTTAACTAGTTCATTATATTCAATCATTATTTATCCAAACATAGGTGTTTATTTTTGATATACGTATTCAAAACAGTGACCATGCTTTCTTGCCCTAAGTTACTTGGCTTAATTCTATCTAAACTTTTACTTCTATACAAACATGTTCTTGTAGGCTTCCCTGTACCTTTTCCAAAAACAAATCATTTATTATCCACCATTTTCTCTCGGCATAAATACGATACACTCAACTGCCACCGACCTTTTAGCATCAATAATAATGTTTGGAAAAACTATAACTAATGCAAGGAAATCGACAACAAACATTCCTCGACTATTATGATTTACGTATTTTTTAATCTCGTATTGAGCGTATGTTTCTTGTATTGACTAGTCAAATAAAACATTCAAGAAATAAAAAAAATGGATAACAAATCAAGTTCACATGCTGCTTATAACATTAGTCACATGTAACAACCAAATACTAACACAAAGCACTCACCAAAATTCACTCGATCATTTTAAAGGAGCTTTTACTCAAACTTTACATTATTTAAGGAATATTGCCCCCCAGAAATCTTTTAATTGATACCGATTTTCTTCAATAATTTTAATAAAATAAAGCACCTAAGAGGTGCTTTATTTTATCTACTTTTACAATACACCGAGGCTAAGTACTGTTTTTGGAAGTTTGACAATATTCATAATTAGTTCACACAAACCATTTGCGAAACCAACGACCACAGTCAGATCTGCACTAGTTTGCACAACCTCTGCTGGAATAAGGCTACGTGTCTCCTTAGCTTTAGGTGCCTTATCCTCAGCAAACGCTGCAGTTGAAAATAATGCTAAAAATGCTACCAAACTCAACTTTCTCATAGTCATACCTCCTTTTTTTCAGTTGACAACAATTTGCTACAAGAACATCCCGTAGCTATGGCAGATTCTATACATTTTAGATGTAAAATGCAAATAGAATTTAATTGATTTCCTATGCTCTTTAATTGTATAACCCAAAAATATTCCTAAAAGTTATATTGAGATCCTAGTAAGTAATTAATTAATATTTTTTTGCTTAAAATCACCAGAATTCTAACCATGACAGGTGAATTCCTAATGAATACTGACAAGTTCAAAATTTTATTTTAATTGCTCATCAAGCATCACCTGACAAGACAAATCAACTGGTTTTTATTGTATTTGAAATTATTCGTTTCAATACAACCAACCAGTGCAAAACAATTTTTGGTTATGCTTATATTTTAAGTATTTCATCGATATAACATCGATACCACCTTCCTTTATAAGATCTTACTCGAATATAGCTCAATTAACAGTAAAAAATCCTAACATAGCTCTAATAAAGAACCATAATAAGAATCTTTTATGCAGTATGATTTGAACAAAATTGAGAAATATTCAAATTAGTACTAGTCTAAATCTCATCAACTCAAAAAGATGGTAAAAAAAACTGACGCTTTGATAATTGAAATAATATGAAAACAAATCATCTAGTCTATGCATTCCTGAACAATTTAATAATCCAGACATCTGTAAAAATAATGAAGAATTATCAAATATTTTTCACCAATATTTAATAAGTTAGTATGTTATCGCCTGCTTCCTACACAAGGTTTATCCTTAACAACTAATCCAGAAATAAACCCATAATAAATCTAAATCATCAAATATTTCATTATGTGAAAATGTATTCGTTAACTTCTGTTGAACGAAAGGCTCTCTGGATAAATTAACATTTTCTAACTACCTGAACTATTGCACTGGCATAAACAGGTACAATCAAAAAAGATTGTATGTACTGACCGAGTGAATTGCGCCACTGATATGGATCCAATCACCGAATAAATATTATTTCCCTTGATGCAAATTAGGTAAATGAATATTGTAGTATCGAGATGGATATCCAAAAACACAAATAGAAACTACCTATATTTTTCGCTCATAGCTAATGATAACTTTTTCATAAGTTCACCATAAATTGAGCACAGTCAACATAAACAATATTACTCTTGATATTTCATAGAATTTGATCAGAAGGGTAATAATACCGAGAGGTGTTTTTTCTATATTTTCTATTCAATCGTAGAGGACAGAAAATTTAAGATGACATAACTTGAATATGATTAAATCTCACAAAATCTTTACCTTGAACCAAGACCAGAGATTTGGATTTATTAGATAGAGATCTACCCTTCTACCAATACTAGCAATTAATCCAATATAAGGAATTGTCAATCTTCCTAAGGTGTTTTATCATCACTTGTTCGCTAACTATCATGCTATAGGTATTGAAATGGAGTCTGGTATATTAGGAGGCTCAAAATTAAGAACCCTCATCATTAATTAAAGTCCTTCAATATTTAAATCATAATTTCCGGGGGAAATATCAATAATGGTTTATAGGGTGTCATAATTTTATTCCGGAGAGTATAACGATAGTGATTGGGCACATCCACCAACACTGGGTTAGCTATCGAGGAAATAATTGAACCAATTTCAACAAACAGTTCCAATCGTAGAACCTACGTTTGAATAGTGTATCTGAGTACTAAAAACCAATAAAAGAAAAAGTTTTATTTTTCATATAATTATAACAAAAATATGTAATTAGGCTCATCATAACGGCTATCAACACAAAAAAAACAATATTCTTCTTTTATAGTTTATCATATTTTTATATTTAAAATAACAGGTCTTCCAGTCCTTCATTTTTAGACGGATATGGGGACGCCTGTTCTTGTCTTTTCTTCTCATTACCTAATGTATCAGGTAATACACCATCAACACAATCAGCCAAATCAGAATCACACTTATTCTGATTTGGTTTTATATTTTCACCGATGTCTGAAGACTCCAAAATAGTGTCTCCCCTATTACCGCTCATATTTGATTCAGGAATAACGGGGGTTGACTGATTAATTGGTTGCAATTCTCGTAAAGTACTACATGCTACTTGAATATGATTATTACAAGCATAGCTCAATAAACTTTTTGCCTTTTCTACCTTCGGCAATACATTTTTCTCTCTCATATACTCCTTAGCCAATTCATAACAAGTTTCATAATGCCCACTATAACAGGATTGTTCTTTACTCAAGTCTGATTCAAGAGTAGGTTGTACCATATTGGTAGTTAGTTGTTTTAATAACGAACATGCTTCTATATCATTCACTTTACAACTTTCACCTAATAAAGAAGAAGCTAATTCCTTATTTTTATCCGATTTAGTACCTTGATTAACAATTAAAGCTCCTGCTCTAGTGCATCCCTTATAATTGTTTAAATGACAGGCTTTAACATAGAAATCATATGCTTTATTAAAATTTTTAACTAGTTTTACTCCATCTTCATAATATCCTGCAACTTTCATACATGCATCAGGATTATTTTGCTGACATAATTCAAAAAATAAAGAAAGAGCCTTTTTAAAATTCTGTGGTTGCGCCAAATCTAACTCATATTTTATAGCTTGCTGGTATAATGTTGCCTTATCTTGATTCCTTTGTAACACTTCTTTCATTTCCTCAGCACTCACACAAGCATTTATGTAATTTCTTTGACAGGCTTGATCATAAAACTCAAAGGCCTTACCATAATCTTGGGGCACCCCATTACCCTCTCTAAATAAATCACCAAGGGCTAAACAACTTTCAGAGTCCCCAATATTGCAGGCTTTTCCAAAATATTGAAGTGCATTTTGATAGTTTTGAGAAACTAGGATCCCATTACGAGATAGGTGCCCTAACCAGTAACATCCCTTTTTGATACCATCTAACATACATGACTTATTAAACAAAGATAAAGCTTGAGAAGTATTTTTACCTTCAATCAAATAATTCAACCCTGCTCGAGTACACCCATCTGCACTATTTAAACCACAAGCTTGATTATAATACTTAGTTGATTGATTAATATCGTTATTATAGTACTCTCCTAGTTTCATACAGGCTTCCAGTTCTCCACCATCACATTGCGCAATCTGTTTTTCTATTGATTTAAACTTAGAACAAGCACCAAGTAAGAAAATGCTAATCCCTATACACACCAAGAAACTATTTTTTTTCATATACTTTCTCTATTTTTACCTATAAAATTGAAATTATAACAATAATATTCACTAAGCAAAAGAATTAGTGATCTGCGGAACTGAAAGAACATTAACTATCATCTAAAAATAAAAAATATAACAATCAAATATAAATATAAAAGGAATAACCATGAACAGTATTTAACAAATGAAACGACCAAATTGTCCAACTGCAGATCCGGTAAAAAAAAAGCAAAGCCCTTGACCGCATAAGCATAAGTCAAGGGCTTTATTGTAATTAGTTTGGCAGTGACCTACTTTCACATGGGTAATCCATACTATCATCGGCGCTGAGTCGTTTCACGGTCCTGTTCGAGATGGGAAGGGGTGGAGCCAACTCGCTATGACCACCAAACAATCTTGTTTTATATTCTCTATTTTTTATTCTTTATTACTACTTATCTTCTTATCTTTAATCAAGAAGCCTCTATCTTAATCACTATATCTCCGTTACATTAACCTTCATCATCTGAAGTCCTTCAAATGATAGAATCAAGCCTCACGAGCAATTAGTATCGGTTAGCTTCATGCGTTACCGCACTTACACACCCGACCTATCAACGTCATAGTCTCTAACGTCTCTTTAGGGAGATTATATCTCCAGGGAAGTCTCATCTTCAGGCGAGCTTCACGCTTAGATGCTTTCAGCGTTTATCTCTTCCAAACTTAGCTACCCGGCTATGCCACTGGCGTGACAACCGGTACACCAGAGGTTTGTTCACTCCGGTCCTCTCGTACTAGGAGCAACCCCCGTCAAACTTCCAACGCCCACTGCAGATAGGGACCAAACTGTCTCACGACGTTCTAAACCCAGCTCACGTACCACTTTAAATGGCGAACAGCCATACCCTTGGGACCAACTACAGCCCCAGGATGTGATGAGCCGACATCGAGGTGCCAAACTCCGCCGTCGATATGAACTCTTGGGCGGAATCAGCCTGTTATCCCCGGAGTACCTTTTATCCGTTGAGCGATGGCCCTTCCATTCAGAACCACCGGATCACTATGTCCTGCTTTCGCACCTGCTCGACTTGTCAGTCTCGCAGTTAAGCTACCTTATGCCATTATACTATCAGTCCGATTTCCGACCGGACCTAGGTAACCTTCGAACTCCTCCGTTACGCTTTAGGAGGAGACCGCCCCAGTCAAACTGCCTACCATGCACGGTCCTTAATCTCGATTCAGAGACCTAAGTTAGAACCTCAAAGTTATAAGGGTGGTATTTCACCAATGGCTCCATAACAACTAGCGTCATTATTTCTTAGCCTCCCACCTATCCTACACATACAACTTCAAAGTCCAATGCAAAGCTACAGTAAAGGTTCACGGGGTCTTTCCGTCTAGCAGCGGGTAGATTGCATCTTCACAACCACTTCAACTTCGCTGAGTCTCAGGAGGAGACAGTGTGGCCATCGTTACGCCATTCGTGCAGGTCGGAACTTACCCGACAAGGAATTTCGCTACCTTAGGACCGTTATAGTTACGGCCGCCGTTTACTGGGACTTCAATCAAGAGCTCTCACCCCATCATTTAATCTTCCAGCACCGGGCAGGCGTCACACCCTATACGTCCACTTTCGTGTTTGCAGAGTGCTGTGTTTTTAGTAAACAGTCGCAGCCACCGATTCTCTGCGGCCCCCTTCTGCTCCGAGCGCAGGCTCTTCACATACCAAGGGCACACCTTCTCCCGAAGTTACGGTGTCATTTTGCCGAGTTCCTTCTCCTGAGTTCTCTCAAGCGCCTTAGAATTTTCTTCCTGCCCACCTGTGTCGGTTTGCGGTACGGTTCATTTATAGCTATGCTTAGTGGCTTTTCCTGGAAGCAGGGTATCAGTTACTTCGGACCCGTAAGTCCTCGTCATCACACCTCAGTATTGAACACCCGGATTTGCCTAAGTGTCCTACCTACATGCTTAAACAACCTATTCCAACAGGTTGATAACCTAACCTTCTCCGTCCCCACATCGCACTATAAATAAGTACGGGAATATTAACCCGTTTCCCATCGATTACGCATTTCTGCCTCACCTTAGGGGCCGACTCACCCTACGCCGATTAACGTTGCGTAGGAAACCTTGGGCTTTCGGCGAACGAGCTTTTCACTCGTTTTATCGCTACTCATGTCAACATTCGCACTTCTGATACCTCCAGCACATTTCTCAATGCACCTTCTTCGGCCTACAGAACGCTCCCCTACCATACATACTTACGTATATATCCGCAGCTTCGGTTATCAGTTTGAGCCCCGTTACATCTTCCGCGCAAGACGACTCGACTAGTGAGCTATTACGCTTTCTTTAAATGATGGCTGCTTCTAAGCCAACATCCTAGCTGTCTATGCCTTCTCACTTCGTTTTCCACTTAACTGATCATTCGGGACCTTAGCTGGCGGTCTGGGTTGTTTCCCTCTCGACACCGGACGTTAGCACCCGATGTCTGTCTCCTAAGAATTTACTTCACGGTATTCTGAGTTTGCCATGGGTTGGTAAGTCGCAATGACCCCCTAGCCATAACAGTGCTTTACCCCCGTGAGTATGCTCTTAAGGCACTACCTAAATAGTTTTCGGGGAGAACCAGCTATCTCCGAGTTTGTTTGGCCTTTCACCCCTATCCACACCTCATCCTCTAATTTTGCAACATTAGTAGGTTCGGACCTCCAGTCAGTGTTACCTAACCTTCATCCTGGACATGGATAGATCACTCGGTTTCGGGTCTACACCCAGCAACTATCGCCCTATTAAGACTCGGTTTCCCTACGCCTCCCCTATCCGGTTAAGCTCGCTACTGAATGTAAGTCGTTGACCCATTATACAAAAGGTACGCAGTCACTACATTAAATGTAGCTCCCACTGTTTGTATGCATCAGGTTTCAGGTTCTTTTCACTCCCCTCCCGGGGTTCTTTTCACCTTTCCCTCACGGTACTAGTTCACTATCGGTCGATGATGAGTATTTAGCCTTGGAGGATGGTCCCCCCATCTTCAAGCAGGATTCCTCGTGTCCCGCCCTACTTCTCGTATACTTAGTACCATTAGCAATCTTTCAAATACGGGGCTTTCACCCTCTATGGCCAACTTTCCCAAGTTGTTCTCCTAAATCACTAATTATCATATACAGGCTCCTCCGCTTTCGCTCGCCACTACTTACGGAATCTCGGTTGATTTCTTTTCCTCTAGGTACTTAGATGGTTCAGTTCCCTAGGTTCGCTTCTTTAACCTATGTATTCAGTTAAAAATGCCTAGTTAATACTAGGCGGGTTTCCCCATTCGGATATCTCCGGATCAATGCTTATTGCCAACTCCCCGAAGCTTTTCGCAGACTATCACGTCCTTCTTCGCCTATCATCGCCAAGGCATCCACCTGATGCACTTAAATCACTTGACTCTATCATTTCAAGAACCTCTGACTTCATATTACCACCGTTGACTAGCAATAATACTTAAGCTCCCTACTCTAATAAAGATTAATGCTCAATTTATAAGGCCTCTTGTCCCCCTTATAAATCTCTTCTTTTAGATACAATCATTACCCAATTATTCGTCGTATCGTCATATCTCACCAATATTCAATATCACTTTACAACTCTATTCATTGTGTTTGATTTCGGCTTCTCAATTGTTAAAGATCATTCGTAATAATACGAGAAAGAAAAACATTATATCCAACTATTATCTACTTTGCAACTACCTTTTGTGGAAATTTTAAATTATTATGATGAAACGACTGCTCAGTTTTAAATCTACTAATTTACATACAAAATACTATTCATTCACTTCACCATCAAGTTAATACGCTTAATCGTAGTACTTTACATACCACATGATATAACTTAAATAGGCAAATAATGATTTGTGTCTCAGAAAAATCAAAGCATGTCCTTCTCAATCTCACATTCATACAACCCTCATACAATACCAATGTTGAAACTAAGAGTTAGAGCTGCTAAAGGGAATATTGATACTAAATTTGAAACTAGGAGAGATAGAGCTTAGATAACACAACCACCACATATTGCTTGTGTCAAACAAGCAAAAGCAATGGTACCCAGGGTCGGACTCGAACCGACACACCTCGCGGCGGGGGATTTTGAGTCCCCTGCGTCTACCAATTTCGCCACCTGGGCAGGCATAATCCGGTCATATTACCCATTTTTCTATCAGAAGTAAAGATCTAATGGGCTAATACTTGGTATGTTTTTTTTCCAACAGGTATGTGTATAATTCTTTTTTATCAAAAGTAACAATATTAGATAGTAATGCAATGATCTTTTTGATGGGCATAACCTCCAATAATTCATCAGCTAAACACCGAACTTCCTCTGGTATTTTTTCTTTTGTCATTTCAAAATTATCAAAAATAATAACCATTTCCCCTTTTTGTTGATTTTTATCATTTAACAGTATCGTCTTTAATTCTGAGGCTGTCCCTATTAATACGGTTTCAAAAGTCTTGGTAATCTCTCGTATTAAAAATAATTTTCGGTTAGGTATTTTTATGCCCACTTCATCCAGTGTAGACAAAATTCGATGTGGCACTTCATAGCAAACCACAACTGTTGGTATTTTGGTAATTTTATCAATAATACAGGCTTTTTCTCCTTTTTTCGGGGGTAAAAATCCAATGAATAGAAATTGATCTGTATTTATTCCCGCAATACTTAAGGCACTCGTCACAGCACAAGCGCCAGGTACCCCATAAATAGGATAACCTGCTTCTCTTACTACCCTAACCAATCGACTACCAGGATCACATATACCAGGTGTGCCTGCATCAGAAACTTGAGCAACTATCTTACCTTCAGAAAGCCAATAACAGACCTTATTTGACATTTCAATCTCATTTTGCTCTCTCAAACTCACCATTTTTTTTGCTTTAATTCCATAAATATTCAATAAATTTTGTGTTACTCTGGTATCCTCAGCACAAACAACATCAGCCATTTCCAAAACAGACAAAGCACGGATACTGATATCTACCAAATTACCTATGGGCGTTGCGACTACATAAAGAGAACTTGGCTGATATGATTGTTCAAGTAACTTCACCGATAAATGCATAAATAATAAATAAATTAATCTCGATGAGAATAGTGTACAATATCCGCTGCCTTTTATAAATAATAAATAGTCAAGATGCACTTAACCCACCCCAAAGGCATACAAGCAGGAAATATTTATTATAACTATTTGATTGATAATCAATTGATTATTATTGAAAGAAACTGGCATTGAAAACTGGTGGTAATTGGTATTATTGCAAGTTAAAAAAAGCTTTTTAGTCTTTTTTGAAGTAAAATTGGAGGATATAGAAGTAATGATAGTTTCGTAGGTGTTCTGGCAGGTATTTATCCTCAGAAAATTTAAGAAATAACCAAAATCACAGTGAAATACTACCTTCTAAAATATCCAACTGCAAAAATGACACATGTTGATGCATTAATGACTCAAAAGTCCAAACCACCTGCGATACATCACTTAACCGATATTGTTGACTCATAGAAAGATTAACTATAATGAAATTAAAACAATATGTTACTGAACATTTTGAACAGAGTATTGAACTACTTAAGCAGTGCAAAGAAAATTTAAATGATGACATCATATTAGCTGCCAATATTATTGTCCAATCACTAATGAATGACGGTAAGGTATTAACTTGTGGTAATGGTGGATCGGCTGCTGATGCCCAACATTTTTCAGCAGAATTAGTAGGTAGGTTTGAACAGGAACGAATGGGGCTTGCCACCATTGCATTAACAACAGATAGTTCGATCCTCACTGCTATTTCTAATGATTATGATTTCGATTTTATTTTTTCAAAACAAATTTTTGCACTTGGTAAAAAAAATGATGTCCTGTTAGCCATTTCAACTTCAGGCAATTCTCCTAATATTATAGAAGCTATTAATGCAGCTCATGAAAAAGAAATATCGATCATCGCCATGACCGGGAATAATGGTGGTAAAATCGCTGAATTACTAAATGCCAATGATATGTTACTCAATGTTCCTCACTCCAGAACTGCAAGAATTCAAGAAGTACACACGTTAATAATTCATGCGATGTGCGACTGTATTGATAAGATGTTGTTTGGTGAAAATAACAATCTATCATTATAATACAGTTATACTCAACTCGATTTGATAGGAAAATGTTATGAAAAAAACACTTAAATGGTTTATTGCTTTCTTAGTTTCTTGTTTGTTATTAAATAGCTGTGCTCCACTTATGATTGGTGGTGTTATTGCAGGGGGTCTCACTATTGCAGATAGAAGAGCTAAAGGTGTCATTGCGGATGACCACATTATGGAAGTTGCCATTATTACTCAAGTAAGGAGTAAATATCCTCATACAATTGACTTAAATAAAATCAGTCAAGTAAGCCTACCGTCTTTAAAGGTAACGAGTTATAACAATAAAATATTGTTAGTTGGAATTGTGGAAAATGAGCGTCAAAAAAATGATATCCAACAAATTGCTCAATCACAAAAAGCCGCAAAAAAAGTTTATAACTTCCTAGATATACAAGGAGAAAGAAATGTAGGAGATTCAACTAATGATGCTTTAATTAGTTCAAAAGTAAGATTATCTCTAATGAATCCAAAAGGATTTTCACCTAATGATGTTAAAATTGTTACTTATGGTGGCAACACTTACGTATTTGGGCTTTTAACCCCTACAGAACAACAAAATGTATCTCGACAAATCAGTATTGTCCCAGGTGTCCAAAAAGTTGTCACTTTATATGAAGATTACAACTATGACACAAAAAAAACGAATAATTGAGTAACCAAATTAAAAAATAAATAATGTTATTTTAAAGGATTTTTAACATGAGCTCTTTTACTGATAGACTTCTTAGATTTATGGGCTATATGATTATTTTCATAATGATAATTGTAGTATGTATTGTTATCTACCTTGTCTATACTTTAATGTTTAGTAGTGATTTTAAACAGCAGTCAAATACGCCCAACACTAGGGTGTTAATGGATCAAAACATCAATAGTGATTTAAATGAAAAAAATCAATCTGACCATGAGAATACCTCGTTATCAAATGACCCCATGACCACAAACATACCACAATATATACCTCCAGAAAGCCAAATCCCTAGCTATAGTACCTATAATCCCTTTGAGGATGATAATATTCCAATCACTGAACCTGACAATAATACAACCTCATCTAACCCCATTGGCGAGATATCCTCTCAGCCAGATAATAGCTCAGCTAAACCGCTCGATCCTACTAATAAAAGCCAACAACCAGATTTAAATTTGTTGTTCTAAATTCATATTATGAAAAAATATACATTTATTACTTTATTCTCAATCATTGCTATTTGTACTTCGGGATGCTCTTCTAATAATAAAAAGCAAAAAATAACTATTTTGGAAAAACCAGATACAGATTATTCTTCTCATTTCAAACCTCAGCCTAAAGCCAGTATCAACACCATTTCCCGATCTCGATACTCTCCTAATGTTACTTATAGTATCGTTGATTATTCTCATTTACCTGAGTGGTCAAACCAATACTTTGAACAAAGCCTATTGGCATTTAAGCGTAGTTGTGAGGTATTGATAAATCAACCTAAATGGAATTATGTATGTCAAGTTGCCTCTCGAATTAAAAATACACGAAAAAATGCTGAACAATTTTTTGAGGAATACTTTCAGCCTTGGGTAGTAACTAACAATAATGGTGGTTTAGTAGGGAAAGTAACGGGCTATTACGAACCTGCTATTTTAGGTTCTAGAACTAAATCAGTTCAATCTCCCTATCCTATTTATGGAATCCCGTATGATTTTGTATCTGTTCCTCTGCCACAAAATTTCATTAATCACCAAGGAACTGTCACAATCCACAGAACAGGTACAAATAGCGGAATAATTTCCCCATCAGGAGAATATGTTGCTAATTTAAGTCAATTTAATATCACAACAAAAACTAAAGCACTAAAGGGAAGATTTTCAGGAAATAAATTTGTACCTTACTATACTAGAAAGGAAATTTACCAAGGCGCTATTGATGATAAGGCGCCTATTTTAGCCTACGCCAATGACCCAGTCGAGTTATTTTTTTTACACATCCAAGGTTCTGGTAGGATTATTACCGAAAATAATCAAGTAATTCGTTTATCTTATGCAGATAAAAACGAATTTCCGTATAAGTCAGTTGGGAGTTACATGACTAAGAACGGCTACATACCTTTAAGTAGTGCTAGTATGCAAAGAATTAAGCAATATATCCAACAACATCCGGATCAAATGAATGAGATTCTGGGGCATAACCCTAGCTTTATTTTCTTTTCTAGTGTTGCCCAAACCGAAGAAAATAAAGGGCCTATTGGTGCTCTAGGTGTACCATTAACAAACGGCTATTCGGGTGCTGTTGATAAACAATATATCGATTTGGGAGCACCTCTATTTCTAGCGACTACAGATACCAGAAACGGTAAAGCATTGAATCGATTAATAGTAGCACAAGATACTGGGTCTGCCATCAACGGTAGTGTAAGAGTAGATTTTTTTTGGGGTTATGGAACCCAAGCAGGTGAAATTGCAGGCAAAACAAACTATCCAGGTTATGTCTGGGTTCTACTTCCAAATGGACAATATCCAATGTAAAAATGGTTCATAGATTTTTTTTAGATAATTTTTTAGACTGTAACATATCAATAAAGCTACCAAAAAAAATATGTTCACATAGCCATGTCTTACGGCTAAGAACAGAAGATACTATCCAATTATTTAATGGAGATGGCTATCACTATGACGCAAGAATTCACGTTATTGATAGAAATAATATAGATGCTCATATCTATGCAAAAACTTATGCCAATAATGAATCCAATCTCAAAATAGGTCTGATCCAGTGTTTTTCTACCAGTCAAAAAATGGATTTTGTTATTCAAAAATCAGTCGAGTTAGGCGTAAATGAAATATACCCCGTTATATCGAAAAGAACCAATGCTAAATTTATACTAGAAAAAAATAAAAACAAAATACAACGGTGGAATGAAATAATTTATGCTGCTTGTGAACAATCTGGTAGAGCAGTCATACCCTTGTTACATCCGATATCTGATCTAACCTCCACATTGGAATCGATAACAACTAAGAATAAATTTATTCTCCACACAAAGAGAGAACCTAACGCTACCTACAATTTCATACCAGACAAAAATAATTTGGTGGTTATTGCGATAGGTCCTGAAGGTGGATTTAGTGAACAGGAGCTTGTTCATGCCAAAGAAAACCATTTTATTCCCTATTCCTTGGGACCAAGAATTCTCAGGACGGAAACTGCACCTATTGCTGCTATATCAAGCTTACAAACACGATATGGTGATTTCAATTAAACCTTCTTCTTTTAATAATATCATTTATAATCAATCTATTAGGGCTAAGAGATTGTCTCAATCTTAATCCTAATGGGTTAGGAAGTACTAGAATTTCTGAAACCAATGCCAGTGAACATAAACTGGAGGTTAATAAACCACGAGAACCATGGGCGGTATTGATATACAGATTAGGCCAATAAGGACAAGGATCTTTTAAGTAATAATTCTTATCAAGACACAATTTAGCGTAAACTTTTCTCATCTGACAAATATCACCCAAGGATCCAACCACGGGTAAATGATCAAAGCTATCACATCTAACAGCATGATGCCCTTTCATCCCGATTTTTTTATTTACAGAGTCATTTCTAATAAAAGAACTATGAAGATAATGATTTAGCTGATATAAATTTTTAACATTCATCAACTCATCTTCTTTACTTAATTCAAATTGTTTATTATTGGGATGAAAAGTTGACCCAAAACAATGTATATTTTTGTAAGCGGGAGCAATATAGCCATCCCCACTCAAAACAATCTTCAATTCTTTACTAATATTATTTGCCTCTATAATAGAGGTCTGTCCACTAATAAAAGAAAGATTCAGGCCTAGGTTTTTATAAATGTCATTATCATCAGCACCTAAGGCCAATACCAATGCGTCTGAAACTATAGATTCATTGGCACTTATTACCTTCCATTGACTGTTCTTTTCTTCATAACAAAAACTAAGAACATTAAAATTAGTTTTTACCTGAATATTTGGATGTATTAGCAACCTTTGAATCCATGATCTAGGATGAGTCCAAGCGCCTCTAGGCCAGAATAGGCCATCCTGCTCTATCTTTATACCTGCAATTTCTTCTGCATCCTTTCTGTGTAAATAATAATTTAAATGATAATTTTTTTCTGCTAACTGCAGATTTCTTTCCCTTTCTCTATCATCATAATTCAAATGTAAGACACCACAATTATCTGAAAACAAATGCTCACTATCCATCAACTCTAATAAGGATACACTTAACCCATAAGATTTATACAATAATTCTGTTTGGATAGTGTGATGAGGAGAGACCTTAGCGTATAAAACTCCTTGATAATTTCCTGAAGCTTTAGATGCTATGTCTTTTTCCTTTTCAAGAAGCGTAACTTGAACATCATGTTGGGCAAGAAAATAAGCTGTTGTTGCACCAGCAATACCACCACCAACAATTACCGCCTGTTTCACATTAATCCTCTTTGAATAATCAATAGGTTGATACCATGGTTTAATATTCGGTAAAACGATTGGTTGAATCTCAGGTATGTTTAGATAACAAATTAAACTGGCGTCATACTCAAAGTCATATAAAAATTTTTCGATATCATTTGATAAATTGATCCACAAATAGGTATGTGGCTCGAGAGTAAACACACTCATACCGATTGGATTCAATACTTGTTCAAAATCATTTAAATGTGGATATGATTGGATCCATTCTTTTTTTTTATCTATTACCAAAGACCATTCAGAAAAAATAAGCCAATAACAAACTCTTTTTGGGTAGTTGTTTTGTACATACTGGATCAAGGAAACGTCAGGAAATCCCTGCCATAAAAAAATCACAATATCTTGAGAAGAAAGTTTTTTAATCCATAAATCAATTTTTGATACATAATCAGAAATCAATGAATTAACTCCCATTGCTGTTTGATAAACTTTCTTAAAACTTCTTCTTTATTATCTGCATCATCCAATAGTTCTAAAACCTGTTTGGAATCTAGGTAATATTTTGGTTCTAATAAATTTCCAGATAACTTAAGTGGGATGGTAATATTAACTTTCTTCCCATTTTTATCCACATAACCAGTTAATAATAGTGAATAGTCCAAGGATTGATTGATTAAATCTGTTGCACCCTGCCCCCTAACCTGGAACTCAGGTCCATCTATTTCTAGTGCAACGGTTTCACTAACACTATTAGTCCAATAGCTCACAAACTTAAATAAAGCAAATTGTGTTTGTTCCAACTCTCTATCTCCACTATCTCTAGATAACTCTAAATTTTGAGTATTGAAAACACCTAACTTATCCTGTGCATAAATAATTTTCTCTAAATTCGCCCCTAAAATAATACCTTGGTAAATTTCAAAACTACTAAACCCATTTAAGTTTGATAATATTTCGGAAATATTATATCCCTCAGTTTGTAATGAGATATAAGAATTTCCATTGCCTGATAAAAAAGGGAAGTTAGTAAAATAAAATAACATCATTCCTATATTTAAATTATTTAACTTTTGCTCTATTTTATACTTAAGCTTATCTTCTAACATTTCAATATCAAGATTGGTTAAAAAACTACCTTCAAAAAATTTCCCTTCCAGATGATTGAGTTGTATATGATCTTTAGTATACATTAAATGACCTGACACATCTGAAAAATAAAAATCAGGAAACTTTAATTGGTTAATACCAAATCTGACCTTAAGCTGATTATCACTTAATAGCTGAAATACTCCAGGTAATTTTGCCAATAACCCATTATAAATTTTTACTGAAGATGCATTACTTATATCCGAATCAATATAAGGCCTAGTATCAAAAGAAGTTAAATCAACTGTCATTTCCCATGTCTTGTCTGCCTGCTCCTGGGAATGCTCTGCTACTAGATGAATGCTCTGTTTATCTAATAAACCGTCCATATTTAATAAGAGGTAATCATCCAATTTATAAAACAAATATCCTTTTAAATGTAATACCCAAAGTGGTATTACATTTTTCGTATTAATTTGTTTAGAATTGAAAATCAATTGCTTCAATACAATAGATTTTTGTTCTAAATTTAATTCAACCGTAGTATTACCATTAACAACGAACGACTTATCTGAGTTATGATAAGTAGTGGCAAAATTAACATTATCAATCAAACAAAAACTTTCTTTACAATTCAATTGACTCAATGTCATATATCCATCTGTATTATTACTTTGGTTTGGTCGTTCAATATTAAAACTTATTTTAGGAATATTAATCTCTTGATGAACAGTCCAATTAATTCTAGCAATGCTGCCCTTATAATTAAAACCATTGACTAATTCAAGACCCTCATAGTTTAAATTACTCAACATAATCTGACTGCGATCAAGATCCCAATTAAAATTAAATTGAACATTAGTGTGATATTGCTTTGTATGAGTTCGATACCATAATGATAAATCTAATTGATTACCCACTATGGTTTTAAGACCTAAATCAAAAACACCTTTGAGATCAAAAGATATAGGATATTTTAATAACTGATTGTTAGAGGTTATGCCTTTTATCTCAAAGTAAGAAGTATAATTTTTAGGCGTAGATATTCTTAATTCAACATCTCTAAAAACAATACTAGAATGATAGGACACATCTTCTAAAATAATTTTCCCACTATAATTTATAGTGTTAGGTATTGATAAAGTATTGTGAGGCCAATTTTCTTTTACTACAGAATTCCTTGAAACATGTTTTCCAGCAACGTCAGTAGGATGTTTAAAACCAATATATAAGCTACCATCAAAAATACTTAGTTGATGAACTTTTATTTTATTCCAAATGATTTTATAGCCAAGTGATATTCTGATTTTTTTTGCAGTTAGATCATAATTCCTATCAGATGAGTTTTTTGTAAAATGAACATCTTTTAACTCTATCGCTGGTCTGAAAAAAATATTGGTTTTAATTTCATTAAAGCTTATCTTAATATCTTTTTCTTTCAAATAGTCAATGATCAAGGTTCTAATTTCATCCTCTGAGTAAACAATATAACCACGTATATAATAAAAACTCAGAAGCAAAATCACAAAAAATAAAAAAAAGAACAAAATTGAATAAAAAATTATCCTAGTTCTTTTTTTTATACGGACTTTAAAAGACTTCATTGTTTATTCTTTGGTTCAACTTTATAAAGGCACCCCTAATATTATCCTAAGTGCTCTTCTTATCGGTTCTGCAGCACCCCACAGCAACTGATCGCCAACTGTAAAAGCTGTAATATAATTTCCACCAAAAGCCATCTTTCTAATTCTTCCAACAGGCACATTTAAGGTTCCTGATACTTTTGCTGGCGTTAATTCTTGACTGGTTATTTCTTTTTCATTAGGCACAACACTCACCCATTCATGAGCATTTTGTAAAATACTCTCAATCTGTGTAGTTGAAATATCTTTCTTCAACTTAATTGTTAACGCCTGACTATGACATCTCATGGCGCCTATTCGTACACATAGCCCATCAACTTTAATACTATTAGGCTCCAAGCCTAGTATTTTATTGGTTTCAACCATTCCTTTCCATTCTTCTCTGGACTGACCATTACCTAAATCACTATCAATCCAAGGAATAAGGCTGCCAGCCAAAGGCACGCCAAAAAATGTTTTTGGATAATCATCTGAACGAATAAACTCATTTACCTTTTGGTCAATTTCTAATATTGCAGAAGCAGGATGATTTAAAAGATGTTTAACTGAATTAGTAATTCCTCCCATGCCTAACAATAATTCACGCATATTTTTGGCACCAGCACCACTTGCTGACTGATAGGTCATAGCACAAATCCAATCCACCAATCCCTCTTGAAACAAACCGCTCAATCCCATTAACATTAAAGATACAGTACAATTACCTCCAATAAAATCCTTAACTCCATTCTCAATTGCCTTTTGAATCACGTCATGATTCACTGGATCTAAAACAATGATGGACTGATCTAACATCCTCAAAGCTGAAGCTGCATCAAGCCAAAACCCATTCCACCCACTATCTCTCAATGGTTGATATACAGACTTAGTATAATCACCACCCTGACAAGTCACAATAACATCCATTTGGGCTAATGATGTTAAATCATTTGCGTCGTACAACTTAGTTTCTTTCTGTCCAAAATTAGGTGCATCTCCTCCCACATTAGAAGTAGAAAAAAACATGGCGTCTTTAATGTATTGAAAATCATTTTCTTCTTTCATTCTTGATATCAACACAGAACCAACCATGCCTCTCCATCCAACAAATCCCACTTTCATTTACATACTCCCCCAAAATAATCACTCATATAACCCAAATCATTGAAACCTATCATAATTATTAATTTTATACAATAAAGTATCTACTCTCTCTGGATTTTCATTTTTTAAAAGCCTATTAACATAACTCTGAGTTTCTTGAATATTCGTATTCACTATAACATTTTTGACTGCAAGCATACTTGGGATATTAATTGAAAAACTTTTCAACCCCATACCAAGTAACATTCTTGTTAATTCAGAATCTGCGGCCATTTCACCACAAACAGAAACTGGTTTATTATATCGAATAGCAGTCTTAATAGAATGACTAATTAATTTCAAAATAACAGGATGTGTTGATTGATATAAATCATTGATAGAATCATTACCCCTATCCACTGCCATCGTATACTGAATTAAATCATTTGTGCCAATAGAAATGAAGTCAACATATTTAATCAAAGTGGTGATTGCTAAAGCTGCAGAGGGGGTCTCTACCATTATGCCCACTTCGATATCAGATTCAAATCTGACGCCAGCATTATCTAGCTGCTCTTTGGCTATATTTAAATGCCTGAGACATTGTTTTAGTTCAGTTATTGATGCAATCATAGGCCACATCATTTTCACTTTCCCAAACTGAGCCGCTCTTAAAATAGCTCTCATTTGTGTTCTAAACATGATTGGCTCTGCTAGACTTAGTCGAATGCCTGTTAACCCTATTGCTGGATGAATAACATCACAATGACCAAACCATCTTGGACTTTTATCTGCACCAATATCTACCGTCCTAATCGTGACTGGTTTTCCCGAAGCCTCTTTGACTAATGTTAAATAATATTCAAATTGCTCTTCCTCGCTAGGTATTGTATTCCTATTTAAAAATAGAAACTCACTTCGAAATAGACCAACCCCATTAGCACCATTCTTATTGGCTAATGTTAAATCACTAATCTCCTCAATATTTGCTAAAATTTCAATATCAACACCATCTAATGTAGTTGCACTAACATTTTTAATTTCATTGAGTTTACGTCGATATTTCTTATACTCTTGTATTTTCTTTTCATACTCATCCAAAATAACTTTATCAGGATCTAAAATTACAATACCATTAACCCCATCTACAATAATCCTTTCATCTTCCTTAATTAAAGATCTTGCATTGCGTAAGCCAAGAACTGAAGGGATACCCAGAGTCTTACCCAAAATTGCAGTATGACTAGTTGACCCACCAACATCTGTGATAAAAGCACACACTCTGTTTTCTTTAAACAGAACCGCGTCTGCAGGAGAAATATCTGTTGCTACTAAAACCACATCTTCAAATAAATCATTGAGTTGTATATCATTAATCTCAACACCACTTAAAGATTTATAAATTTTTTCTACCACTTGATTCAAGTCTTGCTTTCTTGTGCGTAGATAATCATCACCAATAGAATCAAATTGACTGGAAAGTTTTACTAATTGCTGTCTTAACGCCCACTCTGCATTAATCTTTTGTTCTTTAATAATCTCAATCGGGGCATGAGACAAGGTAACATCTGACAGCATCATTGAATGAAATGAAATAAATGCACCCAATTCTTTAGGTAAATCACCAGAAATATATTTTCTTAACTCATCTAGTTGCTTTTTTGTTTGTTTAATCGCATTTTCATAACGTATTACTTCTGATTCTATATGCTCTTCATTAATAGCATATTGAGTCACATCTTCCAACCCCGAGCTTAACAAATGAACTTTGCCAATTGCATACCCTTTGCCCACAGCAATGCCATGCAAGACTAAACTCACATCTATTCTCCTTCGCCAAAACAATCTTGAATCAAATCAGTCAATGTGAATAATGCTTCCTTTTCATCTATACCCTCAATTTCTAAAGTAATACTTGAACCTTGATTAACTGCCAGCATCATCAAACCTAAAATACTTTTTCCATTGATGGTATTCCCCTTAAATGTCACATTAACATCAGATTGGAAACGACTTGCCGTCTGCACGAATAAACTTGACGCCCTTGCATGCAACCCCAACTTATTGATGATTTTTATATCTTTCCTAATCATGTTGGACTCTTATTTAAACTATAAGTAATGATACCTTTTTTTGCTGTTTTCACTACCTCTTGAGCAAATTCAGCTACATCATCATATTTATTAGCATCCTGTACTGCCTTAACGAGCATACAAATATTAATTCCTGCAATAACACTAATCGATCTTGATGCTTCGATATAATTCAAAACATTACACGGTGTCGCACCGAATATATCAGTTAATATTAGTATCGGTTGATCTTCAGGTATCCTCTCTATCACCTGTTGTATTTTAGGGAGTAAACTATCTTGGGTATCCAATGTATTACTGCCAATAACAAAAGTCTCAGGAACACTGTCTCCAAAGAAATGCTTCATTATCTGTCGATAAGAATCACCTAAAGAAAAATGTGTAACAATCAATATAGAGATCATTTTTATCTTATTCCTTTAAAGCGTATATCGCTGGCAAGTTTCTCCAATAACCCTTTACATCCATACCGTATCCAAATACATAGCGATTAGGCACATTAAGCCCTACAAAATCAGCTTGTATAAGCTTTTGAATTGCAAGATCTTTTTGTGCAAAAACAGCTGTATAGCACTTTTTCGCACCTAATTCCAGTACTCTGGATTTTGCTTCAAACAACGTATGTCCTTCATCTAAAATATCATCTAATATTAAGACTGTACGTTGTTGAATAACTTCCTCCCCCGGACATTTAAACCATTTAAACTGTCCACCTGATAGTTCTTTTTGATAACGTGTGACATGAATATAATCAAACTCCAAAGGAAAAAAAAGTAAAGGCAGTAACCTACCTGTAAATACAACAGCACCCCCCATAATGCAAAGTACTAAAGGAAAACTATTGTGAAGCACATGGCTAATCTCATCCGCTATCTGGACTAACTTTTCTTGACAATATATTTCATCATAAATTAGATCCGCATTTTGTAAAATTAAAGATCCCTGTTCTGCATCCATTAATAAATACTTTCTAGTAAAGACAAATTAACCATAACTATTTTACTAGAATTTTAAAATACTTTCTTGTTTACTTAATTTTAATAGAATTATTTGAATTTTATTCACCAAATAGTTAAACTTAGTCTAAAATTAGACATAACATACACAATACTAAATAAATAATGAATAGTTTTGAAATTAAATCTACTAGGTTAAATGGTTTATCTTTCCTTTTAAAATCGCTAGATATTGACAAAATTCAAACAGAATTAAATGCACAACTAAATAAATCGGAAGGGTTAAATACTTTTCCTTTTATTCTAGATTTATCCCTACTACATGGATGTCAATTAAATCAGATCAAAGAGGTAATTTATTTGTTTCAAAGACTGCATTTTAAAGTAATTGCCCTACAACATTATGACGAACAATTTTCACAAATTGCCTCTGAACTCAACTTATTTTTCCAACTAGGCATTAAAACAAATCAATATACTGGCAACAATACTAACCACAACCCACATGAAAATATACCTTATAAAAAAAATAAAAATACTTTTTCTCAGACTGTTATAATAGATCGTCCCATTAGGTCTGGACAACAAGTATATGCTGAAAATAGTGACTTGGTTGTTACTTCACTAGTGAGCGAAGGTGCTGAAATTGTTGCAGATGGAAATATTCATGCCTATGCTCCAGTAAGAGGTAGGGTTTTTGCGGGTGCCTCTGGCGACCTGAATGCTCAAATTTTCATATTGTCTATGCAGGCACAACTTGTTTGTATTGCAGGCATCTACCGAATATTTGATCAAAAGCTACCAAATACCTTGTATAAGCAAAACGTAAAAATTTTTTTGCAAGAAAATAAGTTATCAATTACAGCAATTCATCCATAAAACTTAAAATAGAAGGAAGAAAAAAGTGGCAAAAATTATTGTAGTAACTTCAGGTAAAGGCGGTGTAGGAAAAACCACAACCAGTGCTAGTATTGCTGCTGGTTTGGCATTGGAAGGATTTAAAACTGCGGTCATTGACTTTGATGTTGGTTTGCGTAATTTGGATCTCATCATGGGATGTGAACGCCGTGTAGTTTATGACTTAATTAACGTAGTTAATGGCGAGGCGTCACTTAATCAAGCCCTTATCAAAGATAAACATTCAGAAAATCTATATATTTTACCTGCCTCCCAAACAAAAGATAAAGACTCATTACATACCAAAGGTGTGGAAAAAATATTAAAAGAATTGAGTGATAACCTAAATTTTGATTATATTATTTGCGATTCACCAGCGGGTATCGAAACAGGTGCTTTGATTGCACTCTATTTTGCTGATGAAGCCATCATTACAACCAATCCTGAAGTTTCTAGCGTTAGAGACTCAGATAGAATTTTAGGTATTTTACAAAGTAAGAGTAGGAAAGCAGAGCAAGGAGAATCGGTGAAAGAACATCTTTTGATAACACGTTATTCGCCAGAACGTGTTGAAAATGGTGACATGCTTTCCATTAAAGACATTGAAGAAATATTATGTATTCCTTTAATTGGCGTTATTCCCGAATCAAAAGATGTATTACAAGCCTCTAACTCAGGTACTCCGGCCGTTTATCTGGATCAAAGTAATGTTGCAGAAGCTTATAAAGATGTAGTTGCAAGATTATTGGGTAAAAATAAACCGATGCGCTTTACCGAAGTAACTAAAAAAGGGTTTATTAAACGTTTGTTTAGAGGTTAGGGAGAGTTTATGTCTATATTCAATTTTTTATTCGGCAAAAAAGAAAATTCTGCCAATATCGCCAAAGATCGTTTACAAATCATTATTGCTCAAGAAAGGGGCAAGTCACAAGCACCTGATTATCTTCCTATGTTGCAAAAAGAGTTAATGGAAGTATTGGCAAAATATGTGCAAATTTCCTCTGACGATATTAAAATTAATCACGATACCAAAGATGGAATTGATGTATTGGAACTGAATATTATCCTTCCCGATGATAAAGAAAAACCAGCTTCAGATAGGACAGATAGATTATAGTGCCAATACTTTAGCTCATTAAAATGGGGGAATATAATTGTATCTATCAGAACGTAGATAAGAAACTTATATTCCTCTCAGGGTATCTCTCATTTTACCATTTTCTAAATGGAATCATGGTGTCCTTGACACAACAAACTTTATCTATGGATGTGTTATCAACGAATATTGCACTGATGTCTGGTTAGGGTTCTTTGTACTTCAACAAAAATGGATTTCTTTTTTGCTTAAAATATAACATAGATAGAATATATGACAACTGACTATCTCAACATATGACTTAAAACAACGATAAATCAATAAATATATAATCTGTTGTTTGAATCTATGTCTTGCAAATTTGTATGTTCAATATGGATTGTTTTATCAAACCTAGGATAGGTGTCACTGATTCTTGATAGAAAATTGCTACTTGATAGATGTATTTCTTACTTTATTATCTAACCTCATCAAAGAGGCAAAATTCCGATTGCTTTTATTGATAATAAAAAAAATTCATAATATGATTAATTTAATTAAACCCCCATATAAAATAGCCTATGACTTTAACTGATTTAAAATACCTTATTGCAGTGTCTCAGGAAAAACATTTCGGGAAAGCCGCGCAAAAATGCTTTGTCAGCCAACCCACCTTGTCCATCTGTATCAAAAAATTAGAGGATGAATTAGACGTTAAAATTTTTGATCGAAGCTCTAGTGAAATTATCACGACACCCATAGGTGAAAAAATCATTGAACAAGCTAAAAAAGTCATTGAAGAATCTGACAAAATTAAAATGATTGTCAGCGAAAAACAAGATGAGTTATCTGGCGAATTTAAACTAGGAATTATTTTTACAATTGCCCCCTATATTTTACCTAAGATGATCACTAGCCTGATCCAACTTGCACCAAAAATGCCACTCATGTTAGAAGAAAATTACACATCACACTTACTTGAAATGCTAAAAAATGGTGAATTAGACGCCATGATAGCCGCTGAACCAATAGATGAGGCCGGCATTGAAACTATTCCTTTGTATGAGGAGCCTTTCTTTGTCATTGTCCCTAAGGGACATCCGTTCGAGGAGTACGATCAAATCAATACTAAACAGTTAACCAGTGAGAAAATATTATTGCTAACTGAAGGCGACAGTCTGAGAAATAACATCTTAAATGGCTGTAAAGAGTTGGTCTCCCAACAACGGATTAAAGGGTTAACCAACTCTTTACAGGGTAATTCTATCACAACAGTACGCTACATGGTTGCGAGTGGTTTAGCCATTAGTATTCTTCCCTCTACCGCCTTATACGAAAACGATCATACTATATTTAGTATTATTCCTTTCGAAACCCCCGTACCCAAAAGAAAGGTTATTTTATGCTACCGCAAAAATTTCTTCATGACCAAAGCCATAAATACAATCAGAGAAGCTGTTTTCGCATCCAACCTTACTGGGGTTCAATTTGTTGGACGTTGACACCATGACAACCCTAAACGGATAACCCCCCTTACAACTATGGTGAAACTGATGAAATACCTAACAGATGATTTTTATTATTTATTCAACAGTTAGTTTTTTTCTGTATCCACTAATTTATTTTTAGAAATCCAAGGCATCATAGAACGTAACTGTTTTCCAACCACTTCAACTGGATGCGCTTGATTTAGCCTTCTTCTTGCCGTCATAGACGGATAATTCATCCTACCTTCTGTGATGAAATTTTTTGCATAATCACCATTTTGAATACGTGTTAACGCTTTCTTCATGGCTTGTTTAGATTGATCATTGATCACCTCAGGCCCTGTCACATATTCACCAAACTCTGCATTATTAGAAATAGAATAATTCATATTCGCAATACCGCCTTCATAGATTAAATCTACAATCAATTTCATTTCATGCAAACATTCAAAATAAGCCATCTCTGGGGCATAACCAGCTTCAACCAAAGTCTCAAATCCAGCCTTAATTAATTCAACACATCCACCACATAATACAGCTTGCTCGCCAAATAAATCGGTTTCAGTTTCCTCTCTAAATGTTGTTTCAATCACACCACCTTTCGTACCACCATTGGCTGCGGCATAAGATAAGGCAACTTCTTTAGCTTTTTTTGATCGATCTTGATACACTGCGATTAAGCTAGGTACCCCACCCCCCTTAATAAATTCACTCCTTACTGTGTGTCCCGGGCCTTTGGGTGCAATCATGATCACATCTAAATCTTCACGAGGTACAATTTGATTATAATGAATACAAAATCCATGAGCAAAGGCAATCGTCGTTGCTTGTCTTAAATTAGGTTCAATTTCGCTCTTATATACCGCTGGCTGATCTTCATCTGGTAATAAAATCATCACCACATCCGCCTCTTTGGTTGCATCCGCTACAGATTTAACTTGGTGCCCTGCTTTTTCAGCTTTGTTCCAAGAGTTTCCCTTCCTTGCGCCCACAATAACATTTACCCCAGTGTCTTTTAAGTTAGCAGCATGTGCATGTCCTTGAGAGCCATAACCAATTATGGCAACTGTCTTACCTTTAATTAGGGATAAATCAGCATCTTTATCGTAATAAACTTTCATCATAACATCCTATTATTAATTAAACTTTCATAGTTCTTTCACCACAACCAAGACCTACAGCCCCTGTTCGAACTATTTCTAAAATATTTGTTTTACTTATTAAGTCAATAAAAGAATCAATTTTATCACTACTACCCGTGATTTCTGCTGTTAAAGTCCTCTCTGTCACATCAACCGTATTACCCCGATAAATCTGAATAAGCTCCAAAAACTCTCTACGATCCTTTGCCGTAGCTCTAATTTTGATCAAAATCAACTCCCGCTCAGTAAATTTACCTTGATTTAAATCACAAACCTTAACCACTTCGATTAGTTTGTTTAATTGTTTTAAAATTTGCTCTAGCATTCTTTCATCACCCTGAGTGGTCAGAGTTAACCGAGACAATGTTTTATCATCCGTCACATTCACTGATAAAGAATCAATATTGTATCCCCTAGCAGAAAACAAGCCCACCACTCGACTAAGTGCCCCTGATTCATTTTCCATTAAAACCGAAATGACGTGTCTCACGGCACGCTCCTTGTATCATAATTTCTATCCTTGACATCGAATATATCTGAATCTTTTTCTGATTCTCTCATATGGAGAGGCAATAACATCTCGTCTAACCCCTTGCCATTTCCCACCATAGGATACACATTTTGTTCTTTACTAGTAACAAAATCCATAAAGACTAGACGACCTTTAAGTTTAATGGCCTCTTGCAACGCAGGTTCTACATCCTTTTTGGCTTCAATGCGCATACCAATGTGTCCGTAGGCCTCTGCCAACTTGACAAAATCAGGCAATGAGTCCATATAAGTATGAGAATAACGATTATCATAATAAAATTCTTGCCATTGTCTTACCATACCCAGAAAGTGATTATTCAAGTTAATTATTTTTATCGGTAAATTATATTGATAACAAGTTGATAATTCTTGTATATTCATCTGAATAGAACCATCCCCAGTGACACAAAATACATCTTCTTTTGGTAACGCAAATTTAACCCCCATCGCATAGGGTAGTCCTACCCCCATTGTGCCAAGACCTCCTGAATTCACCCATTGTCTAGTACGCTCGAACGGATAGTATTGAGCAACAAACATTTGGTGTTGCCCCACGTCAGAAGTAATAATTGCACTATTATTAGTTAATTTAGCTAATGTTTCAATTACATACTGGGGTTTTACTGAATCTGTGCTATTGTCATAATAAAAACAATCCCTAGCTCGCCAACTTTCTATTAACGCCCACCACTTTTGCAAATTGACAACATTCAACGTCAATTTTTTTGCCTGCCATATCTCTAATAAATCAGTGAGTACCTGTTTAGCACCACCAACAATAGGAACATCTACTGGTACTCTTTTAGAAATAGATGAGGGATCTATGTCAATATGAATAATTTTCTTTTTGGCTTCCAAATATTTTTCTGGCACAGAAACGACCCGATCATCAAATCTTGCACCAATTGCCAACACCACATCTGCACTTTGCATAGCCAAGTTAGCTTCATAACTACCATGCATGCCCACCATACCGATAAATTGATAATGTGAAGAAGGATAGGCACCCAATCCCATTAAGGTACTGATACAAGGCACCCCCAATAATTGAACTAATTTTATAACCTCTTGATCGGCATTCCCTAAAATAACGCCACCACCATAATAAATAATAGGCCGTTTAGCAGAGGCCAACAATTGAGCTGCCTTCTTGATCTGTCCTTTATGACCTGTAGTAACTGGCTGATATGAACGAATAAAAGGCTCTTCCTGTAAATAACAAAATTTACTTAACTCCTGTGTTGCATCTTTAGCAACATCGATGACAACTGAACCCGGTCTTCCAGTGCGCGCAATATGAAATGCTTTCTTAATAACACCTGTTAGCTCAGATGCCTTAGTCACTAAAAAATTATGTTTAACACAAGGACGAGTGATCCCGATCATATCGACTTCTTGAAAAGCATCTGAACCAATAGCAGAGGTAGATACCTGTCCAGAAATAACAACAATCGGTACTGAATCACTATTCGCAGTTGCAATACCAGTAATCGCATTTGTAGCACCAGGACCTGAAGTAACTAAAGCAACACCAACTTTTCCAGAAACTCGAGCGTAAGCATCAGCCATATGTACTGCAGCCTGCTCGTGTCTTGCCAGAACATGTTGAAAAGCATTCAATTGAAAGATAGCATCATAGATTTCAAGAACGGCACCACCAGGATAGCCAAAAACGTGCGTCACACCTTCAGATTTAAGACTTTGCACAATAATATGTGCACCAGAAACCTGCATACTCACCTCTTTTTTATATTTTTAAATTGAGATTAAATGGCTGCCCTCATCGACAACGCTTTATCGGCTACTTAAACTGATGACGATTTCTGGTACGTGACAGTTAAAAGTAATCAAATTGGCAATCATCCAAATACTTCAGTTTAAATCTTGGGAAAAATAAAAAAATAAAACCATATTCGATTTTTCAGTCTATTCTATTTTAGGTACTTTTTCAAGACGTAGATAAGAAAACGAGAAGGAAAATGACTAGTCCTTGTCTTTTTTCTTCACTATTTTAAAACAAACTTTTGCTTCTTTGACTCCAGCTTGAGCTTTTTCTAAAGAATTTTCTTTTAATACTTCTGTCTTCTCAACGGGCGCACTATGTTTATCTATGGGAAAAGTTAATATTAAATCCGTGTTCTCCCGTGCATAAATCGCTAAAACATGACCCATAGGAATGACAACTTCACTCATTTTGCCAGAAAACCTTGCTGTAAAGTGTATAACATGATTCTTAATTTCAATATCAGGACAAGCTAACATTCCGATATTCAAAGTGATCGCATTATCAGTAACAAACTCTAATGGCACCTGAGTAAACTCATTGACAAACACGTGAATATAGGGCGTGAAATTTTTATCCGCTATATACTCATAAAAAGAACGAATCAGATATGGCTTAAAATCGTTAGGTAACATATCTACTCATCCCTATTTTCTCATCGCCTTCTCAGCTGGTGTCAATGCCTCAATAAAGGACTCTTTTTGGAAAATTCTCTCTCTGTATTTTAAAATAGCAGTACACGATTCACCTAAAGTAATATCATAGTGATTTAGACGCCATAACAATGGTGCAAGAGCAATATCTAATAAAGAGAAATCATCTCCTAATATATACTTATTTTTGGCAAACATTGGTGATAACAGAGTCAACGCTTCTGCAATATTCTGTCTTGCTAGATCTTGCTCTTTTCTCCTACTATTGTCTTTCTTTTTTCCTTCTCCTGATTCTAAATTGATAGATTCTAAAATTTGCACCTGAGAAAAAAGCTCCCTTTCCAACCGGTACATAAATAACCTTCCTTTACCACGAGTAATCGGATCTGCAGGCATCAACTGAGGATGAGGAAAACGCTCATCGATATACTCATTAATAATATTAGACTCGTGTAATGTTAAATCACGCTCAACCAGAACTGGTACTTGATTATAAGGGTTCATTAGCACAAGATCTTCTGGTTTATTAAAGATATCTACATCTTTAATCTCAAAATCCATTCCTTTTTCGTAAAGAACAATACGACACCTTTGACTAAAAGGACAGGTAATACCGGAATATAAAATCATCATAGAAATTATCCAATCTAAGAAAGCACAAAGTAACGGAAAATTGTATCAGATATAATACTTTTTTGCCATATATTTGGTTATATATATTTGTTTCAATTAATTAAATTGGATTTTCTTCATCGAAATAGATAACTTCTAAATTAAATTTTCTGTGAATATGTGCACCAAGAGCCCAAATACCATAACGTTCTGTGGCATGATGACCCGCTGACACAAAGGCAACATCTGTTTCGTTGGCAAAATGATATTGAGCTTCAGATACCTCTCCAGTCACAAATACATCGACTCCCTGAGCAATTGCCTCTAAAAAGAAATTTTGCCCACCCCCTGTACACCACGCAATCTTTTTAATTTCTTTATTTGGCTGTCCAATAACTAAGGGCTTTCTTTTTAACACCCTTTCCAGTTGCATCTCTAGATTACGCAAAGACATCCTATTATTTAATTCTCCTACACATAATAATCCTTGCTCTCCTGTTATTTTTTCACATTTCCATTGCATCTTTTCCGCTAGCTGTGCATTATTACCCAACTCGGGATGTGCATCTAAAGGGAGGTGATAAGCCACTAAATTCAAATCGAATTCTAATATTTTTTTTAATCTTTTTCTTTTCCAACCAATAACAATATCAGCTTCATTTTTCCAAAATATCCCATGATGAACCAACAACATATCTGCATTATGTTTAGTTGCAAAATCAATCGCACGTAAACTCGCTGTGACAGCGGTTACAATCTTAATAACATTCTCTTTTCCTTCCACTTGAAGTCCCAATGGACAATAGTCATAAAATAGGTCTATACTCAGTAATTGATTCAAATAGCTCAGTAATTTCTCGCGTTGCATCTCCTGTCTTTCACTTTCGATTAATCGTTACAATCTTGATATGATCATATGTTATCATTTAAAATGATTCTCAATAAACAACAAGATGAAAGCTATGTGTAAAAAAATTTTTATTTCCGTGATACTTATACTATCTCAATTTATTATGTCAGCTCAGGTAGATCTCGACAAGACAATCAAAACTGTCACTATACAACGAGATGAAGTACGATCTTATGTTCCCCAAAATATTGTTATTGCACACAGAGGCACTACATATTGGGCACCTGAGGAAACAGAAGCCGCTTATCGATGGGCTAGAAATATAGGTGCAGATTACTTGGAAGCTGATTTACAATTAAGTAAAGATGGTATCATTTTAACCTTGCATGATAATAACTTAACTAGAACAACAGACATACAAACGATATACCCCTCTAGAATGAAAGACCCAATAAATACCTTTACATATCAAGAGTTATTAAAATTAGATGCAGGTTCTTGGTTTAACCAAGCCAATCCTTCTCGAGCTAGAGAAAAATTTAAAGGTCTAGAAATCTTAACACTGCAAGATGTCATTAAAATAGCCGAAGGCTACAAAATAAAAAGAGATGAAAATAATCGCAGAGTTATCAGAGAAGATGGTACTTTTGTTTACGTTAAAGATGAAAAAGATAATGGCCATCGTCCTGGTATCTATATAGAACTCAAAGAGCCTGAGTTGAACCAAGGGATTGAGGAAAAACTTGAGCAAGAATTAACTAAATTAAATTGGAATATCTTAAAAAAACCAGAAAATACTCAACACTTTTATATTAACGGAAAAGTCAATATTGGTCATACCAATGGAAAAGTTATATTACAAACTTTCTCTGAAGAAAGTCTAATTAATATTCAAAAAATATTCCAAAATAAAATTCCCACTACTCTTTTGATAGAATGGCATGATGGACAATTTGAAAATAACCAACCTAGTCATTCATTACAAAATAAGGTTGCTTTTGCTAATAGATATCAAGCTACTTTTTTAGGCCCTTCTATTAGGACAAAAAATCAATATTTTTCTGATTGGATACATGCACAAAAACTAGGTATGCATTCTTATTCATTCGATACCTTAAAACAGATGCAGCAATGGAAAAACTTAGTAGATGGGATGTTTACCAACCGTGCCGATCTAAGTATTGAGTTTTATATTAAAAATAAATTAAGGTCTCAAAAATTATTAACTACAACGAATAGCAAAAAACTACTAGATGATTTGGGCTATTAAACAATTTGACCTTGGGAGTGCCTTATGAAATTAGCAAAAAAAGACCAGAAAACTCAATATTGGACAAAATGTCAGGTTAAAGATCTGTACACTCTGCCTTTCATGGATCTGGTTTATAAAGCTGCTAGTGTACACAGAGATAATTTCGATCCGAATGAAATACAGGTCTCAAGCTTGTTATCTATTAAAACCGGAGGATGCCCAGAAAATTGTGCTTATTGCTCTCAATCAGCACACTATAAAACAGGTATTAACAAAGAAGGATTAATGCCATTAGATGAAATATTAGAAAGAGCTAAAATTGCAAAATCCAGAGGAGCATCCCGATTTTGCCTCGCTACAGCATGGAGAGGACCAAGACCAAGAGATATCGATTACTTGACTAATGTTATTCAAGAAGTTAAAAAAATAGGTTTAGATACTTGTGCCTCTTTTGGTCTATTAGAAGAAGGAATGGCCAGTTCTTTTAAGGAAGCAGGACTAGACTATTACAATCATAATCTAGATACTACGCCAGAAAACTATCAAAATATTATACAAACTAGAACTTATGAAGATAGAATTAATACTATTCAACACGTACAAAATGCTGGCTTAAAATTATGCTGTGGCGGAATTATAGGGATCAATGAGAGCAAAGATGACAGAGCATCATTCATTGCCAATCTTGCCAATCTAGAACCCCAACCAGAAAGCGTCCCTATTAACCAACTAGTAAAAATACACAACACCCCACTAGAAAACGCTGAAGAGTTAGATTGGACTGATTTTGTACGAACAATTGCCATTGCTAGGATTACCATGCCTCAAAGCTATATCCGTCTTTCCGCTGGTAGAAACATGCTCAATGAAGCAACACAAGGACTATGTTTCCTAGCAGGTGCAAATTCTATATTTTTTGGCGATAAATTACTCACTACGGAAAATAACAAAGAATCTTCCGACTTACAACTTATGCAAAAATTAAATCTATCACCTCAAAAGCCTAGTTTGTCTGAATAAAAATCCATTCATTAGTATTGGATAAGTCAGGTCGATAAATATAATTTTCTAAATTAAATGTTTTTAAATCCTCGATGTTAGTCAACTGTCGCTCTGCAGCATAACGAACCATCAGACCACGGGCATACTTAGCCAAGACGCCTACAATCTGATACTGCCCATTTTTAGGATTAATTCTTTTAAAAACTGGCGTTATCACTGGATAAGGTATTTTTTTAAAATCTACCGCTTTTGCGTACTCTTGAGAGGCCAAATTAATTAAGCACATTTTTTCCGTATTTATATCATCTTGTATTTTTTGAATAATATATTCATGGAGTAATCCATTCCAAAACTCATAAAGATTATCAGTACTTGTTGTTGATAAAGATGTTCCCATTTCTAAACGATAAGGTGAAATTCCATCCCTAGGTTTTAAAACACCATACAATCCAGATAATATAAGCAATTGATTTTCAAGATATTTCCTTGATAATTGGTTTAAACTTGAATAGTCTAAACCACGATACACATCTCCAGCAAATAACTCTATGGCAGGATAGATTGGAGCAGACCCATTCAAAATATCTTGATATCTTTGCTTATTTTTCCATGCTAATGCATCAGAAATTTTCATCAAAGAAGCTATTTTCTGCGGGGAGCAAACATTAAGATACTGCAATAATTCTCTGGTTTTTCTCTCGAAAACAGGTAATGTTAAATCAGAAAATTTGATTTGAGATTCTTGCATTTTTTTTGCAGGAGAAAGTATAAAAATCATAATCACCCTAAAAAAAAAAGGTTCCGGAACCGGAACCTTCCTCAATATAAAAATAATTATTTAGTTGGTTGCTCCACTTCAATTCTCTTAGTGGCACGAATCTTGATATCAACTCTACGGTCTGGCTCAATACAATCAATTTGAGCTGAACGTCTTTTAGCTGCATTCTTAATACCAGCTACCTGACTTTTACATTGTTCAGTCATACGAGCTTGACTTTCACCATAACCAACTGCAGAAATAATCTCAGTAGGAACACCTTGGCTGATTAAGTAATCTCTTACAGAATTAGCACGACGATCAGAAAGGGCTTGATTGTAACTTTCTTTCCCCATAAAGTCAGTGTGGCCTTCAATCACCACAGACTCAACTTGAGTACCTTGTTCAGTAATCTTAGCAGCTGTATCATTCAATGTTTGAATTGCTTCTGGACGTAATGTAGATTTGTCAAAACCAAATAAAAAGTTACTGCTTAAACTAATTACTGAATCCTCAAACTGCGGTACAGCAACAACCTCACCACCACATTCAGGTACCTTAGTCTCTAAAAATGAATTTTGCCAACATTCGTCATACCTATTTTTAACAATTTTACCATCAGTCAAACTTGTTTCAGTATAACCAGGATAGTTATGCTGAGCAGCAAACATACTGTTAGAAGCAAATAACGCAAGTAATACTGCGGTTAATTTTAGCTGTTCGGTCATTATTATTTCCTCTATAAAAAATTATGCAACACTTAATTAAACACTATAATTAAACACTATTTATTGTCTGATCAAGCCTAAAATTAAAACATCACATGTTGAACTCTTAGATAACACACGCGATACACGTAAATCCATGCACTTACTATAATCACAGGCCCAAATTCTGTCAAGACATACAAGCCTGATAAATCCACATATCTCAAGCTAGATAAGCAATTGTCCCGCGCAATTATATCCCATTATGAAAAATAACACAATAAACAATCTAAATTAATTCAATCAGTTATCTCAACCAATTCAATCAGTTATCTCAAATTTAAAAAAATTATTTTAAAAAAATTTAAAAATCAAGTAGTTAATATTTCCATCACTATTTATTGAAGAATATATTTTCCCATGACGACATAAAAAACGATTAGAATTGTACAAAAGTAATTATTGGTCTATATTATTGACTAGTTCAACAACACCAGTTTTTTCGTTGTTTCAGTACAACAACCATATCCAATAAACAAATTTTTAGGATTTGTGATGAAATTATCTAATATATACTTACGCTTATGCCCCATAATAACAAGCTGGCTGCTTGTTACTTCCCCACATTTTGTTCACGCTAATGAACAAACCATTAGAAACAAAGCCTCCTATTTGTTCATGGCTCTTAGTGCTGAGATTTTACTGACAAAAGGATATGGTGATATCGCATTAAATACCTACTATAAGCTATTACAACAGACTCAAGATATAAAAATCGCAGAGCGTGCAACTGAAATAGCTTTGGCAAATACGAACCCAGAAATGTCTAAACAAATTCAATCCTTGTGGCTTAAATACCATAAGCAACCTTCAACCCGCTTGAAGAATTTATTTTGGGAACAAGCTGTTCTTGAAAAAAACTATCCCTATATATTCAATAATCTTGAAAATAGATTATTATTATCAGAAACATTACCAGAAAAGAGTTTTATATTTAATACACTAATCTCTCTCATTTTACAAGATATATCTCTATCTAAATATGCAAAACAAGTAAATTTAATTGCTAAACAATATCCTGAGAATGTAGATGCAGTCGTTACTAACCTAGTATACGCCTCAGCTAACAAGGATTACCCAACCACTCAAAAAGCCATAGCTCAGATACATTTTTTGTCTCCACAACCTAATCAAAGAATTATTACCCTATTACGTTTCTTAAATAATATTGACCCAACATACCTCAATGATTTTTTTAAAAAACTATCGAATGAAAAATACCAAAAAGAATGGATTTCTATCTACATTGATCAATTTCTGATTCAAAAACAATATGATGAAGCATTTAAAATAATTGAAAAGGCCTTAACCATATTTCCTAGTACACCACTATACACACAAGCAGGTTATGTTTCAGCATTAAAGAATAAACCCCAAAACATATATAATCATTACTTTACTCAAGCCTATCAATTAGCAAATAAACAACAGAAAGATTATGTTGCGACCTTTGCTGCTGCTGGTGCTTTAAGCAATGAGAACATTGGGTTATGTATATCATGGCTTGATAAAATACAGAATTCTGAATATGTGTATGATAAATTAATCATGCAGGGATTCATCGCCTATCACCAAGAAAAACAAAAATTATTAAAAGAAATATTAAATAAAGTGGAAAAATTACCTCAACTATCTGGTATAGTGTACCAATATGAGCAATATGCTAGACTGAAGTTAGGTCAAATTACTCAAACTGAAAAAGGTCAAAAAGCATTAAAGGAAATACTTACTTTAGAAAACTCAATTCAACATAATGCTCCAGAATTGATTGATATAAAAATGGGAATATTGCTATATAAAGGTGATATTTATTTTTCTCAAAGAAATTATATTCAAGCAGAAAAGGCCTACAGATCTGCGGTAGAAATGTATCCCAATGCCTTTAATCTAAATGCTCTGGGTTACACTCTCCTAGAATTTGATAACCAAGAAAAAAATAGACAAGCACTCCCTATTCTTCAGCAAGCTTATCTACTGGATGCTAAGGCTCCTGAGATCATGGATAGTTTGGGCTGGGCTTATGTGTTGAATGGTTATGTCAATAAAGGATTACCATTGTTACAAAAAGCTTATACAGCTACTCAATCCAGTGAATCAGGCTCTCACTTAGCTCATGCCTTATGGATTAGTGGTCATAAAAGACAAGCATTAGAAATCATTCACTCAGAACTTAAAAAAAATCCCTCAGATCCCCATATGCAAAAAATTATTAAAATCAACCAAATTCCCCGAAAAGAAATTACCTTATGAATCAAATAAAATATCCTTTTTTATTATTACTATTAATCATTAGTCTTATTTCGAGCTGCACTTCTATACCTAATAAAAATATTGTGTGGCAATCCTATCACGATCAAAAGATAGATTTTAAGGCCTTTGGTCGTTTATCAATAAAAATTGATCACCGTGGTTCACATGGCAACTTCGATTGGAACAATCAACACTCCAGAAGTTTTAGTATTATTGATATTAATACTCCTATTGGCAATACTATTGGTCAACTTTGTAAAGATTTTATTGGCGTAATCGCTGAAAATAATAAAGGGGAAATTTTCACAGGAAATAATGCATCTGAGTTAAGTGAAAAACTTCTTGGTTTTCAAGTCCCCATTGATTATCTCGACCTCTGGATTAACGGCTATGCATCAACCCAATCTCCTTATAATACATCAGGCAATAAACTTTACCAAAACAATTGGACTATCGAAAGGATACTAGACAAAAATCAAAAACCAAAAACAATACTACTACAAGGCAATGGATTAAGTATAACCCTCTTTTTTGATCAATTCTCTAAATCTGATAACTTACAACACAAAAACCAAGATTTAATCTGCCCGAATAGAAACCTATGAGCTATTATTTATCACCCGCTAAAATAAACTTGTACTTACATATCAAAGGTAGACGTAGTGATGGTTATCATCTAATAGAATCAATTTTCTCACTCATTAATTTATTTGATGTATTAGAAATTAAAACCACCTTTAACAATGAAATTAATCTGATCTCATCCAATCAAGAAATCGCTACTCAGGATAATCTGATTCTCAAGGCGGCTCATATGTTGAAAAATAAAACTGGTAGTAAATATGGTGCTAATATCACTTTAAATAAGAATATTCCTATTGGTGCTGGATTAGGTGGTGGTAGTTCTAATGCTGCTACTACTTTAGTGGCACTTAATTATTTATGGCAAACTCATCTATCAATATCTGAACTAAGAGAAATAGGTCTTGAACTAGGTGCAGACATTCCTTTTTTTATTTTAGGAGAGAATGCCTTAGTCTCAGGCATTGGAGAGATTTTGACCCCTATTAAACTGGCCAAATCATACTATGTTATTGTATTTCCCAATATATCTATATCCACGAAAAAAATTTTTCAGGCATTGGCCTTGACACAAAACAAAAGTACTGGGATAATCAGCCGTCTGTGTGACGGAACAAAAAATGACTTACAAACGACTGCTTTTCGTTTATACCCAGAAATGGAAATTGTTAGTCAGTTGCTAGCACCTTTTGGAAATCCAGTTATGACGGGCTCTGGTTCTGCAATGTTTATTGCAGCTCAGAATAAAGAACAGGCTCTTTTAATAAAAAAACAGTTGCCGGGGGATTTTAAGGTTTATTGTGTTGAATCTTTGGCTCAACACCCATTAAATGGTCTAAAAAAACCCATGGGGATTTAAATACAAATGGGGAGTCGTCAAGTGGTTAAGACACTGGGTTTTGATCCCAGTATGCGGAGGTTCGAATCCTCCCTCCTCAGCCACAATACGAGCGTATAGGATTGATCCTGTGCGCTCTTTTGTTTATTAATTTAATTTAATTAAGATTAATTTTAAAAATTATTTTTTTATGGTATCTTTTCAAAACAATATGCAAGCTAAAACTACACAATGTTTTGTAATGCTATAAAATTTAACCCACTTTATGGAATTGACATGGCTTCTTGTGACAGCTTAATGGTTTTTACGGGTAATGCAAACCCTTTTCTAGCGGAAAATGTGGTCAAACACCTAGATATTTCTCTTGGTAGGGCGAATGTAGGGACATTTTCTGATGGAGAAACAGCAATAGAATTGCTGGAGAACGTTAGAGGTAGAGATGTATTTATTTTACAATCTACTTGCTATCCAACCAATAATAATTTAATGGAAATATTAACTATGGCTGATGCATTAAAAAGAGCTTCAGCCGGCCGGATCACCGCTGCAATTCCTTACTTTGGATATGCACGACAGGATCGCAGACCTCGCTCTGCACGTGTACCAATTTCAGCTAAACTAGTTGCTAATATGTTAGACAAAGCAGGGATCGATCGGGTTCTGACCGTCGATCTACATGCCGATCAAATTCAAGGCCTGTTTGATATTCCTGTAGATAATGTATATGCAACTCCTATTTTGACTCATGATATTCAAGAACAAAGATTAGACAACATCATTGTGGTAAGTCCTGATATTGGAGGGGTGGTTCGTGCTAGAGCTGTAGCTAAAGTACTCAATAGCGAATTAGCTATTATTGATAAACGTCGCCCAAAAGCCAATATGGCTGAAGTAATGAATATTATCGGTGAAGTAGAAAATAAAACATGTATATTGTTCGATGACATGATAGATACTGCTAATACTTTATGCAAGGCCGCTACCGCACTAAAAGAAAAAGGTGCTAATCGAGTATTAGCATATGCTACCCATCCCGTATTATCGGGTGGTGCAGTACAAAGGGTCAATGAATCAATTATTGATGAGGTAATAGTAACAGATACCATTCCCTTATCTGAGGACGCTCGATCTTGTAAAAAAATAAGACAAATCAGTATTTCTGGATTACTAGCTGAAACCATGCGTCGCATTAGTAACGAGGAATCAGTTTCTTATTTATTTAACGAAGATATAGCTAAACCGGGAGCTTTGTTTCTCCCTTAATTAAACCATCTAGAGTATTGGTCGCGATTCTATCTAGATAATTTTTTTTTGGAGTGTTAATTATGACTGAAGTGGTAAAAGCAAATAAAAGAGATAAGATAGGTACCGGTGCGAGCCGCCGCCTACGTAGACAAGGATTGATTCCTGCTATTATTTATGGTGATAACCAGCAACCAATTAATATATCGGTTGATCAAAACAAAATGTTTCATGCATTAAATCAACCTGAATTTCATACAAGTGTGGTTCAATTAGAGTTAGAGGGTCAACCTCTAGAAGTGATTGTACGCTCTTTCCAAATGCATCCATTTAAACCTCAAGTACAACATATAGATTTTCAGAGGATAAATAGTGAAAAAACAATTAAAATCAAAGTTCCATTAGAGTTTTTAAATGCTGAATCTTCAGTTGCAGTAAAACTTCATGGTGGTGCTATATTTAAAATTGCTAATTCGGTTGAAATTATTACCAAACCAACTACTATTCCACAAAAGCTAACAATAGATTTAAAAGACATCCTCCCCGGCCAAATCTTACATGTATCCGACATTAAATTCCCAGAGGGTGTAGAGTCAGCTGCGTTAAAATGTGGCAATAATCCACCAATTGTTTCATCCTCAGGAAAGAGTAAATAAACCCATCAAAAAACCAAGCATTGCTTGGTTTTTTATACTAAAATCGCAGATATACGTCATAAACAAATCACTTAATCCATTGTTACATATGTCAACTAATGTTCTAGTGTACAAATTTAGGATCCACTATAGATCCAATGTAATTGACAATACAATATAAGGAAATAACTATGAAGATAAATAAATATTTGATAGCTCTGACATTAAGTCCACTGTTAACAAATCCTATGAGTTTTGCAGCTCGTATATCTGACATCATATCTGTCATACCCATATTAATAGATGATGCAGTAGCAGGCGGCCCTCTAAATTACTATCACAATTTTCCACAAGAAAATCTAGATGAGAAGAAAAATGGCTATGAATTCAAAAATTTGATGATTTTGGGAGATAGTTTAAGTGATAAAGGCTCTGGTGGTAGAAAATCTCTATATATTGCAGGTGGTTATGAAAGCCCTATGTATTTGGATTACTTAAGCCTGGCATTAACTGGTAAACATTCGGTACCAGAAAGTGATGGTGGCATGAACTATGCAATGAGAGGAGCTAGCATGGTCAGAATTCAAAAAAACCGAATAAGTATTCAAGAACAATATGATTTATATCTTAAAAAACATAACTATAAAGTTGATCCTGACTCTTTGTATGTTTTATGGGGTGGGAATATGGATTTAAATATCTTAGTTGCCAGTAATTTTCTTAATATCATTCTAAAAAAATATGATTTAAATAAACCAGAATATACGATGAATGAATCCCATCAAGCTACAGCCAATCTTGCACAAGATTTAATTAATCGCGGTGCTCCATATGTATTTGTTTCTAATATTCCTGACTCAACTCTCTTTCCTTACAGTATGTTACTGACAGTTGAACAAGTTGTAGAAGCTATCTTCACACCTCTAATAATCGTCCCCTATACATGGATAATCACAGCAGCAGGTCGTGCTGTTGATCGCTACGCAAGAAATCCAAATAATATTATTCAAGCTGATGGTAGATATTTCTTTCGTGAAAATCATATTAATGCCATGCACAGCCAACTTTATTGGATGTTGCCAAAATCTCTTATTAGTTTTTTATATGATGCTGTAACCTATCTTCAAGATAAGGTAATCGGACAATATAACTACTCACTTAATCAAGCATTAAGTAAAGTAGATGGTAACATTGTTTATTTTGACTTTAGTGCTCTATTAAATGAGGTGGCGTATAACTATAAAGATTATGGTCTTGATACAGTTTTAGTGCCCACATGTACGTTAGGATATTCATCTCGTTTTTGTGATAAAAAATCTCCCGAGTTCCATTCAGAAATTTCTCTCTTCAGTGATTGGTTTCATCCTAGTCCACAATTGCATCTTATGATAGCACAGACCATGCAGGCGATTTTTAATGCACCTGTTTATGCAAGCTCTATTGCCCAACAAGCAGATAATATTAACTTATCTAAACAATTCTTTATTAATAATCAGCTCAATGAATTGCGATATCAACACAACCCCCAACTTAATCAACCTTCTTTTTTCATAGGATATTCAGGTTCTATTAATAAAAGTGGTACATACATAGATAAGAAGAAAACCAATACGAACATATTAAATATTGGTATATATTCATACCTCGATCCACAGTGGCTAGTTGGTACTGCTGTATCAATAGGTTTTGGTAAAAATAAACCTCATGATCATTTCCGATATGGTTTCAGTCATCAAAACTTAAGCTTTTTCACTCAATATACTTTTCAAAATAATTTATGGCTTAATATAAACCTTGGTATTGGTCGTTTAATTGCCGATGATATTATTCGCTCTACTCTTATTTATACTAAGATGATTGACACTAAGGGTCAGACTAAAGCCTATTCTTACAATACATTAGCTAGAATAGGGATAGATATCTATAATGATGAAGCCCAACAAACAGGAACTGTTTTAGAATTGGGTGTTAATAGGGTTAAGGTAAATGGTTATACAGAAAATGGTAAAAAATTCTTAGCTATGAAATATAATAAATATCATTATGATAAAAACTATGTTGGAATAGGCTGGTACTATCGTAATCAAAACTTAAAAGTTGCTTCCAAAAATGTTCAATTGTCCTTTGAAACTAGTATTAATCGTAGATTAGGTGGTAATCAATTTAAAGTTCCTGCGGGATTAACAACAAGTCCAACAATGTTCAAAAGAGAGATAAAGAATAATGATAAGCAGTGGATTAATACCCAAGTTGGCCTCAAAGTAAATATTAATCACGCTTCCTCTTTATCGACCAACTTGGGCTATTCCTCTGATTTAAAACGTAGTCATCATGTCAATTATTCTATTGGGTTTAAATATCAGCTATAGATAATGGCTTTTTATGGTTAATAAAGTAGAGAGCACCAATACTAATATAAATTCTGAAACTTATATTTTTTTGCTTTCAATAATATAAAAGTATTAAAAAATGTTGATGGGGGAATAAAATGCCCATCTCAAAAAAAAAAGACAACTTTAAGTTGTCTTTTTTTGACATATATATATACTACTTACCTACAATTTTTCCATAAATAAACAAAACAATCAGAGCACCCATGATAGCAACCACAAAACTACCAAAATTGAAACCATCTACAGTACCATACCCAAAGAATGAACTTACCCAGCCACCAACAACAGCACCAACTATACCAAGTATGGAAGTCATAATAAATCCACCTCCATCCTTACCCGGCATAATCCACTTAGCAAGAACTCCCGCAATTAAACCGAATATAGCCCACGATAGTATACCCATAATTCCATTTCCTTTCGTAAAATTGTTAAATAATATCTTATACTTCCTTTGCTAACTCTCTAGCCTTACCAATATACTTGGTAGGTGTCAAAGATAATAATTCACTTATTACTTCCTTCGGTAATTCTAGTCTACTAATAAAATCTTGTATTGTTTTTTGGTTAACTTCATCTTTACCTCTAGTTAAAGCTTTCAGTTTTTCATAAGGAGAATCTATACCATAACGACGCATCACTGTTTGAATTGGCTCTGCTAATAACTCCCAATGGTCTTCTAAATCCTGTTCAATAACTGATTGATTAACTTCCAGCTTAGCAATCCCCCGCAATAGCGAACTATTGGCTAATACCGTGTATCCAAGAGCCACTCCAATATTACGCAACACTGTACTATCGGTCAAGTCTCTCTGCCAACGAGAGGTCAATAACTTCTGTGACATATGACTTAATAACGCATTAGACATCCCAAAGTTACCTTCTGAATTTTCAAAATCAATGGGATTTATCTTATGAGGCATGGTAGAACTGCCTACCTCTCCTTCCTTCAATTTTTGTTTAAAATAATTTAAAGAAATATAACCCCATACATCTCGACTAAAGTCAATCAATATTGTATTTATCAATATTAGAATTTGAAAATATTCAGCCATATAATCATGAGGCTCTATTTGAACTGTATAAGGATTAAATTCCAATCCCAAGGACTCAATAAATAATCGATTATTTGATACCCAATCAACATCTGGATATGCAACCAAATGAGCATTATAATTTCCTACAGCACCATTGATTTTAGCCATGAAAGAAAATCTACGTAACTTTTCAAGTTGTCGATTAAGTCGATATACAACATTAGCAAACTCCTTTCCTACTGTAGTAGGGCTGGCGGGTTGCCCATGTGTGCGACTCATCATAGAAACATCTGCATAAACATGTGCCATTCTTCTTAATGATTCAGTCACCTGCTCTAACTGAGGAATAATAACTTCCTTATTAGCATCTCTTAACATAAGTGCATAACTAATATTATTAATATCCTCACTCGTACAAGAAAAATGGAAAAATTCCTTCACATTTTCCACTTCCATATTTTCTTTGAATTTCTCTTTTAACCAATATTCCACCGCTTTTACGTCGTGGTTGGTAATTTTTTCAATTTCTTTAACCTGTTTAGCATCATCTAAAGAAAAGTCACTAATTACTTTATCGAATAATTCTTGTGTTTGTTCAGAAAAAGTTGGAATTTCATTAATTTCCTCCAAATTAGATAAATATTTCAGCCATAATATCTCAACAATAGCCCGATATCGAATCAAAGCATATTCAGAAAAATAAGGTGATAATACCTCGGCTTTAGAACGATATCTACCATCTAAAGGAGACAGAGTACTCAATAAATCAACAGCCATAATAATTAAATGTTTCCTCTCAAAATTTTCCAACCTTTATTGGTTAAATAAAATGTTGCTGATTTTTCCTGTTCTTTTCCTAGATATTTTTCATAATTCTTATCAGTGATCTTCAAGAATGGCTTTGCCCATCTATCTATTTTAGGTTCAACCGTATAAGTAACATGACTAACCTGACGGCCAAGACTAGTTGCTGGAATGCTGTAATACAACAGATCAGAAAACTCAAAATGCCCTACACAAACTGCACTACCTCCATTAAAGTACTGAGTTCCTTTATCTGTAATGTTCCACACTTTATAAGTTGTTGAAATGTTATCTTGCAACTTAATTTTTTCTGTCCCAGCTTCCTCATAATACCCTTGTTTTTTCAAAATGTTCATCTGTTCAACAGCAGACTTATTGACTTTTTTCCCATCAATATCTTTATACTTTATTTTAATTTGTTGGTCACCAAATCGATAATTAGGGATAATTTCACTATCGTCTAGAGCAAGACGAATTCTTAAACAAATAGGCTCGTCCTTATAAATTTGACTAATTGATTTTTTGACTTCTTTTTTACTGATCTTGTCACCAGAAGAACACGCTCCCAATAAAACAAGAGCAGATACTGCCAATATGTTTTTTTTCATACGAATTCCTTTTATACAATAAAACTTGAATACAGGACAAGAAATTAATATCCCAAAATATTCAGTTGTGAGTTTAATGTATGACTTTAGAATTTGCAACTGAAACTACCTTATCTTGTACTTGAAAAGATATAATTTGTCGTACATAATGAATACGTTATCATTCACATGAATCAACATGTCCGGAACATTATTAATTTCTGATTTACATTTATCCCACAACACAAAAAGTTTCAACTGTACTATACGAGAAAAACTTCCTAGATGGTCAGTCGAATATGATGCTCTTTATCTATTGGGAGATATTTTTGATGCCTGGTTAGGTGACGATATTATCGAAAATTATGCCATAGAGATAATTGATGCCTTTCAATCTTTTTCTAAACAAAAACCTTTATATTTCATGCATGGGAATAGGGATTTCTTGATTGGGAATCATTTTTTGGAACTATCTGGCGCCACTTTATTACCAGATCCCTATTTAGCCAAGATATATGGCCAATATTACATCCTATCCCATGGAGATTTACTCTGTACTGATGATGTTCAATACCAAAAATTTCGTGCCAAAACGCGTTCAATAGAGTGGCAAAATAATATATTAACTAAACCCAAATGGTATCGAAAAATTCTAACTAAAATCATTCGGAGTTTTTCCTCTTTTAAAGGAAAGCAGGCTCAACAAAAAATAATCAGTGATGTTACAATGCTAGGCATCCAAGAATTAAAAAAGCATTTCTCAGAATATCCCGAAATTGACATTATTCATGGACACACTCATAAACCTAAAATCCATATTCATTCATTCCATCTAGATCATAATTCATATACATTTAACCGATATGTTTTACCAGATTGGAGACCCAACATGTGTGGCGGGATCATCATCAATCAGAATAATAGAGTTAGCTATATAAACTTCCAATAAATATAAAAAAATGTAATAAATCTTTACATTCAAAAATATTTTTGTATTTTTACAACAACAATAAAAAAAGAAAATATATTTCATTACTTTAAATTCAATTAAAATCAATCATATACATAAATTTATCTACATGCGCAATTAACCCCATACAAATAACATGAGATTAGGAGCATTTCAATTTGCCTAACAGGAACATTATATCGGATAATTGACCCATAGGGAAAGCCAAAGTCTTTCTCAACAGTAGTCTCTCCTCTATTTCTCCTTTGTAGACTTTGATACACCTTATTTATATAAGGTGTTTTTTTATCTTGTCTCAATACTTATATTGGAAAAATGGTGGCTGTAATCATCACTCATTTTCACTATTGCAAGCACAAGTTGCCATGCTATATTTTGATATAGTTCTGAATAACGCCCCATCTTATCAATGGATCCTGTATCCATTGCTTCTCTAATCTCACAAGCCAGAGGCAACTGGCCTAATAGTGCGACATTAGTTTTTTGAGCCAATTTTTCTCCTCCACCAGAACCAAATATTTCTTCCTTAGCATAACAGTTTGAACAAATGTAGTAAGACATATTTTCAATAATGCCAAGTACTGGAATAGATACTTTATCAAACATAGAAATAGCTTTACCTGCATCAATTAAAGCAATTTCCTGAGGCGTAGTAACAACAACAGAAGCTGTAACAGGTATCTTTTTCGATAATGTCAACTGAGTATCTCCTGTTCCTGGCGGAAGATCTATAATCAAATAATCCAACGAACCCCATTTAGTAAAAAATAACAATTGCTGCAATGCTTTACTGATCATTGGACCTCGCCAAACAACTGCTTGATCATCATCAATCAAAAAACCCATAGACATGATTTCAATACCAAAATGATTGTTCACAGGAATAAAATGATCCTTATCTTTTTCTGGCTTCTGATCTCTCACACCCATCATTAAGGTCTGACTAGGCCCATATAGGTCAGCATCTAGCAATCCAACTTTGGCGCCCATACGATTTAACTCTATCGCTAAATTAGCTGAAACTGTACTTTTACCAACGCCACCCTTACCTGATGCTACTGCAATAATATTTTTGATATTAGGAACACGTGCAACATTTGACTGAACTTTTTTGGCTTTAATAACAAAATCAACGTCAAACTTAAGTTGTGAATATTTCCCCGATAGACCATCCTTTATATTTTGCACTAACTGGATCTTTTGACTCGTATTTATAGGGAAAGGTAAGGTTATCAAAAAATTTGATTCATCAGTCCCCTTATCTACCGATTTAAGCAAAAAATTGAAGTCTCCCAACCTCTTATCGCAGTTAGGAATAGCAATCTCCCGCAACAATCTCTCTATCTTTTGCCGATTATCCATCATCTATCCTGCTCTGATTAATGATTATCCTCTTTTCTCATTTGTGGAAATAAAATAACATCCCTAATAGATTGGGCATCAGTTAAAAGCATCACTAGACGATCTATACCAATTCCACCGCCACCTGTTGGCGGCAAACCATATTCCATTGCTCGTATATAATCTGCGTCATAATGCATTGCTTCCTCATCTCCAGAATCTTTTTGTACCACTTGTTGTCTAAATCGTTGAGCCTGGTCTTCCGGATCATTCAATTCTGAATAGCCATTAGCTAATTCCCTTCCCACTACAAATAACTCAAATCGCTCTGTCAAATTTGGATTAATATCCGAACGTCTCGCCAACGGTGAAATTTCTATGGGATAGTCAATAATATAGGTTGGATTCCATAACTTTTCTTCTGTTGTTTCTTCAAATAAAGCAAACTGTAAACTACTCAAACTGTGATTAGTTGATTCAATTTTAAGATTAGCCAACGCTAATTTTAGCCAATCAATATCATTAAGATTCTCTAAGGAGTACTCCGGATTATACTTATGAATAGCCTCTACAACAGTCAATCTTTCAAAAGGTTTTTCTAAATTCACTGATCTCCCGTTGTAATCAAAAACTAAACTGTTTCTTACCTCTATCGCACTATACCTAATAACAGCTTCTGTCAATTCCATCATTCTTTCATAATTAGAATAGGCCTCATAAAACTCCATCATAGTAAATTCAGGATTATGTCGTGTACTAATTCCCTCATTTCTAAAACTGCGATTCAATTCAAAAACTCGCTCAAATCCACCAATAACTAATCGTTTCAAAAACAACTCTGGGGCTACTCTCAAATAAAGTGGCATATGCAATGTATTATGATAAGTCTCAAAAGGCTTAGCTGTTGCACCACCAGGAATAGAATGCATCATAGGCGTCTCCACTTCAAGATAGTTTTGACTAAGCATATATTCTCTTACTATTTGTAAAATTTGACTCCTCTGCCTAAAAATATTTCGACTTTGCTGATTCACCATTAAATCCACATAACGGTATCTATACCTTTGCTCCTGATCTGAAAGTCCCTTATGCTTTTCTGGTAGTGGTCTCAATGACTTAGCTAATAATCTTAACTCAGTAACCCGAATAGATAACTCACCATGCTTGGTTTTAAAAACTTCTCCTGTAGCTCCTAAAATATCACCTAAATCAAAATGCTTAAATTCCGCATACAGTTCTTCCCCAATCAAATGCTTACTAATATACAATTGAATAACACCTGCCATATCCTGCAATGTGGCAAAGCTGGCCTTCCCCATCACTCGTTTTAACATCATCCTGCCAGAAACCTTGGCTGTTATTTTTTTTTCTTCTAATTCTTCTTGACGCCAACCATCATATGCCTCATGCAAATCTTGAGAAAAATTAGTTCTCTTAAAATCGTTTGGATATACATTACCTCTTTGCCTCAAATGATTTAATTTTTCACGTCGAAATGCAATAATTTGATTTTCATCGACAATATCTTCAAACAGTTTTTGTTGATCCATTTATTCTTCCTAATTTACATATCACCTCAATGTTATTACTCAAAAATACTAAAATTGCCTTTTCAATCCCGTTTGAGCCATCACACTTGCCGCCAATTCTTCGACAGACTTATTAGTGCTACTAATATAAGGTATCTTATTATATTTAAATATTTTTTCAGCCTGAATAACTTCTTTTTCACAATTTTCTAAATCTGCATATTTTGAGTCTGGTCTTCTTTCCGTTCTAATACCATGTAATCGCCCAGGATCTATGGTTAGACCAAATAACTTATCTTGATAGGGTGCCAATAATCTAGGAATATTGAATTTATCTAGGTCATCTTCTATTAGAGGATAGTTAGCTGCTCTGATGCCATAATTTAGCGCTAAATATAGACAGGTAGGTGTTTTGCCAGAACGAGAAACACCTACCAAAATGATATCTGCATGTTTTAAATTTTTATGAATTAATCCATCATCATGATTTAAAGAAAAATTAACCGCATCCATTCTTCTAGCATACTTTTCAGCATCATTCACCCCATGTGTTTTGCCTACTTTATTACTTGCGATCTCCTTCAACTCTTTTTCCAATAAATGAATAAATGTATCGAAAAAATCTATATGAAATCCTTGGCAGTGGTGAATTGTTTCTCTTATGTCTGTATTTACAATACTAGAGAAAATCAAAGGCCTAGGATGGCCATCTTCTACTATCTTATTGATTTGCTTCACTAATGTTTCTGCTTTCTCAATTGAGTCAATAAAAGGATAAGTTCTTTTTTGGAAGTCTACATAATCGAAACGGTTTAGCAAAGCTTCTCCCAATCCTTCCGAGGTAATACCTGTCCGATCTGAAATAAAAAAAGCATATCTTGACTTTTCTGTTCCAACCATAAACTATCCTTAGCGATTGTCAGTATTCAACATTAAATGCACATTATCTCAATTTATCTCAAAATAATCAATTTTATAAATCAATTTATCTAAGCTAATGAAATGATTTTATTTATATTTCAATTTATTAAATTGATTAATTAGCGTCAAATCTCAAAATTACATGACATCGTGTCACGAAAAAGTTAGAATATCCTCCATATTTATTCTATCGGTTAACCTTAAAATTCAGGGAACAACAATATGTCAAGTGAAAACATTATTTGGTTTGAAAATTTACGTATAACAAATATTGATCAAGTAGGTGGTAAGAATGCATCTTTAGGAGAAATGATTAGCCAACTGACTGAAAAAGGTGTCAGGGTTCCAGGAGGATTTGCAACCACGGTTCATGCTTTCCGACATTTTCTAGCCCACAACAATCTTAACGAAAAAATTAATACCGCCCTAAATAATCTTAATGTTGATGACATAAATGAACTTGCCAATGTTGGAAAACAAATTCGCCAATGGATTATAGACACCCCGTTCCCTGAAGATTTAGAAAATGACATTAGAACAGCTTGGGATAAAATGTGCCAAGATACAGGTGGCCACCAAATTTCAGTTGCTGTACGCTCATCAGCAACTGCCGAAGACCTTCCAGATGCTTCCTTTGCAGGTCAACAGGAAACATTTTTGAATATACAGGGTTTTGAAAATGTAAAGGAAGCAATTCATCATGTATTTGCTTCTCTATATAATGATCGCGCTATTTCGTATCGAGTCCATAAGGGCTTTAAGCATGATGCTATTGCTCTTTCTGCCGGCGTTCAACGTATGGTTCGTTCAGACCAAGGTACCTCAGGTGTTATGTTTACTATGGATACTGAATCTGGCTTTGATCAAGTTGTTTTTATCACTTCGTCCTATGGACTTGGAGAGACAGTTGTACAAGGTGCAGTCAATCCAGATGAGTTTTATGTACATAAGCCTATATTAAAGGCGGGAAACCCTGCTATCATCAAAAAAGTATTGGGCGAAAAAGCTATTAAAATGGTTTTTACTGATGAAACGCAGGCTGGTCATTCAGTCAAAATAGTTGATGTCCCTGAAAAAGACCGACGTCAATTTTCAATTAATGATAATGAAATTACAGAACTGGCCAAATATGCTTTAATCATTGAAGAACATTATGGTTGCCCTATGGATATTGAATGGGGGCGTGACGGAATAGACAATAAGTTGTACATTTTACAATCTAGACCAGAAACAGTAAAATCCCAAGAAGCAAAAGTAGATACTTTGAGAAATTACCACGTTCAAGAAAAATCCAAAGTACTATGCACTGGACGAGCAGTGGGACAAAAAATAGGCCAAGGTAAAGTTAAAGTTATTACCGACATCAGTCAAATGGATAATATCAAAGCAACAGATGTGTTGGTAACTGATATGACAGATCCTGACTGGGAGCCTGTTATGAAACGTGCCTCTGCTATTGTCACTAATCGTGGTGGTAGAACTTGTCATGCAGCTATTATCGCACGTGAACTTGGAATTCCTGCAGTGGTTGGTTGTGGTGATGCCACTAAAAAACTATCCGATGGACAAGAAGTTACAGTTTCTTGTGCTGAAGGAGATGTAGGTAAAATTTATGAAGGCCTGTTAGAGATAAAAATCACTGAACTAAAATTAGATAACATGCCAGAACCTCCAGTTAAAATCATGATGAATGTAGGCAATCCTGAATTAGCTTTCAATTTCTCCAGTCTACCGAATGAAGGAATTGGTTTGGCTCGCATGGAGTTTATTATTAACCGCCAAATTGGTATCCACCCAAAAGCATTAGTAGAATACGAAAAACAGTCTGATGAGTTGAAAAAAATTATTGATGAAAGAATTGCCGGCTACACATCTCCAGTCAATTTTTATATTGATAAAATTGCAGAGGGGATCGCAACTTTAGCAGCCTCTGTTTACCCTAAAAAAGTCATTGTACGTCTTTCTGATTTTAAATCCAATGAATATGCTAATCTAATTGGTGGGAATTTATACGAGCCTGATGAAGAGAATCCTATGTTGGGTTTTAGAGGTGCTTCCCGCTATATTTCTGATGATTTTAGAGATTGTTTTGATTTAGAATGCCATGCTTTAAGAAAAGTACGTGATGAAATGGGATTAACCAACGTTGAAATCATGGTTCCTTTCGTAAGAACACTCAAAGAAGCAGAGCAAGTCATCCGTGTTCTAAAAGAAAACAACTTGGAAAGAGGCAAAAATCAGCTTCGTCTAATTATGATGTGTGAAATCCCTTCTAATGCAATTTTAGCAGAACAATTCTTACAATATTTCGACGGTTTCTCAATTGGCTCTAACGATATGACTCAACTTACGTTAGGTGTTGATAGAGATTGCAGTGGAGAAGTTGCCAATAAATTTGATGAACGCGATCCTGCGGTTAAGACAATGTTAGCATTGGCTATTTCTGCATGTAGGAAATTGAATAAATATGTAGGAATTTGTGGCCAAGGCCCTTCTGACCATGAAGATCTTGCAAAATGGTTAGTAGAACAAGGCATTGAAACTATTTCTTTGAATCCTGATACTGTGGTTGAGACATGGCTGTACTTAGCTAACGAACTAAGCCCCAAACAAAAAATGTAATCGATATTAAAGTAAGATGAAAGGATAGCTACACTAGAATATAACCTGAAAAAATTATAAGGATTTGATCCTTAACGTTATGTTACACTGATAATATTCACTCATCAATTTTTGTAAAAAAACCATGAGAAAGATAATTGCCAATATTTGTACCAAAAATAAAAATCCCGTTTATCCCTCATGTAATATGACAGCCGTTGCGAAACTCTCACGGAACAACTACTTAGGGTTGAAATTACAAGCACAGGCTAACTGTATAAAAATACTACCTAAAGAGGTAGAATTGGATTTATACTACTTAAAAAAATGGCTAAGGTAGGCTTATGTTGACACAAAAAAACAAATGGTTTTTATTAGCTTCTGTTACTTGGTTTTTATTAAGTTGTTATGGTTTATTTTCGGAAATTAGCTCAAAACACACTACTCTTTTGGGTGATGTTATGGTTTTTTTCCATCTCAATCAAACCACATGGGCTATTGATAAAATAGCCCATTTTTTTGTTTTCTATATTCAAACTATTCTCATTTTACACAGTTTCAATCCCTTAAAAAAATTAGGTTTCATCTATATAATAGTCTGCATGATGCTCTGGACTTTCTTATCAGAACAATTACAATCCGTATTAACCATAACACGTCATAAAGATTTATTTGATGTGATGACAGATAACTTAGGAATATTATTTGCTAGTGTGTTTTTTCTATATGTTGAAAAGAATAAATAACCTGTATTTATCAATATTATATAAGGAAAATCAATGTGTAATCCCCTTTACAAGAAAAATATCATTTCAGTTCCTGAGCTCTCTAAAAATGAGCTTGAACTTTTGGTACAAACAGGATTAGATTTAAAGCATTCACCACGTAATGATTTATTGAATGGTAAAATGATTGCTAGCTGTTTCTTTGAACCTTCGACTCGAACGAGACTTTCATTTGAAACTGCGATACAAAAATTAGGAGGGAAAGTTATCGGTTTTTCTGATGCCCAAAATACCAGTGTTAAAAAAGGAGAAACTTTAGCAGATACTGCACGTATGCTTGATTCCTATGCAGATGCAATTGTGATGAGACACAATAAAGATGGTGCAGCAAGAATCATGGGGGAATTTGCAACTTGCCCCGTTATCAATGCAGGGGATGGTACTAATCAACATCCCTCCCAAACACTTCTGGATTTAATCTCAATTAAAGAAACACAAAAAACCTTAGAAAATTTAAAAATCGCCTTGGTCGGTGATTTAAAATACGGGAGAACTGTACATTCTTTGGTTCAAGCTTTAAGCTTATTTAACTGTGAGTTTTATTTTTTATCTCCAGACAATCTGGCAATGCCTGATTATATTTGTGAAGAACTAGATTATGCAGGTATTAAATATCAAACCTCACAATCTTTGACTCATGCAATTGAAGTAGTCGATATTTTATATATGACCCGTATTCAGAAAGAACGCTTTGATGAGCAAGAATTTCTAAAACTAAAAAATAGCTATATATTAAATGCTTCTTTACTAAGTAAAGCGAAGCCCAATTTAAAAATTTTACATCCGTTACCAAGAGTAGATGAAATCCATTACTCAGTGGACAGCACGCCTTACGCCTATTATTTCCAACAGGCATACAACGGTGTTTTTGCGAGACAAGCAATTCTTGCTCTGGTACTTAACCCCTCAATTTCTTAAACTTAATGAATGAGATAATATTGTGAAAAAACAAACTCTAAGTGTAAAAGCTATTAAAAATGGTACTGTGATAGATCATATTCCTGCAGGCGAAGGACTAAACATCTTGCACTATTTTAAGCTCGATCAACTGCAAAAATGTATCACAGTTGGCTTTAATCTGAAAAGTGATACTCAAAATCATAAAGACCTAATAAAAATAGAAAATATTTTCTTTACTGAGGAAAATATTCAACAAATTGCTTTCTTTGCTCCTAATTGTACTATTAACATTATCCAAAACTTTCAGGTTATTGAAAAAATAACACCTACATATCCCGATCAAGTAATTGGTATTTTTAAATGTCCCAACATAAACTGTGCTTCACATACCGAACCTGTCAAAAGTCATTTTTATGTTAAAAATAAGGATAATAAAACAAAATTAAAATGTCACTATTGTGAGAAAATATACCCATTTGAATGGGTACACAAATAATTAAATATCTGCTTCTACTTGATTACCTTTTTCCTCAACCCATTCACGTCTAGAAGCTGCTTCACCTCTACCCATTAATAACACAAACATTTTATGAGTATCATCTGGTATATCATTAATACAAACCTGTAGTAGTCGTCTGCTATCGGGGTTCATAGTTGTATCTCGCAACTGTTCGGGATTCATTTCTCCTAACCCTTTAAATCGGCTAATAGAGTATCCACCTTCATTAAAACCTTCCTTTGTTAATTTAGTAACTGTACCCTCCAGTTCCAGATGATCTAAAGCATAATATTTTCTTGCTTGTTTATTTTTACCTCTCACATTAACATCCACTCTAAATAAAGGAGGCTGTGCCACAAAAATATGCCCTTTCTCTATCAATTTAGGAAAATGCTTGTAAAACAGAGTTAGCAATAGTACCTGTATGTGGGCACCATCTACATCTGCATCTGATAAAATAGCAATCTTTCCATAACGTAAAGAACTCAAGTCCACATCGTCCTCTAATGTATGAGGATCAACGCCAATTGCAACAGAAATATCATGTATCTCAGCATTCCCTAACAACTGATCTTTATGCACATCAAAACTATTTAATACCTTACCTCTTAAAGGTAAAATCGCTTGATTGTACTTATTCCTCGCCAATTTAGCTGAACCACCAGCGGATTCCCCCTCCACCAAAAATAGTTCTGTTTCTCGGACATCTTCACTCTCACAATCTGTCAATTTTCCGGGGAGTACCGCAAGCCCTGATCCTTTTCTTTTTTCAATTTTTCTAGCAGAACGCATCCTTGCTTGTGCCTGTCTAATGGACAGTTCTGCTATTTTTTTACCTACATCTATATTTTGATTTAACCACAATTCAAGAGTGTCTCGTAATACTTGAGACACTAAACGAGTACTTACTCTATTAATAAGTTTTTCTTTGGTTTGACCTTGGAATTGCGGATCCATCACTCGAGCAGACAAAACAAAGGAGACTCTAGAAAAAACATCTTCACTTTGTATCTTAACACCCCTAGGTAATAGATTGTGTAATCGAATAAAATTATCGACAACAGTAAAAACAGCTTGCTTTAATCCAGACTCATGTGTTCCGCCTAAGGGAGTTGCTATCAAATTCACATAGCTACTAGAAACAACAGAACCTTTTTCACTCCAAGCCAGTGCTACAGATACACCTTCTCCTTTACTAAAATCACCAATATCCTCAGTAAGATAATTTTCCATATATTGAACAGGATGAATTATTTCAGTGTCGCCTAATAACGAGACCAAATAATCCTGTATACCATTTGAATAGTACCATTCTTTAGTTTCTAGATTACCATCCACTCTATGTATGTTTAGCATTACTCTTAACCCAGGCAATAAAATAGCCTTGGCTTTAAGCAAGTTTTCTATTTGAGGGATCGAATAATTTGGGTGGTCAAAATATTGAGTATCTGGCCAAATTCTCACTTTCGTCCCAGTATCATGTTTTGCACAAACCCCAATTTTGGCCAAAGGCTCTATAACTTCACCTCCCGAAAAAGCAATATACCAAATTTCACCATCTCGTTTTACAGTCACTTCCAATCGAATTGACAGTGCATTAGTAACAGAAACACCCACCCCATGCAACCCTCCTGAAAAAGCATAAGCACCTCCTTCTTTCTTATTAAACTTACCACCGGCATGTAAACGGCTAAAAACTAATTCTAAAACACTTACATTTTCATCAGGATGTAGTCCTACAGGGATTCCTCTCCCATTATCCTCAACTTGTAATGATAAATCAGAAAAAATATCTACCTTAATTTCATCCGCAAATCCTCCTAAGGCTTCATCTGCAGCATTATCAATCACCTCTTGGCAAATATGGGTTGGATTATCTGTGTAAGTATACATGCCAGGTCTTTTTTTTACTGGCTCTAATCCTTTTAATACAGTAACACTTGCTTCATCATAGCTTAGGTCTAAGCAATTCTTTTTGTCCATCATATTTAATTTAATCTATTTTTTTCATTTTTGAATTAGGTCAGAATCAACTCCCAGAATAGGGGCAAATTCTTTCAATACTGTTTGATATACTTCTTTTTTAAAGTCAACAATTTCTCTAATGGGATTCCAGTAAGCATTCCATCTCCAACCATTAAATTCAGGATTGCTAGTAGCTCTCAAAGAAATGTCTGAATCTCGGCCAACAAACCTTAGCAAATACCAAATCTGTTTTTGTCCCTTATAAAGGCTATCTGAATCTTTCTTCAACCATTTTTTAGGAACATCATAATAGATCCAATCATCAGTCCGATTAATAATTTCAACATGCTCAGGTTTTAAACCAACTTCTTCCATCAATTCCCTATACATCGCCTCATCAGGCGTCTCCCCTTCATTAATCCCACCCTGGGGAAATTGCCAAGCTAGTTGTCTAACTCTCTTCCCCCAAAATACCTTGTTGTCTCGATTGACAATGACGATCCCAACATTAGGTCGATATCCTAATTGATCTAACATTTTACTACCTATTTAAATTTAATAATTTCATTCTCTCATAATTTAAATTTTAAAACTAGGGACTATTCAGTAAGAGTATTATTTGTAAAAGACTTTATTTTACTTCAATTGTCTATTGCTAACAAAATTGATATTAATCTGGTACTCTTAATATGAGTAGTGGGAATTTTTTGTTTTTATTAAACCAATGTAAAATATTGGCTCCAATTCCTATCGATGTAACACCAGATAATACGGATGGAATCTGGATACCTACTGTGAAAAATAATTTTTATATCTCAACATAAACCACATTCCTACTAAAGTTTTTTGAGTATGATTTACCGATATTCACAATTGGATCAAGTAGCAATCCCCTATTAACATCCATATACCTTGATTAGATTTTGCATTGAGACAGCCAATAGTGCTACAATCAACGAGTACTTGTTGTATGTCAGGTTGTAAACAATCAAACATATACTCATATAGAAAATGTTATAACGCCACTCTTATTGTTTTTTACACACTATGTCCGACATATCAGAATTAATACCACGCTTAGCAATTGATACGAGTACTGAATACCTTTCAGTTGCGCTGCAAACTAAATGCGGAATCTTTTTAAGACATAAAAAAGTTGTTAATAAACATTCTGATTTTATCATTCCTTTTATTCTAGATGTACTCAAGCAAGCAAATATATCCCTCAATGAGATTCAGTTAATTGCCTATACAGCAGGCCCAGGCTCATTTACCGGCTTGAGAATTACTTTATCAGTTGTTAAAGGAATTGCTTTACCTAGAAACATTCCTCTTGTTGCTATCCCTACTCTGGATCACATAGCTTACCAAGTTCATAATATTAATCCTCAGTCAAACATTATTGCATTAATGGATGCCAAAATTAATGAAATATTTATTGCTCAATATCAGTCTAGTCCATTTAAAAAAATTAAGTCAGACTTTATTCTCAGAAAAAATTCCGATGAATTCCAAACATTATTAACACAAGATAATATGATCATTATTAGCAATAATAACTTCCATGAAAATGAAATCACTGTAAAAAATATTTTGGTACGAAACCCAAAAGCTGACCAACTATTTAAATTACTGGATAACACTACAAACTATTCAATGAGTAATGCTAAAAATTCGACTTTAATGTATATTAGAAATAAGGTGGCATTGACACATCAAGAACAACGACTGAAGGTTAAATAATTTGATACGTAAAATACAACTCTCCGATTTAGAATTTATCCATCGTATTGATCAATCAACCAACCCTCACCCATGGAGTCTTGGAAATATTCAGTCTAGTATCCAACATTATTTAGGATACGTATACTTGCATCAAAATAACTTGGTTTCTTTTTTATTATTTGCAAACCAATTAGACTATACAGAAATTTTATTACTTGCCACCGAACCTAAGCATCAGAATCAACATTTTGCAAGCCAACTAATCAATTGTTTAGTAGAATATAACAAAAGAGCTAACATCTATAAAATTCTGCTCGAGGTAAGACAATCAAATTCAATTGCTTTACAATTTTATCAGAGAAAAGGTTTTACCTATTTAGACACAAGAAGAAATTATTACCAAAGTCCTATTGAAGATGCATTAATTTTGAAAAAAAATGTTAGATTTTAAACTATTAGACTACCTCAAAGCACTAGACTTGGAACCTTTATACATACATAAAGAATCCAGTACATCACCTATTGTTGTACCAAACAAACAAGAACGATTATCGCCTGAACCTGTCAAAAAAACGAATATGCCTAATCAGCTTATTGTAACAAATAACCCTGATATTAATCAGCCCCAGACAATAATGGAAAAAACTTCGATAGACAATATCAGTGAGCTAGAAATAAATGCTAGGGCACAATTCATATTAGCCAATCAAAATGAGCATCTTATTCTAATTGGTTTTATGTCATCAAACCTAAATCAAACACAAAGTCCTTTTAAGGAAGGCAGCTATTCCAAATTACTCAAACATCTATTCAAACAACTAAATTTAACTTACCATGATGAAACTTTATTTAAAAAACGAGAACTGAACCAGCTTCGCAATAAGGAAAAAATTCGAGCTATACTACTATTTAGTAAGGAATTTAACTCAACCAAACACATAGTGGAATTACTACAAAAAAACACCCCAACAAAAATATTAGATCATCCTAACAATTTGCTTCGAAATCCATCACTTAAAAAACAAGTATGGTTAGAACTCAAGAAATTTTTTAAAAATCTAAACTAACATTTCCTTGCCTTCTCTTAATATTCTGATAGAAGTAAGCAAGAATGGCAATCTCATTCTTTTTAGCAATCATGTCTCTCGACTTTTCAAAAGAAAGTTTGATTTTTTCTTGACCAAACGGATAATCCAAAGTTTGAGAATTAACTCTCACTATGGTTGGCTGTGACTTTTTATCCAATAAATAATATCCTGGCTGTCCGTTTTTATTCGGACTGGTTGATAAAAATTTAATATATTCCTCTTGAGATAAATCTGATTCCGCTTTCTCTATTGACATAACTAGAGGATGTGTCCAATTTAATAAAACGTTTTGTCCGGAGCTCAATTGACTAAATCTCTTATTGACATCAGCCAAAGCTAATTCCCCAGCTTTCATCATGGTATAATCGTTAACTACCTGTTGTTTTACCTCATTAAAATCAAGTAATCTAGCAGGCCTATCTTCAATTACTCTAACGATCCAATAACTATCCCCCACATTAATTACTTCTGAATTTGATTTATCAGAAATGCTGATAGGATCAAATAAGGTTTCAATAACCTCAACAGGTAATCCTTGTAAAAGTGCCTGTTGTTTAGTAACCCACGCTTCACTAGACTGAACAATATCGAGTCCTAATTCTTTTTCAGAAACTTTATGTAAATCTTTACTTTCATTAAATGAAGCTTCTGATAATTCATCTCTCAACGTAATGAGTTTTTCCTTTGCCTGATTGTATTTCAAAACATACTCAATCCCTGTTCTATCTCTATCATAAGAGACCCAATCCATGGCAGCATCGACTTTGATAATATGATAACCATCTTCCGTTTCAACCAGTTGATTATGTATTTGCCCTGTCCCTAAACTAAATACAGCATCTTCAATGGCTTCATAGTACTGTCCATTTCTCTCAATAATACCAACAGAGCCACCAAATTGAGCTGTGGAAGCATCTTGTGAATATTTTTGTGCATAATCAGCAAATTTTTCTGGCTGTTGTTTTACTTTCTCTAGAATTAATTCTGCCTGTCTTCTTAAACTTGATTTGACTTGCTCATCCAGAGTCTGACTCTGCGGAAACATTAATACAATATGTGAAACCATCCGTTTAGGATTAGCCCCTTTATTATTTTCATAATAAGCTTGTAGTGTTTCCTCTGGAATTTGAACTTGTTTCATCATCCAATCTGGTGTTAAATGTAAATATTCAAAACGAACTGACTGATATTGTTTATATGCCTCCTGATGTTCTTCATAAAATGACTTCAATTCATCTTCATTGTAATGAACCTGGACTTGGTAGTCAGCAACAGGGAAACTTACACTTTGAATTTCCTTTTTAGTCTCATAAACAGTCAAATACTGAAGTAATTGGTAATCTGAAATAATATGATTATTGTTTAAATAATAAGTCATATAAGTAAATATCATATTTTTTTTCATTTCATCTTCAAACAAAAAATCAGAATGATAAGTATTATTAATAAAACTTCTGTATTTTTCTACATCGAAATTACCATTAAAATCTTTAAATGCAGGTTCAGATTTAATTACCTGATTAAGTTGATTAGGAGGAACCTCTATACCAATTTTTTTCCCTCCTTCAATTAAATAGGCTCTTTTTTGTAAAAAGATATATGCTTGCTTAATATTATCCTCATCTTGCATCTGCCTATTTCTTTGCAAATAAGCTTGTACATCAAAATTTGTGATTCTAGTATCACCTATTTCTACAAGATATTGCCTCTTATTAGAGGGACTCAACCCACCTATACCAAAATAAAAAAAACTGGCTACAATAATGATTAAAAATACTTTCACTAACACACTATTTCTGAACAAATCAAACATACTGACAACCAATAAAATGAATTAAAACCAGGCTCTATTGTAACTGAATTTAATAAAAAAGGTGAGCTAAAACTCACCTTTATTTGACACATTGAGGCTCAACTAAACCGATTTTTTCAAGCCTTTACCCGCTCTAAATTTAGGTGTTTTTGAAGCCTTAATCACGATAGGCTCTCCTGTTTTAGGATTTCTACCATTTCTTTCTGCACGCTCCCCTACATAAAATGTACCAAATCCTACTAAAGTAACAGCCTCACCTTTACCCAAAGCATCAGAAATAGCGCCTATAAAACCATCTAAAGCTTTAGCCGCAGTATTTTTAGAAATTCCCGCACTCTCCGCAATTGCACTTACTAATCCAGACCTATTCACAATGAGTCTCCCTTTCAAAAAAATATTAACAATCCTCAAACGAGAACCTAGACGGTGTAAATAACACATGCAATACACATATTTACATATACTTACGATCCTTTATAGCAAGAACAAAAAGCCCATGTCAAGCACTTATACATTTTATTAGCATTTTCTTCCTATAAAATTTAAATAACATATCAAAAATACCACTAATTCTTGCTTACTGTTATTTTTCCTTGCTTACGAGTGTCATTTATCTCAACTGGCACAGCACTACTACTTGAGGCAGTCAACAACTTACTAGATTCCACATCTGAATATGAAGCTTCTGGCATTCTTTCTAATGCGAGTTCTAAAATTTGATCTATCCATTGTACCGCAATTATTTTTAATCCCTCTTTGACATTGCCAGGAATTTCTTCTAAATCTTTAACGTTTTTACTAGGGATCAAGACTGTATCGATCCCCCCCCTTAAGGCGGCTAATAATTTCTCTTTTAGTCCTCCAATTGGTAACATTTCTCCTCTCAGAGTAATTTCTCCGGTCAGTGCAACGTTAGATTTTACCGGAATACCAGTTAAAGCAGAAACCATTGCCAAAGTCATTGCCCCACCTGCACTTGGTCCATCTTTAGGTGTTGCACCTTCTGGAACATGTACATGAATATCATATTTTTCATAAAAATCAATTGGTATACCCAACGACTCAGATCGAGAGCGCACAACAGAAAGAGCTGCTGTGATAGACTCTTGCATCACGTCACCTAGCTTACCTGTTCTAACAATACCCCCCTTACCTTTTAGGGCTACAGCCTCAATAGTTAGTAGCTCCCCGCCAACCTGTGTCCAAGCCAGCCCAGTCACCTGCCCTACCCGATTTTCATTTTCAGCTTTCCCGAAGTCGTAACGCTCCACACCCAAGAATTCAGATAAATTATCTGTCGTAACAATTACTTGATTATTTTTAGATTTCCTCTTATCTGCACTTAATACATGCTCAATAACAACCCGCCTACAAATTTTAGCAATTTCTCTTTCTAAAGAACGAACACCAGCCTCTCTTGTGTAGTAACGAATAATATGCCTGATAGCAGATTCTTGAATTTGAATTTCGTCTTCTGTTAAGCCATTATATTTTATTTGTTTACTTATTAAATAATTCAGAGCAATACTAACTTTTTCATCTTCTGTATAGCCAGATAAGAAAATCACTTCCATTCGATCTAATAGTGCAGGAGGAATATTTAACGAATTAGATGTAGCAATAAACATTACATCAGATAAGTCATACTCCACCTCTGTGTAGTGATCTGCGAAAGAATGATTTTGTTCGGGATCCAAAACCTCTAATAAAGCGCTAGCAGGATCTCCTCTAAAGTCCTGCCCTATTTTATCAACTTCATCTAATAAAAATAGCGGGTTTTTCACTCCAACCTTCATCATGTTTTGGATAATTTTACCTGGCATAGAGCCTATATAGGTCCTCCTATGCCCTCTAATTTCACTTTCATCATGCACTCCTCCTAAAGCCATACGTATATACTTACGTCCAGTAGCATTAGCGATAGAGCGTCCTAGCGATGTCTTACCAACACCAGGGGGTCCCACTAAACACAAAATAGGCCCTTTAATCTTACCCACTCTCTTTTGTACCGCAAGATATTCTAAAATTCTATCTTTAACCTTTTCCAGTCCAAAATGATCATCATCCAATATGTTTTGTGCTTTAGAAATATTGGTATTAATTTTAGTTTTTTTCTTCCATGGTAGTTCAAGTAATACATCAATATAATTTCTAACCACTGTTGCCTCAGCTGACATACTTGGCATCATTTTTAGTTTTCTTAATTCTGCTAAGGCTTTGGTTTGTGCCTCCTTAGACATTCCTGAAGATAAGATTCTATTTTCTAACTCATTTAACTCTTCTTTTTCATCTTCTTCACCAAGCTCTTTTTGAATCGCTTTCACTTGCTCGTTCAAGTAGTACTCACGCTGAGACTTTTCCATCTGTTTTTTTACTCGACCACGAATACGCTTTTCAACTTGGAATAACTCCATTTCTGATTCAATATAACCCAGCAGCAAAGAAGCTCTTTCATTAATATCCAAAGTCTCAAGAATTTTTTGTCTTTGAGGTAACTTTAATTGCATCTGAGCAACAATTGTATCTACAAGCTTACCTAATTTATTAATTTCCTTTATACTATTAACAATTTCTGCAGGAATTTTCTTGCTCATGTTAGCATATTCATCTATTTCATTAATTAAGGCCCTATATAAGACCTCTGAGGTTTCATTTTGCTCTCCTGTATCACTCAATACGGAGACACGAGAAACAAAAAAGGAATCCTCATCTGTAATATCCAGTACCTTAGCTCTATCAATACCTTCTACTAAAGCTTTAACAGATCCATCAGGGAGATTCAATATTTGAACAACCTTAACAATAGTTCCAATTTTATATAAGTCATCGGCTGTTGGATTTTCAATCTGATAATCTCTCTGTGCCAATAAAAATATGGATTTGCATTCCTTTACAGCAGCTTCCAAAGCAGCAATAGATTTTTCCCTTCCAATTAGCAAAGGGATTACCATTCCTGGATAAACAACTACATCTCGTAAAGGAAGTGTGGACAACACATGTGTTTTTTTTCTTGCCATTATGTTTTTCCCGATTTCATAATTGATATAAAGCAATATGGTGGGCAATTATTTAAATTTCAAGTCTTTAAAGTATTAAATATAAAAAACCACTATGACCAATGTGATAGCTTCAATCATAGCGGCTTCAATAAGAAATTTTATATTTTTATTTTATAGGTCTTTGGCATGGCTAGCTAGGTATATCGCCACCCCTTTTGTATCAGGCTTCATCCCATCTGTACCTTTTTGCCAATTAGCTGGGCAAACCTCACCAAATTCTTCTGTGAATTGCAATGCGTCCACCATACGTACCATCTCATCAACATTACGTCCTAGTGGTAAATTATTAATCACTTGATGCTGCACAATACCCTCTTTATCAATTAAAAATGAACCCCTTAAAGCTACTCCCGCATCAGTTTCCACGTCATAGGCACGGATAATTTCGCCTTTAATATCTGATACCATAGTAAACCCAACTGGACCAATCCCTCCCTCATTAACTGGGGTTTCCCTCCATTTCACGTGCACATAAGGATTATCGACTGATACAGAAAAGACTTCTACATTTCTTTTCTTGAATTCGTCCAAACGATTATTAAAAGCAATAATTTCAGAAGGGCACACAAAAGTAAAATCCATAGGGTAAAAAAATACTACTGCATATTTATCTTTTCGCACATTCTTAAAGTTAAATTTATTATCAATAGAACCATCTGGTGTCACTGCTGAAAAAGTTTTATCAGAATCAAAGAAAAATGGTGCTGGTTTAGTCACAAGAACAGACATAATACTCTCCTTCTAAAAAAGTTAATTTACTGTAATAAAATTTTAAATAGATTCATAAATTTTAGTAGCAACTTCTATCACATCGCTAGAAGTAACACGACGTAAAAGCCACTTTATTTTTTTCTGAATTATTTTCTGACGATCATCATCCAACATATTAACAACCTTAAATGAATCTACTAGTCGTGAAGCCATCATAGGATTAAATTTTTCTATTTTTACAATTAATTTTGCAATAAATTGATAGCCCTGTGCATTTATTTGGTGAAAGAAAATCGGATTTCGCGTAAACGTAACTAATAATGCCCTGACTTTATTGGGATTAGTTAAATCAAAATAAGGACTCTTTAAGCTTTTTTTAACATTCTTAAAAGTATCTTTTGCGAAACTAGAGGCGATCAAGTTAAAATACTTGTCCAATACTAAATCTTCACTTTCAAATTGTTTGGCAAATGAATCCAAAAGCGCCTCTTTGGCCTTGCTGTCGATATGTTTAATAGAATCTAATAAACCTATTCTATGCGTCATATTTGTGGATATTTGTTCATAGTCACGAGTAAACTGATCAAAATAATTTTTATCAGCATGAATCAAATAACTTCTAAATACATTAATCAAAGCTCTGACCCACTCTAATTCAGGATGATATCGCTCTTGAACACCAAAGGGGTCACTAGCTTCATAGCGTAACAACAAATTGTATTTGGATTCTATACTGGCAAAGCAATACAATGCAATTTGTGACTTGAAGTCTTCAATAACCTTTTGTAATAAAACTGGATCAATGGGTGCATTTGCTTCTAATAATTCATTAAAGCTTGGTAACACTAACATCAAGGATAACAAAGCATAATTATTTTCTGTTTCAATCATTTGATTAATTTTTGAGCTAAACCCCGAAATTGATGGGTATTTCTTACCTATTTTCTTTGCTTTTAAAAATTTTTTAATATATTTTTTGTATAATTTTTGGGAAGATTCCCAACGGATAAATTCATCGCTATCATGTAGCATTAAAGTCAACAGCTCATTCTCTGATTGCTTATATTCTAATTTAATTGGTGCTGAGAATCCTCTTCCAATCGACAGTATAGGATTCTGATTAGTATTAATCCTAAATTTTATCTCTGCCTTCCTATTTTTTAGTAGTAAAACATTTTCATCTTGCCATTGCTTAATATTTTTGATTTGATAACTTTGTTTTCTCCCATCATCAGTTAGAAATCCCATCTTAATAGGAATCAACAATGGCTTCTTATTACCTCCCGGAATATTCTGCTTGAGTTTAATCAAAACCTCTTTTTGATCCTTGTCAAAATATTTTTTTACTTTCACTATAGGTGTACCCGCATATGAATACCACCTTAAAAACTGAGGTATTTTCATGCTATTCGCATCCACCATTGCACTAAAAAAATCCTCACAAGTGACCGCTTGTCCATCATGTCGCTCAAAGTAAAGTTGCATACCTTTTTGAAAACCATCTTCTCCTAAAATAACATGCAACATACGTACCACTTCAGCACCCTTTTCATATACAGTTGTTGTATAAAAATTATTAATCTGTTCATATGCCTCAGGTCTTACTGGATGGGATAATGATCCTGCATCTTCTATAAATTGAAACTCGCGTAATATCTTGACAGCCTCAATTCTTCTTACTGCTCTTGAACTCATGTCAGAAGCAAACTCCTGCTCTCTGAACACCGTCAAACCTTCTTTTAATGTTAACTGAAACCAGTCTCTGCAAGTCACTCTATTACCAGTATAGTTATGAAAGTATTCGTGCCCAATAACTGATTCAATATTGGAAAAATCTCTATCTGTAGCTGTTTTAGATGTTGCTAGTACATATTTAGTATTAAAAATATTTAACCCTTTATTCTCCATTGCTCCCATATTAAAATCATCTACGGCAACCACCATAAAAATATCTAAGTCATATTCCAAATTAAAACGATCCTCATCCCATTGCATTGCTCTTTTTAAAGACTCAATTGCAAAATCGGTTTTTTCAATATCTTTCTGTCGGCAATAGAATTTGATCCTGACATTCCTACCAGAACGAGTAATATAGACATCTTCTTTATGTGCCAGCTGACCTGCTACCAATGCAAATAAATAACTCGGTTTTTTATAAGGATCATGCCACGTGATCCAATGCCTATTATTCTCTGTTTCTCCAAATCTAATTGGATTACCATTAGAAAGTAAAACAGGATATTTATCTTTATCTGCTGTAATCGTAACAATATACTCCGCCATAATGTCAGGTCGGTCAAGAAAATAGGTAATCTTGCGAAAACCTTCAGATTCACATTGAGTGAATAAATTTCCCCCTGATTCATACAGCCCCATCAACGTTTTATTCTCTTTAGGCTTTAATCTCGTGACTATTTCTAACCTAAAGTCTTTTTCTGGCACTTTCTCTATTCTTAACTGATGCTCAGTGAGCACATAGTCACCCTTCAACAACTGCTGACCATTTAACTCAAGACTAAGCAACTCTGCCTCACCATCCAAAATTAATACATTATCAGAACCCAATGGATGTATATCTAATACTGAATCTACTACTACATCTTCCTGATGAATATCAAAGTGTAGATTAATAGTCTTAATCACAAACGGCAAAGATGTATAATCTTTTAAATATTTTACTGAATTTTGCATAATCACTTCCACAATTAAAATATCTGACCCTTTTCACCACAAGCTATATCTAAATACCGTCTAACTACCCCTAGTATACTTTCCTTCTTATTTTTCTTAGATACCCAATTTTCATTCTCATAAATAAATTGATAAGCATCTTTACCTGCGACTAGCCAGATTTCATGCTGACTATAATTCTTAGTCAACACCATATATTCTTGAGTATTGTTATAAATAATAAAAATATCCCCTTTGTTATCATAGTCAAAGTCCCATTCATAACTACCTAACTCATCTTCAATCTTAATAAAAAATTTGTCTGATTCAACCCTATAGTCTACATCATTCATCTTTAAACGCCTCAAGTCTATCTACACGAGAGATATTATAATACAATACTCGAATATTTTTGATGTGTCTTATCTATTGAAAACTAAATTAAGAGATATAATCCTTATGAGATCAAGCCAATTATTTATTTTTATTTTGCTCACTTCACTTGTCGCTTGTGGCCATAAAGGTTCTTTATACCTACCTGACAAGAATGAGGATAATTCTGGTTTTGGCCCCATACAAACTGGGATAGGACTAAACCCTAATAAAACCTCCCAGCATAAAACACCATCGCCTACGCCTCCTGTACCAAACAACGATAACAAGAATGGGGATAACTAGGATATGCTACGCTACGTTAACCAACAATTATTTATTGAGCAAACATCTTGCTTGGAGTTGGCTAAAACTTATGGGACACCACTTTATGTTTATTCCAAAAAACATATCCAAGCTGCTTTTTTAAATTATCAACATATTTTTAATGATTTCAATCCTTTAGTTTGTTATGCAGTCAAGGCAAATAGTAATTTATCTATTCTCCAATATTTAGCTAGCTTAGGTGCTGGATTTGATATTGTGTCTGGTGGTGAATTACAAAGAGTTTTACTCGCGGGAGGAGATCCTGACAAAATCATTTTCTCTGGTGTCAACAAAAGTGAAGATGAAATTAAGTTGGCATTAACTGCAGGAATACTATGCTTCAATGTCGAATCATTGTCCGAGATTGATCGTATTCAAGTAGTCGCTAAGGAATTAAATACTGTTGCACCAATATCTTTTAGAGTTAATCCTAATGTCGATGCTAAAACACACCCTTATATATCCACAGGCCTAAAAAATAACAAATTTGGCATTCCCTATCCAGATGCTCTCGCAACCTATTTATATGCTCAGAAACAATCACATCTATCTATTATCGGCATTGATTGCCATATAGGTTCACAATTACTGGATTTAACCCCATTAAATGAAGCTGCTGATAAAATATTTGAACTCGTTATTCAATTAAAACAAAAAGGCATTCATCTCAAGCATATTGATCTGGGTGGAGGAATCGGCATTCCTTATAAGAAAGATGATCCTAACCCTAATTATGAAGATTATGCGAGGCATATTACCCCTTTTTTTCAGAAAAATAATGGATTACAATTAGTTTTGGAGCCTGGTCGTTCTATTATTGGAAACTCTGGTATTCTTTTAACAAAAGTAGATTTTATTAAACACAATCAAGAAAAGTGTTTTATTATCACGGATGCTGCTATGAATGATTTATTAAGGCCTGCATTATATGATAGCTATCATGATATCGTTCCTATAGTAATACACGAAAACTTGTCCACTGTTAAAGCAGATATCGTTGGCCCTGTATGCGAATCAGGGGATTGTTTAGGTAAAAATCGAACACTCGCTGTACAAGCAGGTGATTATCTTGCTGTAAAAAGTGCTGGTGCTTATGCTGCTTCCATGGCCAGTCATTATAATTCTCGTCTCATTGCTCCCGAAATCCTGATTGATGGTGACTGCCATACCATGATAAAAAGTAGGGATACATTTGAACAAGTTATTCAAAATGAAATTCTTTTTTTACAGAAGGTTGTGAAGTGAAATCAATTGCTTTAAATATCAATAATATTACTAAGGTATATAAAAATGGCTTTAAAGCACTAGATAATGTTTCTTTTCAAGTTTTTAACGGCGAATTTTTTGGCCTCTTAGGTCCCAATGGTGCAGGTAAAACAACTTTGATCTCTAGTATTGCCGGCCTAAGTAAGCCCACATCTGGATCAATTCAAGTTTTAGGTTTTGATACCAAAAAAAATAGTCATCTCTCTAAAATGAACCTAGGTATCGTCCCCCAAGAATTAACCTTTGATCCATTCTTTACAGTCAAAGAAGTTTTATCCTATCAATCAGGCTATTATGGTATCAAAAACAATGATCAATGGATTGAAGAAATATTAGAGGAACTGGGATTATTAACAAAAATTAACAATAACACCCGTAGTTTGTCAGGTGGCATGAAACGCCGTTTGATGATAGCTCAAGCTCTTGTACATAAACCTCCCGTTATTATATTGGATGAGCCGACTGCTGGGGTAGATGTAGAATTACGTCAATCTTTATGGATCTTTATCAAAAAACTCAATCAACAAGGTCATACTATTATTTTAACGACACATTATTTGGAAGAAGCTAAGCAATTGTGCGATAGGATTCTCTTTATGAAACAGGGGCAACTAATTGCACTTGATAAAACAGAAAACCTGTTGGTAGTTGATGAACATATTCACGTTTCATTTATTTGTCACGAGAATATAAAACCATTACTGAGTTGTTTACGTCATCAACATCAAAAAAATAAGTGGTTGTTTGAACTTGATAATTATTTACAACTAGAAAACTTATTACATATCATCAATGCCAACCATATTACTATTTCTGGGCTAGAAATAATAGAGAAAAATTTAGAAAAAGTTTTTTTAAGCTTAACACAATGAATAATTTATACGGTATCTACACCCTTTTCAAAAAAGAAGTTCTACGCTTTTCCAAGGTAGGTCTGCAGACTCTTGGTGCCCCTATCGTTTCCTCCTTACTGTATCTACTGATTTTTTCTAATGTGCTACAAGATAAAATCAATATTTATCCTGGGGTTAGTTATATGCAATTTCTTATTCCTGGTCTAATTATGATGGGTATTATGCAAAATGCCTTTGCTAATACTTCTAGTAGTTTAATTCAATCTAAAATTGCAGAAAACATTATTTTTATCTTACTCCCACCTTTATCCAATTTAGGATTTTTTATTGCTTTTGTAGGAGCCGCACTAATAAGAGGACTAATGGTTGGGCTGGGAATCTTTATTTGTGCTTTGATATTCGTACCAACTATTCCCATCTACGGACTATTATGGATAGTTTTATTTGCTATTATCAGTGGAGCAACATTGGGGACATTGGGCTTAATAGCCGGTATTGTCGCTGAAAAATTCGATCAAACATCATTGTTTCAAAATTTTATTATTATGCCACTGACTTTTCTGTCAGGTGTTTTTTATTCTATACAAAAACTACCCACATTCTGGTACACAATTAGCCAAGTCAACCCCTTCTTTTATTTGGTTGATGGTTTTAGATATGGTTTTTTTGGACAATCTGATATACAACCTTCTATTTCTTTAGAGATCTCCTTAGTTTTTTTTATGTCATTAACAATAATCGCCATACTAGTATTAAAATCAGGCTATAAACTAAGGTCCTAACACAGAACAGGAATCATCAATATGCAGTTAGAAGAATTAACCAATCTTATTCAACAAATAATACCATGCACCTACATAGAAGTTGATGGAGACGGATATCACTTTTTTGTGAAGATTGTGTCACAAAAATTTGAAAGTTTAAGTCGTTTACAAAGACATCGACTAATTAAAGATAGCCTAAAAGAACAAATTGCCAGTAACGAGCTACACGCCTTGTCTATTATAGTAGCGGCGACACCTGAAGAATGGGAACTAAAAAGTATGCAACTAAAATGAAAAACGTTTAGGCAAAGTATCTTTTAATCTGTCATATACTTTTAAAATAACATCTTCGGTTGTTTTCCAATCAATACAAGCATCTGTTATGGAAACCCCATATTTTAATTGGGATAAGTCTTCTGGTATTGATTGATTGCCCCACTCTAAATTACTTTCTATCATTAAAGCACAAATAGATTGATTACCATTTAAAATTTGATTAATAATATTATCCACCACTAAAGGCTGCAACTCTGCTCTTTTATTGGAATTCTCATGTGAACAATCAATCATAATATTAGTTGATAACCCTGCTTTTCTCAATCTTTCCTCCACCAACGTCACATTGACAGAATCATAATTTGTTTTATTATCCCCCCCTCTTAAAACAATATGTGCATACGGATTACCTCTTGTTTTAACACGAGAAACCCTACCTTCCTGATTAATACCTAAAAAATGATGTGCATTGGCAACGGATTTTAAAGCATTCAAAGCAACAGCTAGGCCACCATCAGTTCCATTTTTAAATCCTACCGCTGAAGATAAGCCCGATGCTAATTCCCTATGTGTCTGAGACTCAGTTGTTCTTGCACCAATGGCGGACCAACTAATCAAATCTTGCAAATATTGAGGAGAGATCGGATCTAATGCCTCGGTCGAAGCAGGTATCCCTATATGTGCAATTTCTAGCAGTAACCTTCTACTTAAATGTAGGCCATCTTCAATCTTGAATGTATCATTCAAATAAGGATCATTAATCAAGCCCTTCCAACCAACAGTTGTTCTTGGCTTTTCAAAATATACTCGCATAATTAAAAAAAGTGTATCTTTAACTCTATCTGAGAGTTTTTTTAATCGCTGTGCATATTCTATTGCTGCTTTATAATCATGGATAGAACAAGGCCCCACAACAACAAACAATCGATAATCCCTATGATCTAAAATATTTTTTACAATTTGCCGACTTTCTGATACTAATGTACGAGCTGTAGGAGACAATGGTAATTTATCTTTTAATTCTCGTGGCGTAACAATTGGTACATTCGCCTCAACATTAATATCATTAATTTTTTGTTTAGTTACAATCACTATATAATCCATTGAAAAATATTATCAAAAAATGTAATCGCCATCCGGATTATCCAACCAACAATCGGCCATATCACCTGGAATAAACCTAAAAACAAGGCGGCTATTACTATCCAAAGACCATACGGCTCTAACTTCATATATTGACTATAAGCTTCTGGACTCAAATAACTACTGATGACACGACTTCCATCTAAAGGTGGAATAGGCATCAGATTAAACACACATAACACTGCATTAATAACAATACCAAATTGGGACATTTCCCTGATGAAGGATACTAAATTAGAGTCTTGATTTTTTGATAGGTAAGAAGTGCCAACAAAGAGTGCAGCCCAAACAAATACCATAAGTAAGTTAGATAAAGGGCCTGAGGCTGCAACTTGCCTCATCCCTTTTCGGTAGTCTTTGAATCGGGAAGGGTTGATCGGTACAGGCTTGGCCCATCCGAATAAAAAGGGCACTTTCAGAACTAATAAAAGTAGTGGTAACACAACTGTCCCTATTGGATCTATATGAGCCAACGGATTTAATGTTAACCTCCCTGCATTTTTTGCTGTATCATCACCATTTTTCTTGGCTACATAACCATGTGCTGTTTCATGCACAGTAACTGCCAAAACCATAGGAATAGTATACACACAAACTTTATAAATGATATCTGCTATATCCATAAGTATCCTAGTTAAATTTAAATACATCCCATATGGGACGACATTCTATTGGCAAATCAGGTGTCACACCTATTTTTCTATGACAACCATATTCATGCCCATGAAAGTCACTACCTGAAGAAGCTAATAAATTATATTGCTCAGCTAACAATGAAACTGTCATTATCTCATTATAATCATGACCACTACAACCTACTTCTATACCTTGCCCACCATAAACAATAAATTCATCTAGGAACTGACGTATTTTGGCTAGGGTCAAATTGTAGCGTAAAGGGTGAGCCAGCACAGCTATCCCTCCTGCCTCTACAATTAATCTTACGACTTCTTGTAACGAACCCCATTCCGTTTTAACATAGCCTTTCTTCCCTTCCCCTAGGTACTTATTGAAAGCTTGTTGAATAGAAGATACAACTCCCTGACTGACCAAATATTCTGCCATATGTCTTCTACCTACCGTATCAGGATGTGAAGATAATTCTAAAGCACCTTGGTACACACCACGAATTCCAATATTTTCTAATTTCTCAGATATTAAGGAAAGGCGTTTTAGTCTTACACTTCTAATTTCATCAATTAATCTTATTAAGGGAAGGTAATCCAGGTCAAAATCAAGTCCAATCACATGTATGACTTTATTGCGCCAAGTAACAGAAATTTCTACCCCATTAACAAATGCTATACCCAGTTTGTCTGATACAATTCTTGCTTCTTCTAGACCACCTATATTGTCATGATCAGTTAAAGCTAATAATTCAGCATGATTCTCATTAGCTCGCTCTATCAATTCTTTTGGGGTATAAATTCCATCAGAAAAGTTTGAATGAAAATGTAAATCTATTTGCATAACTTAATTTTACCTTACACAACAAGGCAGTGATTTTATATCATCATAATCATTATTCTTCTTCAACTAACTTAGAAAATCGTTGCATTAAATCGTCATCTAACTGGCCAACTTTTTGGGTATTTAAATCCAAAATTACATATGTAACCATAGCATCTAATACTATACAGTTTGTTTTAGAATTAATAATTATCTGCTCTATAACACCTTTCCTCTCACTAAATTTTTTAATTTTTGATTGTATCTCAAGTTCATCACCAAACACTGCAGGGGATCGATAGTTAATATTGATATTAACAATTACAAACCCTAAATGCTTACAATGTAAGTCTGACAGAATATCGGTACTATCAATCATGTCCCATCTAGCTTCTTCCAAAAACTCCAAATATCTTGCATTATTAACATGACGGTATAAATCTAAATGAAAGCCTCTAACCTTGATAACAGTTTTAAAAATCACCATTACTCCTTTATTGATTCACTACTCAGATTCTGCAATAGAAAACAACAATCAGACTACCCTAAATTTTTGCTAAAGTTCCAAAGATATGAAAATTTATAGTCACAAACTAGTCTCCCAAATAAAGTCTATCTAATTGTAATATAACACAAATCTTACACTATTTACTCTTTTTAAATCAATAAGTAAACAACTATCTTAAGTATCATTCAAGCTTTTTCTTCGATTGATTCAATTGATTATTCTCTTCTTGGAGACTTTGAATTAATCCATCAACTCCACTTTCTTGAATAATTTCAGAAAATTGTCCACGATATGTAGTTACCAAACTAATACCCTGTACATTAATATTGTAAATTTTATATCCTTGCTCAGTTTTATAAAGAAAATAATCTATTTCAATAGGATCCCCAACATCAGATCTTACTGACGTTGCTGTAGATTGAATGATAATCTCTCTGCGCTTATTCTTAATAATTGGATTCTGTTTAATTTCAACCTTGGTATCTCTCACATGAATAAATACATTATAATAGGCATTAATCAATTTACATCTGAACTCCTTACTCAAGAGCATTTTTTGGTCTAAAGTTGCATTTTTCCACGGAAAGCCAACTGCTAAAGCAGTAATTCGATTAAAATCAAATAAGTCCACAGTCTGATCAACTACTTTCCTTTTAATGTCATCATTATTATTTCCATTATCTGAGGACATTAAACCCACCACATCAGCAATAGTATCAGTTAAAACTTTTACCGCTTCTGACGGCGTATTCATGAGACTAATATTGCCTTTAGCTAATACACTTAATGGTAAAAATAATAACAATTCCAGTATAAAAAATTTTATTATCTTCATATTCTTAACTAAATTAAAGTGTCATTTTCTTATTTGACCTAAAAAATTAACAACAATTTTATTTAATAATTCCTCGATAACAACTGCAGAATTTGTTACACTAATTGTGTCCCCCGGTTGTAAGTTATCAGTATCTCCTCCTTGCTGTAACCCAATGTACTGTTCTCCTAATATCCCCATTGTTAATATAGAGGCGGAAGTGTCTTGAGAAAAAGAATACTGTTTATTGATAGATAATTCAACTTTTGCTTGATAGCTTTTGACATCTAAAGTGATGTTATTCACTCTACCTACTAAAACGCCTGATGCCCTAACAGGAGCACCTATCTTCAAATTACCGATATTGTTAAAATAAGAAAATACCTGGTAACTACCTTCATCCGAAACAAAATGGTATTTATCCCCAGCTACCTTCATGCACAAAAAAATAATAGCAAAAAAGCTCAAAACCACCAGTAACCCAACAGAGAACTCAATATGTTTTTCTCTCATCCCATTAACCCGTAAATAAAAATACTGTTAATATAAAATCTGTTACCAAAATATACAATGAACACCATACAACCGTGTGATTGGTTGCTTTTAAAATTCCATTAGGAGTTGGACAAGCATACAATCCATTGTAAACTGCAATCAAGGAAATTAATATACCAAATACTAGTGACTTAATGATGGATCCTGATAAATCATAAGATACCGAAATGGCAGATTGCATTTGTCCCCAAAAGATGTTTCTGTCCAATCCATACAATACCACTGCCATTAAATATGTTCCTAGTATAGCAAAAGCATTATATACCAAAGTTAAAAGTGGTACGGAAATAATACCTGCCAGAAATCTAGGCCCTATAACCCTCTCAATGGGGTTTACGCCCATTACCTCTAATGCACTTAACTGATCTGTACTCTTCATTAAACCTATTTCACTCGTCATAGCACTGCCAGCACTACTTGCAAATAAAATAGCAGCTAAAACTGGCCCTATCTCTCTTAATACAGAAATACCGACCAAGGCACCTAAACTAGACTCTGCATTAAACAAAATAAGTGAATTATAGGCCTGTAGTCCCAGAACTAATCCTAAAAACAATCCACAAAAAACAATAATACTTATAGAGGAACAACCAAAGACATAAATTTCTTTTATAACCAATGTCGGCTTTAATAAATTTTTAACTGATTGAAATAATACCGAAAATAATAATAATACGATTTGCCCAATTTGTATATTAAATTGTATTACCTGTCGACCTATGGCTCTAATCGTACCAAACATATCAACTTCCTACATCTAACAATGCCAAAGGGATAGATGCCGCTCGTAAAAATTCCTGTACTATTGAATTTCTATTTTTCAAAATATCTTCAGGGCTTCCATCAAAAACAATCCTATTTTGTGACAGTAAAATAACTTTGTCAGCCAATGGCAAAGATTCTCTGATATTATGTGTCACCATGATACTAGTAGCATTAATATTTTGATTTGTTCTACCTATTAACTTTGCAATTTTCATCAACACAATAGGATCTAAACCTGCAAATGGTTCATCATATAATAATAAACTAGGATTTAAAGCAATTGCCCTTGCTAGTGCAACTCTCTTGATCATACCCCCCGATAACTCTGCTGGATATAATCTTTCTACACCTCCTAAATCAACTGAAAGTAATTTATTTTCTACAATAGCTTCGATTTCTTTTTCACATAAGGAGGTATGCTCTCTAATTGGAAACGCAACGTTATCATATACATTCAAATCAGTAAATAAAGCACCTTGTTGAAATAGATAACCCATACTCTTACGATACTTATGTAGTTCAGCTTTTGAAAAATCTGAAATTGATTTTCCTTTTATTAAGACTTCACCTTTTTTAGGATAAATTTCACCAGATATCAATTTCAGTAACGTTGTTTTCCCTGAACCTGATCCTCCTATAATACAAACAAAATCTCCTTCATATACAGAAAAATTTATGTCATGTAATACCTCCTTTTCTGTATACAAAAAAGTAACATTTCTAAACTCTATATAAGGCACCATTCTCATAAATTGCTCAAATCATATGACTTGCTACATTAATTGCGTGGATTAAACTACTAGCATTTGCCTTTCCTGTTCCCGCCAATTCCAAAGCTGTCCCATGATCAACAGATGTTCTGACATACGGTAACCCTAATGTAATGTTTACTGCTTTTTCAAATGAAGCATATTTAATAACTGGTAATCCCTGATCATGATACATTGTTAAAATAACATCACTACTTTCAATGAGTTCCTTTTGAAATACTGTATCCGAAGAATAAGGACCGAATACTAAAATATTTTCGTTTTTCAGATGGGTTATGGCAGGGATGATCACATCTATCTCTTCCATTCCCAAATAACCATTTTCACCAGCATGTGGATTTAATCCTGTTACCAATATTCTGGGTGCGTGTATTTTAAATTTTGACTTAAATTCCTGATTAATAATACGAACAACTTTTATTATTAGTTCAGAACTAATTGTTTTAGCTACTTGACTCAACGGTAAATGCGTAGTTACCAAGGCAACATTTAATTGCCCATCAGACAACATCATAACAACTTTTTCAACGCCTGCTTTATTTTGAAAATATTCAGTATGCCCAGTAAAGGGAATACCACTTGCGTTAATAATCCCTTTATGTATTGGACAGGTCACTATACCTGCATAAACGCCATTTTCAATACCTTCTACAGCCTGATCTAAGAGTGCCAAAACATACGAGGCATTTTTAACATTCAACTGCCCAGAGATAACCTTCTCCCGAACTGATATATTTTTAAAAGTAATATTAGGATTCTCTCCTCTGAAGTATGGATACAAGAACTCATACCTCTTAAGCTCTTTAGCTCTCTGTTCTAAAGATTCAAAATCAACTAATATCTCAATCGGATAGTCAAACTTAGTATCAAGAATACCTAAACAAATATCAAGCCCAATTCCAGCAGGCTCTCCACTTGTGATTGCTAAAGGAATCTGAGCTTGATCTATTTTCATCTATTTATGAATATCAATATGGTTTTTCTCTGTATTCGATATAAGCTCTATTTTTCAGGTCTTGTACAATACCTGATAAAATTTCTTGTTGCTTCCTATTGGCAATAAAGTTTCTAGCATCTTCTTTATTTTTCTGTGTGACAGGCATTTTATTTTGATTCAATAAAGCTTCTATTTCTGTTTCAGTAACTTCAATTTGACCTTTCGACACCTCTTTTGCCAGAGCCTCTACCATTAAATTATCCTTAATAGTCGCCCTTAGCATTGCCTCAGGAACACCCTCTCTTGAAATTGCTTTATAAAACTGCTCTGGTGTCATCTTATTAGAAGTAGCTATTTTTGCAACCTCGGCATCAATGTCCTTCTCCGAAACAGTAACCTGCATATTTTCTGCTGCCTGTTTTAGTAGTCTTTGCTGAATTAAATTGTCAATAGCTACCTGTTTAACATCTATTTTTTTTAGCTCAGACTTAGGGACTTGGGCTACAATCTGATGACTAATATCATTAATATCCCTTTGGGTAATTACATCTTGATTGACCACCACTACAATCTGGTCAACCCATCGTACAGATGCTGCGTTAGCACTCAACAAACCAAACCCCATTAGTACAGCACTTAGCCACTTTAAACTCATATATTATTTAACCTCTCTCTTAAGACGATAACCCGGTATGGAACGATACAATTCACTAAATGGATTCACTCCAAAACCGCCTAAACCTCTCAAATTTAACTGAAAAAATACTGCATTTTTTCGTTTATTATATTCTGCTAAATAAGTTTGAAATACTGTATTAAATCCCCAACATTGACACTCACTAACATACTCAACTCCTGCCAAGGCCTCTAATAACTTTTTATCAGATAAAGAATAGTTGTATCTACCAACAATTGAATATTTATTAGCAACTGGCCATCGAAAAGAAAAATCAACTTGTTCAAATTTGTTATCGTTTCGATTAATCCGAGAACTATTTCTATCATATTTATAAAGCAAATTAACCAGCTTACCAAATTGTGAATTATATCTTAAGCCTATCACATAACGATTATCTACTTTACGATTAGCATTAAAATATAAATCTGCCTGCAATGAGATTTTATCAGTAATTCTACTTTGAGCAAATAATAATGTATCATAACTGATCTTTCTACTATGCGCACCATCCTCTAAACTCGTATTATCTTTTCCAAAGTCAATACGTTGACCTATCCCAGTTCTAAAAAACTCTACTCCGTTACTTGAACTATAAAATCTTGTTAACAAACTATAAGACAAATTATTAGCAACACTAATCCTATCATAACCAGTAAATCTATTGATTCTAAATAGATTTGAAAAGGTTGGGTCTACCTCTTCACTATCAAAATTAGGGAATTGATCCTGTTCTTTTTTGGGAACATATGTATAAAAAATCCTAGGTTCAAGTGTTTGTATAAAATGATTTTCTTTAAATGTCAAAGGTCTTTCAAAAATTAATCCAGCATCCATACTGAAAATAGGTAGCACCCTAGACAAATGTCTTTTTGGTAAATTAATTTTTGTTCCATCCTTATCGACTCGCCAATAATGGTCTAATTGATAATAAGTAGAATGCAGTCCCAAACTAGGTCTGAAAAAGCCCCACTCATTGAAAAAATTCCAAGACACTCGGGGATAAAACAAACTTCTAATACCTGTTTGTTTCGTACGATGATCAAAATTACTTACTTGTGCCAAAATATCTATTTCTGCTGTATTCTCTAGTAATTTAGACCATCTTAGAGTCAATTGGGGACTCAGTTGATACGGCTCATATGTTGAATCACTAGAATTTTGTAATGTTTGATAATTTTGGAAGGTTAAGAATGCAAAAAATGCTCCTCCAAGGATCTGGTCGCCATACGATAACCATAATTGTCGATTTAAGTTATTATTCTCTGCAGAAGATGTTCTAGTACCAAAATCCTTAAAATAATGATTATCAGATACTTGATTATAAACTATGCCCAGAGATATTTTGGGTGTCAAATTTTGAATATGTTGAAAATCAAAAGCATAACGACTACTTTTATTTAATTCTTTTTTTGCAACTCTATCACTTGGCAGAAAACTCGCTGATATTCTACCAAAGAAATTAAGAGCTAAATACCTAAACTCCCCATCAATACCGATCCCCCTTTTTGTGTACAGATGGGGTGTTATCGTCATATCATAATTGGGCGCTAAGTTAAAGTAATAAGGTAACCCAAACTCTAACCCATTTCCTGACTTAATCCCTACAATGGGATTCAGAAACCCACTTTTTCGACTACCATTTAATGGAAAATCAAACCATGGAACAGCCATTACAGAAACTCCCTTAAAAATAAATTTAATTTTTTTGGCTACCCCTATATTATGATCATAATCTAAATTAATTTCTTTCGCTTCTATATACCAACTATCATCTCCTGGATTACAAGTATTAACACGTGCATTTTTTAAACGATAAAAATTTTTTTGCAAAATTTCTAGTTTTTTTCCTTCCCCTTGCAGAGATATCCTATTCCCCCGACTATTAAACTTAAAATCATCTACACTACCTGATTTGGTACTTAAATCATATTCTAAACTGTGCCCAGCAAAAATTTTACTACCATCCCTTAATTTAAAAGGATCTGAAGTAATAATTTTATTATTTTTATAAAGAATTTTATTAGCATTTAAGACTTGATCATCATACTCAACGATAACATTACCTTCAACTAAGACTTCTTCCAAACCCTTTCCCTCGACACTTTTGTCAAATGTAAAACGCACACTTCCACTATGAGGTGGAGATTCCTGACTGGTTTGAATAGGATCAATAGCTACAAATTTACTACCATTAGATGAGCAAGTATTATTATCGGTTAAATTATTATATTCATTAATAAATTTCTTATTGTATACTCTTTTATCAGAGAATCCTTCCAAGGGCGCCGACAAACTAACACTGAAACATAATCCAATTTGAGCTAGCAATAACTGCCACACAACTTTTTTTACTCGAAACAAAATTATAACCTTTGGGACAAATGAGTTAAAATAGTGTTCATTTTAACCTGAATTACTATAAAATAATATGCAACGTGAAAATAATTTAATAGACTGGGTTCAAACACTTTATCCAAGCCAATCTTTCCAAATAAAATTTGCAGCTTCTGATGCTGACTACCGAAAGTATTATAGAGCCATTTTTGACAATGGATCTTCAATTATTCTAATGGATGCCCCTCCCGAAAAATTTGATATGAATCCTTATATTCATGTACAAAGCCTGTTCCATTCTATTCAAGTTCCCAAAATATACCATGTCAATCAAAAAGCTGGCTTCATGTGTTTACAAGACTTTGGTAATGATTCATTTATTAGTTTAATGTTAGAAAATAATTCCCATGAAACACATAGAGAATTATTACTTAAATCAGTTTCAGAACTAACAAAATTACAACAAATCTCTCAAGAAAATAAATTACCCCTCTACTCCAAAGCAAAATTAAATGAAGAAATGGATTTATTTGTGACTTGGTGTATTCCTCAATACTATCATAAGCAGCTTAACAGTAAACAAACCGAAATATGGCAACAATCTAAAGACAAAATAGTAGCAGAAATTTTAAGTCATGCTAATGTATATGTACACAGGGATTATATGATAAGAAACCTAATGCTGTTACCTGACCAATCAATAGGTGTTATCGATTTTCAGGATGCTGTTTGGGGTAGCATTTGCTATGACATTATATCTCTCACACGAGATGCTTTTATTTATTGGGATGAAGAATTTACCTTAGACATAGTCATACATTACTGGCAACAAGCCAAGGAAAAAAATCTACCTGTCAATCCTTCTTTTGATGCTTTTTATCGAAGTTATGAATGGACAGGTGTTCAAAGACACCTCAAGGTAGCCGGTATTTTTACCCGTTTGAAATATAGGGACTACAAAGATAAATATATTTCAGAAGTTCCTAGATTTATTCAGTATTTGAAACAAACAACCCGTCGTTATTCTGAACTACATCCATTATATCGATTAATAGTGGAACTAACAGGAGAAGATCAAGACCTACAACAAGGCTTTACTTTTTAATGAAGATCAATATGTATTTTACTTATTTATTCTCTTGTGAAAACAATGTTCTAGTAACAATACTAACGCGCAGAATTACGATAGTGCTTGGTAACCTACATTGAACATATCAATTAATAAAAATTAATAAACTTAAAGCACAAATGAGAAAATCTCCTCCTCTGGGAGTTATTGATTTATGCCCTTAGGCAATAGCGGCCACACTATTAAAGAATATACAATAATAACTAATCATATGCTGTTCATCTTAATCAATAACGTTGTTTCCTAGTATCTTTGCTGCTATAACAATTCAAAAACATATTAATCAAACTGCATACTCACTACAGAAATCCTAGGCTTTATCACTATTACTTTTTTCCAATATCCCTGTTATTTTTACGGATTTCAATCAACAACAAATATTCACATACATATTCTCCTGTTCAAACTACTAATAATTAGACAGTATATTGTTATCAATAGATATTTTCTCTACGTAAACAATAAGATATAAAAAAAAATACAATCAATCATATGCAACAGTCACTAGTGATAATCAACCAAACTGTTCCTAATTAAGAACTGTAACAAGCAGACATTAGTCATCTCAAACTTGGAAGTTTGATGTCATTAGTGGTATATAAACATCGAAAAGATAATCAAAACAGGAGAAGATCAAACATTCTACTATTCAACTAATTTTAAAAATTGTAATCTTACACGCATTGGAGATAAAAAATGATGGATATAACACCTTTTGAAAACACTATTCGTGACCTAAAAGAAACCGGGAAATATAGAATTTTTAATGATATCTCACGTGAGAACGGACAATTTCCTTATGCCTTATGGTATGGCGACTATGGTGTTAAAACAATTGTGAACTGGTGCTCTAATGATTACCTTGGTATGGGGCAAAATAAAATCGTATTAGATGCTATGCGTACTGCTTTAGACAAAACAGGAGCTGGTGCTGGAGGAACTAGGAATATCAGTGGAACCACTCACTATCATATCATTCTTGAGCACGAACTGGCCAGTCTACATAAAAAGCCATCTGCCTTGCTATACTCGAGTGCCTATGTTGCCAATGAATGGACTCTTATTGCCTTAGGTAAAATTATTCCTAATATTCATTTTATTAGTGATCAGAATAATCATAACAGTATCATTGTCGGTATTAGTCATAGCAGGAAACCTAAGACTATCTTTGAACACAATGATTTAAAAGGGTTAAAAACAATCTTACAAACAGTAAAATCCAATAATGAAATCCCATGTATTCTTTTTGAATCTATTTATTCTATGGATGGAGATATTAGCCCGATTCAGGAGATTTGTGATTTAGCTGATGCATATGAGGCCATAACTTATATTGATGAGGTACATTCAGTTGGCTTATATGGGAAAGAGGGCGCAGGAAAACTTGAAGAGTTAGGCTTACAAAATCGTGTAGATATTATCAATGGAACACTAGGTAAAGCCTTTGGTGTACAAGGGGGTTACATTGCTGCCGATACCACAGTCATTGATGCCATTCGCTCTATTGCTTCTGGATTTATATTTACCACTAGCCTAAGTCCCATTATCTGTGCTGGGGCACTTTCTGCTATAAAATATTTAAGAAAACATCCTGAATTAAGAATACAGCACCAAGAACGTACAAATCTTTTAAAAAATAAATTAAAAATAGCCGAGATAAAGATCATGCCTAGTACAACACATATCGTGCCTGTTCTCATTGGAAATGCCGAACAAGCAAGATCAATTAGTGACCAATTATTAACCAATTATGGCATCTATGCTCAAGCAATCAACTACCCAACTGTACCAATCGGCACAGAAAGGTTGAGATTTGCACCAACCCCCTACCATACCAATGAAATGATAGACAATCTAGTCTGCGCTCTCACAGATCTACTATAATTAGAACCCACGGCTTATACTCTAACACTATTTTACCGAATGCTTGATATCATCATATAGCGGTTCTGGTCAAGTTTAACTTTTTCCAAACAGTATTTTTCCCACTTTTTTTCATAAGTTACTTTCTCTATATATAACAATTGATTACTAACTTAAGACATTTTGTCAATCCTCCAACAAGAAGCAGTATCAATATTTTCTAAAGTCCTCAATCAATACTTAATCATAGCCACAAAATATTTTTGTAAAACAGCTTTATTTAATTTATTCAATCTAATTTTACCTGCTGTAAAAATCGGTAATTTAAAACACCAACACAGAATAAGGAATACTTGTAAAAGCCTATCCTAGCGAAGGATATATGTCCCTATCTAAAATTCAAAATAAGTATCAAGAGTAGGAAATAAACTGACTTTACTACTAGTATCTTAGACAATTAAGATCCCCTTGTTCAACTTGAAGGGCTATGACTCAAATAGTGTATGTACTATCTTATCTTTACTTAAAATTTTCCTGTGCTCATATTTGACTAATACTTTGATTTATCAATTCCCGTTGCTGTTAAAACAACCCAGTCTTGAACACCATTAAAAAAACAACATATAATATAAACTCAGTATTAGGCTTGAACAAAGGAAATATCATGTCCGAGATTATTTGTAATCAAAAAAGATACCATTTAGAAAATATTTACTGTATTGGTAGGAATTACTCTGAGCACATTAAAGAACTTAATCACACACCAGATGATGAGATAGTGGTGTTTACCAAACCCAATACTTCTATCCACTTCGAAGAGATACCTGTACAGCTACCTAGTTTTTCTAACAATATTCATTATGAATGTGAAATCGTCATTTTAATTGGGGAGGATATATTAGAAGCGCCAATTAAAAACCCTTTAAAATATATTGCCGGCTATGCATTGGGAATTGATATGACTGCACGTGATATACAAAAAATTGAAATAGAAAAAGGGTTGCCATGGCTTAAAAGTAAAGGATTTAAACAGTCAGCACTAATTTCTAAATTTATTAGTCCCGAGAAAATATCTAATCCTAACAACATTTATTTTGAATTATCTCTTAACCAAAAAACAGTTCAAGTTGGAGAATCATGTCACATGATCTATTCCATTCCCACCATCATCCAATCAATACATAAAATTTATGGACTAAAAAAGGGTGATATTATCTATACTGGGACTCCCAAAGGGGTAGGACAGCTACACTCTAATGATATTTTGGAACTAAACTTGGAAAAGGGTCTGTTAAAAGCTACATTTACCATTGCGTAGTTGCGCCTTGTCTACATAGCAACCCAGGTATGAAGTAGTATAAGATTATTGTATTTGTGAACTACTCCTTTCTAAGGAAGAGCTATGATAGTGAGAGCTTCATACGACCGATAATCTACCTTACACAGTCACACTACAAGATCAAGAGTTCAGTAACAAGGAAATTTTTTACAACACGATTTGGTAGCACCTACGTCATAAGACACATTCAAGACTATGTATTGTATTCATACCTCTATCGCAATGAAACAACACATTCGGGATGTAGTGTCTTATACCGAGCGGTATATAACTGGGTATGAAACATTGATATTGATCATATCTTGTCTTAATCCTTTACACCCATATTCCAAATAAGTAATAAATTCACGTCAACCATGATCCCCCATGATAAGACGATCGTTTACTTTGTATCATTCCTTAATAATTCCTCAAAGGTGAAACAACTATTTTATTGTAAATAAACTAAGTTAGTTCAAAAGTTTTGTAAAAAGTCATTACACTAATTAGAAAGCCTTTTATCATGTATGACCGATAATCTTTGTTTATCTCCATCATTTAGATTCCAGTCTTTTTCTAGAAAATTTCCTTTGTTCCAAACTCAATTGGTTAAGTGACTGTCTAAAATATCTAGCAACACCAACCTGTAGTCTATTTTTTACAACTCCATAAAACTTGTAACAAAAGGATTAATAGTTCTTTGCTGCTTCATCATCCTCAATAGGCGTTTTTTTTGAGTCAAGTTCATCAACTTCATCAATACGGGCACATATCTGGCCATCTTTATCGTATCTAGCTTGTCCGGATTGAATACTCAATCGATACTCAACTGTATAGGTTAAACTCGACAGACAACGTTTGATCATCCTACCTGATAACGGTAGATTTCTATTCTTAGCATCTGCTTTCAAATGATTCAAAATACCTACCTGTAATGGTTTAACTTTGCCCTGTGAAAATATATCAGGCCAATATGTCTGTAAATTCTCAGTCGCTTCTGATACTGGCATCCGAATTTTGGGAAGGGGGTGAGATGGACCTTTTTTCTTTTGAGGAGGTGTTTGTACTCTAGGTTTTTTCAGCTCTTTAGATACTGGTGTTTGTTCCTTTACTTTTACCTTTTTGGCTTGCTTCTGAAAAGGATTTTTTTGTGTTTTCTTGACAACAACCTCAACTTTAGTATTTTTCCTACGTCTGACACCAGAAGAATCTGTTACTCTGGGTCTTTTTAGCATTAAAGTTTTTCTTTCATTACTCATTTTTTTAATCCTCTTTCCAAAATGTCTCCTCAACATACCCTATGGGTTTTGGTGAAATCGTAATAATCCATCTGTATGGATTTTTAAATGTTAATGTAAGTAATTAAGGATAATTTTTATCAATCTTAGGTATCCTTATTCGTGGGTTAATAAAGAGTATTTCCCAATCTAATGCCCCTATCCAGTATTTTAATACTATCTCTACCACCATATAGAGGGGGATAACCAACTTATCAGAAAATTTCATAGACATCAACTCTGTTATATCATTTTCTGGTGGCGTAGACTGTGGGCAACCTCTCCTTGAATGAGTAAATAGTATTCAGAAATAGTCTCCCTAGATAGCTTTCTTTTTCTTATTAATTTCATGGAATAAGCATCACTGTACATGGTTAAGTATCTTGAGGTGGTATCTCACCAATAAACAAATACCGAATTGAAAATAACTAATTTCATTCATCATTCGATAACGTCAATATCAAAATAAGCTATGAGGCAACATTTAGTATTCATATTGTCGTGTCGTATAATAGCCAAAAGCTTCCCAACCATAAAAGAATTCTCATACCTGTAGTTTTTTCTTAAAATACTCTGACTATTCTATCGATGACTTAACTTCTTTTTGCCAAATAGCCGTTTTAAAATAACCCGCTATGACTCTCCAAAGAAACCCTCTTATAGTTGATATATAGCTAAATGACATTGATTAATATTAATCAATAACACAATACACTAGGTAAAAATATTATTATTAAGATATATGTTCTGAAAAATGCCATAGATCTATTCAGAATATTTTGGAGTCCATAAGCTCGCGTACCTTGCAATTCATCCATAAACTTCACCAATATTTACTCTCCCCCCCCTTTGTAAGCTTAGACATGTTACTTACCCAAAGATCTTCTACATACACCAATGGTCTAATCTTTACTAATTTGAGTAGGAATTTTGATAAAGGTAATTAGGTCTAATATTGCCTATTCTCAAGTATAAGTGTGATACTTTATTTTTTGCTTTTTTCCAGTTGTGACGCAACTAAGTCTTATGGCTCAATTGTGGTTTAACTAGCTGATGTTGTGCTGTTTTGACAGTTACTTAAGCTCAAAAACTAGTCAATACCCGTATCTATACCCACTTCATATTCTGTTTGTATAACAACATAACACTTTTCACATTTGTGACTGATGGTAACGTTTTTCGACTATTACAGTATCTTACCCAACCTATTTTGATTAAATACATTTTGGAAATCTAGAACTTTCTTTCAATCCTTTCTTCTTAGGCTTAGGAAAAATAGAACGTTTGGTAAAGAAGTTCCGAAAATAGGCTTCTAAATATTTTAAGGATTGTTGTAACACTTGACTATGGCAATATTTAAGCTACTTGAATTTTCCATTTGGGTAGCAAGTCCACTATTTTGCTATCAGCCCCCATGGTTGTTTATTCTGCTAATCTAAAACATGATTAAATACAAAACGAGAACAGCTTCATTTTGTGAATATATTCACCATATATATTCACCATTTAGGTATTAATTTAAATTGAAAAAGGGGGGGGGCTTACAGCAAAGATGATAATTATCTGTATTGGCTTAAAACAGACCATTATGAAAATGTAGTTAATTGAAGAAAAAAAATAGGAGTAACTACAATGTTTAAAATAAGAGCAATATGTTAAAAAACTATGTTCAGTTCAGAATGCTCTCTGACAGATGTGTTCAAGAACAGAACCTACCACAAATGGCATTTCTCCTGATGGTTGATAATTACACGACCATATTTTATTTATTGAATCATATTTTACTCCTGCTATGCCTAGCCTGAAGATATATTATCTGCCTACAACATCATAACAAAATATTCATTACCAATAACCATCTATTACAAACAGAATTCATAGATTAAAAAAAATGATATATCACCAGATTCCACTTTTACTCTTAACTGGAATGTGGCGATTGAAAATCGTCACTTTTTTTTGTTTGAGGAATATTCCCATTAAATCCCAATACTGTGACTGCCAAATATTTTATTTATAGATAGATTGACATATCCTATCCTATTCAATATTATCCAAAATCTCTAATAAGTTAAAGTATAAATGCCCTAATTTTTATTTAGGGACACTTTGAATATCTTAAAAAATATAATTTTAATTTTTTATTTTTCTGTAAGGATTTTCCAAAAATAAACTTTAGGGTTATTTGAATCTATGCTTTATAAACCAACGTCATTATTTGTACTATTTATTATATGTTTATCAGTTGGGGGTTTGATTTCTACTGATATTTTTTTACCAGCACTTGAGGATATGCGTCAATACTATCAAGTAACGGAAAGTCAGATTCAAAATGCGATAGCTATTTTTTTAATTGCATTGGCTGTTGGGCAACTGATTTATGGACCACTCAGTGATAATTTTGGGCGTAAAAAAACACTTTTATTTGGCTTGCTTTTATGGCTTTTTTCTACAGTAGGTATCATTTATACAGTTAATATTGAAGCTTTTTTTATACTACGTTTTTTACAAGGTCTTGGAGCTTGTGCTGGTATTGTTATAAGTCGTGCTGTTATTAATGATTTAATGGATAAAGAACAAGCAGGAAAGATTTATTTAGTTATTTTCCCCTTTGTAGGCACATCACCAGCAATTGCTCCATTAATTGGGGGATTTTTATTACAAGTTTTTAATTGGCAGTCTACATTTATATTTTTAAGCCTTTTTATATTTTTTACCATTATACTGTGCTGTTTTGTATTAACAGAGACTCTTTCTCCTCCACAACGACAATCTTTCACTCCTACAGGAATTATTAAGAACAGTTTAGAAGTCATTAGAAATAAACGGTTTATCTTTTATGCGTTGATACCATGTTTTGCCTATGCAACTTACTTTGCTTACATCGTGGAATCACCTTTTTTTCTTACAACTCTGGGTTTATCACATTCATATATTGGCTATAGTTACATTGGCGTTTCTCTAACTTATGTCTTGGGAAACTTAGTAGCGAGAAGATTGATTGAACGGGAACCTATGGAATACACTATCCGACGCGGATATATTATTGTTGTTATAGGATCCATTTTATTTACTCTACAAACATATATAAGTCCATGGCCACTTGTAACGAGCTTAATAACCATTTCTATTCTCACTTTCGGCAATGGTTTTCTGTTGCCATTAGGAACTGCATTAGCAATTTCATCTCACCACCAAGCGGCTGGAGCAGCAGCCGGTGTTATGGGCAGTTTACAATTAGGGAGTGCCGCGCTAAGTGCCTCACTTATAGGGAAAATATCTACCCATAATCCACATAGTGTTGCTATTTTATTAGCGTTATTCTGTACAGTGGGTTTTATAATTTACATTCACAAGGCAAATTATTATATGACCTTGTGAAAAAATCGAATTAAATAAGCAGATTCGGTTAAAAATATTAAATATTAGTGTCACTGTGTATGATGGTGTTACCATGATTATTTTTGTTTTTGAATAAATTAATTTATGCATAATTAAAAATCTAGTTGTGACTCAAGTTAGATATAGAACAGTGGTTCGTTCAAATGTCAAATATGGGTCAAATATTTTTATGCTCCAGTGATTACCCCCAACCAATAGGTGATACAGTTCCGAATCTAAACTTGTCGTTATGGAATCAATCAGATAGTAGAGAATTAAAAAATCCATAAATAACATTTTGACAATGGTATCTACGTTTTCACTTTGTCGTTGTACTCATATTTTGAGATTACTGAGCAATATTAATATTGAAAGAGTAAGACAATTAAAACTACTATTTGGTAATATAACAATGGGTTTTAATAACAGTTTCAAATTCAGATGTAGCAAAATGTTCAACTTACAACAATGGAAGATGAGTTAGAATTTAGAAATTTCAATCGTAAAACATGACGATAAATCTCAAAAAATTTAGGAATCTATTTACAGAATTTATTTGTCAAAGATTCTATTTTTCTAAGTTTAAGAAAAAAGGGTTAAAAAAAGCTTTAAATCTCTACTCAGATTAGTAAAAACTACGTCATTATGTACGCTAATAATTTGCAGGTAGGTAACATGTTTAAATCCGCAAAAGATAATGGTACTCATGGTGACAATCTTGAGAAAAATATAGATTAAATTATTTTAACGGCTGACTGATACTAGATACTACAAGAATATTTACCTAAAATATTACAAATGCTGAGAATTACACCCCTCAATATTAAAATCTAAGATGAAAATTTAGTTTATTTTTTGAATTAATTTTAATGAAAAGTAGGTAACCATTAATCCCATAATGATTATTACATAAGCCAAAACATAAGATGGGAAAAATTTTGACATCATGATAAATATTGACCCTATCACCATTGCTAAACGAAAATCTAATGATTTTATTGAAGTATATTTAGCTCTAGAATTTTTTTCTGCCACATATACCAATAACGACTGTAACACAGGTAAATACACCATCTCAGAGAGAGTATAGAAAGTCATGGATAGCATAAGAATCCATGCGGAGTTACTCACCATCATCACGGCAAAACAAATAGAAGCCAAAATAGGAAAAATAATAAATATGTGCCAATTATTTATATACTTAGTTGCTCTTTGAACCCATGGACTTAATAAAATAACCATAAAATTGGTTTGGAGTCTCAAAATACCAAACATCTGAATCCCAGTAATGGCTACTACATAGGTACCAACTGCAATAATTTTTTGCATAGGAAACTCAATAGACAGCCTCATCGCTATATAATATGTCAGTTGTATTGATATCCCAAAATGAAGCGTGTTTGCTAAGAGCAAATATAACAATTTTTTATCCTTAAATATAATTTTATATTGATTAATAAAATTATTAGGTGTTGATTGTATGTCTGCTTTGACCAACACGGTTTCTTGTAATTTAGAAATAACTAGAAAAAGGCTTACTAATGAAAAAATACCACAAATGAAAGTGAGAGAGTTAAATCCATACATATCATATAAGATTACTCCCGAAATAGTCCCTACACTCCTACCGAGATTGGTAAGCCAATAGAGTATATTGTACACATCCTTGGCTTGATCTTGTTTTAAAACATCAAGTGTAAAAGCCTCACTCACTGAACTAACTACTGAATTTAGAGTACATATTACTAAGTATAATAATATTATTATATAAAAATTAATATGTATAAAAATAGCAATAGATATAAAAAACAGAGCAACAGTTTTAACTAGCTCTGAATAAATAGTGATTTTCCGTCTACCCTTGAGGTCAGATATATATCCCCCCCATAAACTAGCCACTGTGGAAATAATAGTAATCAACAACAAAGATAATCCAACTACAGTAGGATTAATATAACCAGAAATATATATAACAAAAAAAGGGATTACTAACCCTTCAAACAACTTTTCGGTAAAATGAATAAAAAATCTAATTTTTAAATGGGAATTAAATTTCATAACACAATAACCTATGCCTGTAATTAATTATTTAGCCAAAAGAACTGATAGTTTTTGACCTCCTTGAAATAAGTTTACTTTGTTAATACAGTTGGATAACCGATAATACTCCTGCAGAAATATTAAGCTATATTCATGGACTAATAACTTACCACCTAGTACTACTACTTTAAAAAAAATACTAAAATTAAGGGAGATTAACAAATTTAATTTTTATTAGAAAACTGTGACTTCATTATATTATTTTTTGAGTAAATATTCATTATTATCATTTTATGATGTGTGACCATATAATAATTTTAGGTCAACATATTTTAATATTAAAAAAATCAATAGTTTATACCTATCCCTCATAAGTAATAATTACAGTTTTATCAGCCTGGCCTTAATCCTTATGTAGATCAGACTTGCAAGCAAAACAATCATTTATAGAATAATGATTTTGTAACAAAATTTACTTTATCTGTTTTCTTTACTTCTTTGACATAAGAATTACAGTCAATCAATAAACACATTGCTAATACATATTTTAAGTTTGCTTTATTCATATAAACCTTTATCTACTTTGAATAAGCCTTGTCAATGCTGCTAGAAATTAGCCCATCAAAAATAAAATTAAAACTAGTTGAATATCAAAATTGACATATGTTACTAATGATCAAATTCAATTTAGGTGCTAAAAGTTTTTTAATGAGATAAAAAAATTAGTAAAACTAGACAAACTATTTACAAGTATGTTGATGAAGGTAAACTTTCATTTAAACTGGCTAACAATAGAATAAAACTAATTAAGGCCAGTGAAATTTTGAGTTTTTTTCCTGAGGTTTCTAATAAGATGACTGATCTTAAACAAACAAAAAGCACACTTGATATTGAATTAAAATTAGAATAGCTACAAACAGATCTTACAGATAAACAATATGGAATTGAAATGATTAAACAAGAATTAATATTTGAAAAAATAAAAATGAATTGTTAATCAGTCAGAATAAAATGCTAAATGATTTCAATAATGTGTTAAAAAGTCAGTCACTGAATCCCACAAAAGGTTTACCACAACAAGATGAATGGCATACAAAAATTGATAAGAGTGAGAGAGGATTTTTTAGAAAAATATTCAAGTAAAAATACCTTCCTTAATTTTATTAGAATCAGTCCAAATTATTGACACTAAAGCTATACGAATTATGTAACTTAATGTAAATCATATGGTTATCCAGAACAAAAACCTTACATAATTCTTTGTTATGTAAAATGTAAAATTTCTAAAAGATAGTGAACCAATTCCCTATTATTTCTTGTTGTTCATAGAGTATGAAAATGTTATATCTGACCTAGTAAATCCAAAGAAAATTTAAAAAATGCAGTCTTTTATATTCGTTGTACAATCTCAAGTTTGTTTCCGCTATAACTCACGCAAACTATTTTCCGACCCCCACCTTAAAGGACAGCAAGATAATTATTTCCTAACTTTCTTATCAAATTTCCCCAAAATATCCCTCTAGATTTTATTTATAAATTATTTTTTGTATATAATGGTTCAATAGAAATAAAAAATTAACTGATTCTAGCAATGATTTTTTTAATATACAAAACTTAATAAATAACAAATCAAAACAAAAAGATAATAAGTATTGATGAGAATACTGTAGTTACTTTAGATGACAAAATTTGGCATACAGATAAGTAACTATTGAATACAAAAAAATACTTCCTCAGCAAAAAACTCTAACGTGATAAAATGGTAGACAAATTCGCAGATTTAATTATTAAATGGCAACGACACTCAGGTCGTAATCAATTGCCATGGCAGGTATCAGATCCCTATAAAATATGGGTTTCTGAGGTTATGTTACAACAAACACAAGTACAAACAGTTTTGGATTACTTTCCAAAATTCATTCGAAGATTCCCTACCATACAAGATCTAAGCCAAGCTAAATTAGAAGATGTGTTGCAAATATGGGCAGGTCTCGGTTATTATTCACGTGCAAAAAATTTACACATCTCTGCTCAATATATTATACAAAACTACGGTTTACATTTTCCTAAGACTCGAGTTGAATGGGAACAGCTCAAAGGTGTTGGCAGAACAACAGCTGCAGCAATTGTTGCCTTTGCCTTCCAACAAAAGGAAACAATTTTAGATGGGAATGTTAAAAGAATCTTAGGTAGAGTCTTTGTATTACCCTTTAATATTGCAGAAAATAGTAATGAAAAAAAATTATGGACACTCGCTGAACAATTATTACCCGTCCAGTCTAGTGATATGCCTGCCTACACTCAGGGATTGATGGATTTAGGGGCTACTGTTTGTACAAAAAATAACCCTCTTTGCTCACAATGCCCTGTCAATCTACTCTGTCTAGCTAAACAACAGAAAAAAGTTTCAGATTTCCCAATTCATAAAAAATCAATCAAAATAAAGAAAATGTGTTATTTTTGGCCAGTGATTATTAATGATAAACAAATTTTTTTGATCGAGCGGCAACTCTCTGGAATATGGCCAGGATTACTCACCCCTCCTATTTTTACCACTGAGGAAGATTTATTTAACTGGCTAAGAAAAAACAAGTATTCCTTAAAAAATGTCCTTAAACTAGACCCTATTCTACATAAACTGACGCATAGAGAACTAATCATCTTTCCTTTTGAAATCAGAGTCACTCAAGCGACAACAAGTAATTTTTACACATTCCAAGAAGCCATCAAAGAAAGGATTCCTAAACCTTTAAAAGATTTTATTTGCCAAAGATATTTATCCTCTAGCTCTTATTAATTATTCTTATGTCTATTCTGACTCAAATTAACAGCACACTAGCTTATGTGTCATGATATAGATCAACCTTAAAATATCTTATAAAACAAAAGCATACCAAACTTTTCCATCTCGAAAAAACCTCTGGCATTTAATTCCCCACTATGAATCGTTACTATAACTCCTCTTTTTTCAGTAATATCAGTGCCAACTAAACAAATAACCATATGAATTTAAATTAGAAATATTAATTTTATTAACATTATTTTTCGTCCAATATATCAAGTAGAGAATCGACCCTGCATAAAATCATTTGGTATATTAACAACGTAATCTGGCTTATTTTTGTTATTGCCAATTTAAAAATGGATAAGATTTTACTCCTTATTATCCAAAATTTCTTTTAATGGGGGGGGATAGAACTGTCCCTTTATTTTAGTAAAATTGATTTCTCTACCTTTTTTGTTTTTGTTTAATCTATTTTTGACAATAGTTAATCGTTTCTCCTTTTTAACTATTTTAGACAGTTTATTGATTATGTTTGTCAATCATCACCGCTTTGATTGACCTAGAATTCGATTTAAAGTAATGGCAACTGATTTTGCCATCATTTCGACATAGTCTGTTGGTGCATTTTCAGAAAAATAATCTGGATCAGTATGCCCCACCAATAGTAAACCTAAATAATTATCCTGAGCGACTAAAGGTAAATGTAAGAAGCTTTCTACTCTAACATGTGCATCAAACCAATCGTATAAACCAGGATGAATACATTTTGTTCCTGTCACTGGTTTTTTAACTGACTTGATCGACTCGATCAGGTCTAAATCATTGACTCTATCTACATCGGCAATCCTAATACTTGCTTTAGGTTCAACAATAATTTTTAAAATGTTGTACGGCATATTAAAAACACAATTGAAATTTTCCCTAACCGTATTTAAAACTTGTCTAACTGTTTTACAGGCCATTAACTCATGATCAAAATTTATAATTTTTTGAATCAGTAAAAAATTCTCATCGGCAATACGATACATCTCTTGTAATCTCAGCTCAAGGTTTTCAATTATATCTTTATTAGCTGCCTGCTGAACTTCGACAAAGGGTCTTATTTTATCATTATTTTGCTTAGGCACTGTTTATCACCCCATCAAATACAAAAGCTACAGAGCCTATCATCGTTATATCATTACCTTCTTCCCACGCAATTTCCAGATCTCCACCTGGTAATGTGACTACTACCTTATTATCTAAAACACCTAAGGAAATCCCTACAACTACAGCAGCGCATGCTCCAGAACCACAAGCCAATGTTTCCCCCGTACCACGTTCATACACTCTTAATTTTATGTGTTCTCTATCTATCACTTGCATGAATCCTACATTGGTCTTTTCAGGAAATTGTTCCGAAGACTCAACACCTTTTCCCCAAACTGTGACTGGTGCTTTTTCTACGTCATCCACCATAATAACAGCATGAGGATTGCCAACATTAACACAAGTAACAGGTAAAGCTAATGCGCCAATAGATACAATCTGAACTGGATCATTGTTATCTTTATTTTTGGGAATGAAGGGTATCTCAGAAAAAGTAAATTTTGGTTGATTCATATTAACTTTAATTAAATCATCATCTTGAACTGTTAATATGAGAACTTCTTTCTTAGTTTCTACCCGAATCTCCTGTTTATCCGTTAAGCCTTTTTCTATCACATATTTTGCAAAACATCTTGCACCATTACCACATTGTTCAACTTCTCCACCATCACAATTAAAAATACGATATTTGAAATCACAATCAGCCCTCTGTGAGTGTTCAACCAATAGTAGTTGATCAAATCCTACCCCGGTATGACGATTAGCCCATAACTTAATTAACTCAGTATCTGGAATGAATAACTGATTAATAGCATCAATCACCATAAAATCATTACCCAGTCCATGCATTTTTGTAAATCGTACCCTTGTGGCCATCATAAAAACCTTGTTCGCAAAATACTCTTGTTTTATGATAACTGAAAGTTTGATAATATTGAATACTATTATGTAAGATAATTCCCATCTCAGGAGTAGAAAATGCGTATCGAAAATACCATTTACAAACAAACTAAAAAATTAAAGTCATTACCGAGTTCTATAAGGCTATGGCTAATGTCGAAGGTATTAGGTCGATTCGTTCCTTTTATCAACACTGCAGGCGCTCAATTTAAAAAATTAACTCGTGAAGAAGTAATAGTATCCATCAACAATCGTAAAAAAGTACAAAACCATATTAAAGGTATACACGCCTGTGCTACTGCCTTAATTGCAGAAACAGCTACAGGATTTGTCACGAGCTTGAATTGTCCGGATGATAAGATAATCTTATTGAAAGAGATGCATATTCGATATACTAAAATTGCTACAGGTAATTTAACAGCTACCGCGTTTTGTAATGAACAAATGGCTCAACAACTTGCTGATGATGAGAGAGGGTATTTTGTTGTCCCTGTCAAAATTACGGATGAGGCTAACATAGAACCCGTGGAAATTCAAATGACTTGGGCTTGGCTACCAAAAACAGTCAAAGAATAATGCCTGCTTTTTTTGACACTCACACACATACAGATTTTTTGCTTGCTCAAACTGGAGAATCTTTAGTGGAATTCACCTTAAAATGCATCAAGGTGGATGTATTTAAAGTGATGTTAATGGGCGTCCACTATGATCAATTTAAAAATATTATACAACTGTGCCATACTAATAATACCTTATTTTACTACACATTAGGTCTACATCCCTTATACTTGAAACAACACAATCTATCTGACTTAGAATATTTATCAGCTTTAGCCCAGCAAGATTCAAAATATTGTGTTGGTATCGGAGAAATAGGACTGGATAAGTATATTAAAGAACTCACTGACCCAATACAATGGAAACTACAATGTGAGTATTTTAATAAACAACTTCAAATCGCAGAAAAATTAAAACTACCTGTTTCAATCCATGCAAGACATTGTCATAACGAAATCTACTCCTTTATCAAAAAATATAATATTTCTGGTATCATTCATGGTTTTTCTGGTAGCTATCAAGAAGCAAAACGTTATATTGACATAGGTTTTTCAATAGGTGTTGGTAGTACAATTACTTATCCGAGAGCAACTAAAACAAGAACTACCATTAGTCAATTACCTTTAGATGTGATGGTACTAGAAACAGATGCACCAGACATGCCACTTAATCATCAGCAAGGAAAACCAAATCACCCTGCAAATATTCCTTTAATCTTTGATACACTACAATCCCTAGTTTGTGTTGATCCTGATCTTTTAAAACAGCAACTATGGTATAACAGTCTAAAGATCTTTAATATCGATAACTGACTGATATTACTCCTCAAGTACTCGTTTATCTTGCCTAAAATAAAAGTCCGGTCAAAGATGCCTAAAGTGGTCAATATAGAATTGAAATATGTGACATTCATTAAAACATGCGTTGCACCTAAAATATTCCTTTGACAATTGAACTTATAGCATAAATTGAGAATTTGATCTTTCACATATTACGTCTTTCACAACTATCTCAACTCGTGAGAGGTGATATTCTATCTCCGATTAAAAAGTAAATATCTTATGCATAGTAATTTTCTTGAAAATAAATAATAAATTTTTGATATTTAAATTAAAATTTCAATATTTATTCAAATCAATAATCATTTTCAACGTAACATTTCCGAAAGTTCATTTCTCCCCCAATACAATTAATTAGGTATGTGATCAAAATTAGAGATCAAGAATAAAAAATTACAAAATTGCTAACAATAACTTAGCAACCTAAAGACTCATCCCTCAATAATCAAAAAAGTTGAGAATACCTAAAACGTAGGTACTCATCACCAGAAAACTCACCGAATTGTCCCAAAATATACAGGGACAATTAGTTTTCGTACAAGAAGGGGTTAAGAATGAAAGCTAAAAAGATAAGGAAACAAGTTAAAAGAAATATATAACAAAAGCTTATGCAACAAATCTCAAATTGTTAAAGACAAAAGGCAATAACACAGTGACTGAATTTAAACTCTGTGAAAACAAGTATAAATGATAGCGAACTTCCCAAAAACAAAAATTATTCAAAGAAAGGGAATGTAATGCCTCCCTCATCAATGGGTATTTATTTTTTTAGTGAAAAATTTTTCTTCTAATGTAGATAGACCGTCTCTAACACATTCTTCCATTTGTGCATAACTTATGTAGTCTCCGTCTTTGTAATACTTTTTTCTACATTGTTCTTTTAATTTATCATGTGATTGTTCTAACCATTTTATTGTATAAGTATAATTCTTTTGCTTGTTCAATTGCTTAATTCTTTTTTCAATATTATTATATACCTTGTTTCCAGAACTTTCGAAACATAAAGCTATATCTACCATACTACCCTGAGCTTGATCATAACATTCACTATCCTCCTCAGTCTCTACATATTTAGCAGTGGCTTGGTTAAAACTAAATATCAACAATGGCAACAATAATAAACTTCTTTTCATAACACCTCCTTTTAATTTTCAATTAATAATACAACAGCATTTTCCATTTGTATCTATGGTGAACTTATTTTTCCACTAAACTTAAAATGAAGTCTGCCAGTATTTTTGGGTAAAGAGTCAATTATTTTAGGAAGGCACTTCACTTGGAATAAGTGACGGTGACACCCCCCTCTTTATCTTCGACTTCAGTGGATTCTGACCCCACCAGTTGATTCCTCTCATTTAAAGTGAGTAGTGGTACTCTACCTTAACTTCATCTTGTAATTATTTCATATCATTTTTTGAGTAAATGAAATAATCCAAACTTAATTTATTTATATATTTCATCTAAAATTTAGACTAAAACTTTTTCAATAAACTGGTACCACATTCCCTCCCTCAGGGTATTATCTCAAATGGAATCTAGGCAATCCTTGATTTTCACATGATCTTATGACCTACCATAGTAAAAATAGACATATGTTGAGTGTAGTGTTTCACACCACAAAGATATCGACGCCACTAAAAATATCATGGTTGCAGATCTAGTTCATGTCACAGATACTATGCAATACATAAACAATTTCCGCATTGAGGATAATGTGGCATCAAAAAGTAACTGAAAATAATTAGTATGACTCGTATGAGATAGCTTCTGCTTTTTGATTAAAGACAAAAACCTCTGTAATTGGTACCATTGTTACTATACTCTCATCTTAACATTACCACTAGAAAGTGGTAATGGCCTATGTACAAAACAATGTATGATAGCGATATTAATGTGGTCATCAATATCATGACTTCGGTCGCTTGGTCATCTCCGAGGATATATATGCATAGAAGGCTTCATCCAAGCTGGAATACTATCAACCCAAGCTGGAAGTTGAGTTTTCTCGTGTGCAACCCACTTCCCTCCAGCTCTGATGTTGGGTTCTCCTGTATATTCCAATTCATCAGACTCTGGTACCACTTGATCATTATCACTTGTTGATGTTGATAACCCTTCTACAGGTTTCACTTCAGCAGACTTTGGTGTCGCTACTGGAGCAGTTTCACTTACCGCCGGTTTTGATACCTCTTCTGTAGGTGTCACTTCAGCAGACTTTGGTGTCGCTACTGGAGCAGTTTCACTTACCGCCGGTTTTGATACCTCTTCTGTAGGTGTCACTTCAGCAGATTTTGGTGTCGCTACTGGAGCAGTTTCACTTACCGCCGGTTTTGATACCTCTTCTGTAGGTGTCACTTCAGCAGATTTTGGTGTCGCTACTGGAGCAGTTTCACTGACAGCCGGTTTTGATACCTCTTCTGTAGGTTTCACTTCAGCAGATTTTGGTGTCGCTACTGGAGCAGTTTCACTTACCGCCGGTTTTGATACCTCTTCTGTAGGTGTCACTTCAGCAGACTTTGGTGTCGCTACTGGAGCAGTTTCACTTACCGCCGGTTTTGATACCTCTTCTGTAGGTTTCACTTCAGCAGACTTTGGTGTCGCTACTGGAGCAGTTTCACTTACCGCCGGTTTTGATACCTCTTCTGTAGGTGTCACTTCAGCAGACTTTGGTGTCGCTACTGGAGCAGTTTCACTTACCGCCGGTTTTGATACCTCTTCTGTAGGTGTCACTTCAGCAGACTTTGGTGTCGCTACTGGAGCAGTTTCACTTACCGCCGGTTTTGATACCTCTTCTGTAGGTGTCACTTCAGCAGACTTTGGTGTCGCTACTGGAGCAGTTTCACTTACTGCCGGTGTTGATGCCTCTTCTGTAGGTGTCACTTTATCTGATTCTGATACCGCTACTGGTGTAGTTTCACTTACAACTGGCAGTAGTGATTCCGCCTTAACTTCATCGGACTCTAATGATGCTTGATTACTATTACCTAAAGCTTGTGCTATAGATTTTGGCCTATATTGAATAGGTAGCGTTGTCGCTCCATCAATTTCATAGCTACCGTTGTACAACATATTCAATACCAAGGTTTGGTTATTGATATATTTACTAACCCCTGATGAGTTACCACTAGCATCAACACCACGACCATAAGTAATTGTCACCACACAACCATTGGTATTGGTTTCAATAGAGGAGCCTTTATCCTTACTTGGGTCATCTGAAATGACTAACTGAGCATAACGTCCAGTAATCGTATTATTGACCTGTGCATAGGGATCCGTACAACGTCCATTTTGCAAATTATCTGTAATCGTTATCTTAGCATTGGTAGCCATTTGAATGCCTTCTGCTACCTGCGTTTTAGCAATATATTCATAAAATCTAGGAAGTGTGAACGCTGCCACTATCCCGATAATGACTAATACGACCATTACCTCAATTAAGGTAAAGCCTTTCTGTGATTCTTTCATACGTCAATCCTTATTCAAAAAACAAAGAAACTAATTAAAAACTGCTAATAAATCGCTCCTAAATAGGAGCGGCAATAGTAACCTTAAAAACTAAATTGGCAAAACGAACTAAAAAACGAACTAAATATGTTTGACCAATTACAATTTTCATCGTAATCATTTCATATCATTTTTTGAGTAAAATTTGAGTAAATATTCAATACAAAGTAATAATTTAGGCATTCACTATTTATTTCAATCTGGTTTTGATTAATATAAATTTGTTATCAGATTTATAATTTATATAAGATTTAAGAGACTGGGTAGTATTCAAGATGACATAAAGTCTTTCTGAAAATAGTCAATGGGTAGAAATAACCCAGACTTAATTTTTATATTATTTCATAATAAATTTAGATTAAAACTTTTTCAATAAACTGACACCATATTCCTTCCCTTAGGCATCAGCCAAAAGAGTGGAATATGGTGCCAATTTAAACAAATAGAACTACTAATCATTAACAAGTGAAACAGTTTAAGAAACCTTTGACCTGTTGCTCTTTTTTTTGTGATATAGCCTTAACTCATAGGAGTAGTTCACTACAACACTTAAGCTTTAGGACTAGGTACAAATGACATCGATTTTCTTACAATCATTGGTATCGAAAAATTCCTTACACATATCTCATCAAATAACCTTAATAATCGGTACTACTATACGCCTACTTTATCGAATAACTTGTCTTGAATACAACTTACAAGATCTGGTGAATCCTTACATTGTGGCTTAATTGCTAAATATTCTGTACCCGATACTCCAAGTGAAGACATTATTTCCATATCTTCTTCATTTAGCATTGCAAGCTGAGCAAAAGGATCAGAAGCTTGTGATGATGCCTCTTCTGTAGGTGTCACTTCAGCAGACTTTGGTGTTGCTACTGGAGCAGTTTCACTTACCGCCGGTTTTGATACCTCTTCTGTAGGTGTCACTTCAGCAGACTTTGGTGTCGCTACTGGAGCAGTTTCACTTACCGCCGGTTTTGATACCTCTTCTGTAGGTGTCACTTCAGCAGACTTTGGTGTCGCTACTGGAGCAGTTTCACTTACCGCCGGTTTTGATACCTCTTCTGTAGGTTTCACTTCAGCAGATTTTGGTGTCGCTACTGGAGCAGTTTCACTTACCGCCGGTTTTGATACCTCTTCTGTAGGTTTCACTTCAGCAGATTTTGGTGTCGCTACTGGAGCAGTTTCACTTACCGCCGGTTTTGATACCTCTTCTGTAGGTGTCACTTCAGCAGATTTTGGTGTCGCTACTGGAGCAGTTTCACTGACAGCCGGTGTTGATACCTCTTCTGTAGGTTTCACTTCAGCAGACTTTGGTGTCGCTACTGGAGCAGTTTCACTGACAGCCGGTGTTGATACCTCTTCTGTAGGTGTCACTTCAGCAGATTTTGGTGTCGCTACTGGAGCAGTTTCACTGACAGCCGGTGTTGATACCTCTTCTGTAGGTGTCACTTCAGCAGACTTTGGTGTCGCTACTGGAGCAGTTTCACTTACCGCCGGTTTTGATACCTCTTCTGTAGGTTTCACTTCAGCAGATTTTGGTGTCGCTACTGGAGCAGTTTCACTTACCGCCGGTTTTGATACCTCTTCTGTAGGTGTCACTTCAGCAGACTTTGGTGTCGCTACTGGAGCAGTTTCACTTACCGCCGGTTTTGATACCTCTTCTGTAGGTGTCACTTCAGCAGATTTTGGTGTCGCTACTGGAGCAGTTTCACTTACCGCCGGTTTTGATACCTCTTCTGTAGGTGTCACTTCAGATGATTCTGATACCGCTACTGGCGTACTATCACTTATAACTGGTATTGATAACTCTTCTGCAAGTTTCACTTCATCAGATCCTGATGCCACTACTGGTGTAGCTTCACTTACTGCCGGTGTTGATGCCTCTTCTGTAGGTGTCACTTTATCTGATTCTGATACCGCTACTGGTGTAGTTTCACTTACTGCCGGTGTTGATGCCTCTTCTGTAGGTGTCACTTTATCTGATTCTGATACCGCTACTGGTGTAGTTTCACTTACAACTGGCAGTAGTGATTCCGCCTTAACTTCATCGGACTCTAATGATGCTTGATTACTATTACCTAAAGCTTGTGCTATAGATTTTGGCCTATATTGAATAGGTAGCGTTGTCGCTCCATCAATTTCATAGCTACCGTTGTACAACATATTCAATACCAAGGTTTGGTTATTGATATATTTACTAACCCCTGATGAGTTACCACTAGCATCAACACCACGACCATAAGTAATTGTCACCACACAACCATTGGTATTGGTTTCAATAGAGGAGCCTTTATCCTTACTTGGGTCATCTGAAATGACTAACTGAGCATAACGTCCAGTAATCGTATTATTGACCTGTGCATAGGGATCCGTACAACGTCCATTTTGCAAATTATCTGTAATCGTTATCTTAGCATTGGTAGCCATTTGAATGCCTTCTGCTACCTGCGTTTTAGCAATATATTCATAAAATCTAGGAAGTGTGAACGCTGCCACTATCCCGATAATGACTAATACGACCATTACCTCAATTAAGGTAAAGCCTTTCTGTGATTCTTTCATATTTGTCTCCTAAACATTTGTCAGTTTCACCTAGTACACCCCCGACCAGAAGGACGGGGTGAACATCAGTATTTTTTTACTTGAAAGTTGATACTAAAGACTTTGGTCTATATTGAAGAGGTAGGGTTGTAGCTCCATCGATTTCATAGCTACCGTTGTACAACATATTCAATACCAAGGCTTGGTTATTGATATACTTACTAGCACCTGATGAGTTACCACTAGCATCAACACCACGACCATAAGTAATTGTCACCACACAACCATTGGTATTCGTTTCGATAGAGGAGCCTTTATCTTTACTTGGGTCATCTGAAATGACTAACTGAGCATAACGTCCAGTAATCGTATTATTGACCTGTGCATAGGGATCCGTACAACGTCCATTTTGCAAATTATCTGTAATCGTTATCTTAGCATTGGTAGCCATTTGAATGCCTTCTGCTACCTGCGTTTTAGCAATATATTCATAGAATTTAGGAAGTGTGAACGCTGCCACTATCCCGATAATGACCAATACGACCATTGTCTCAATTAAGGTAAAACCTTTTTGTGCTACTCTCATAACTTATCTCCTAGATATTTATTTATAAAAATCAACCGAACTGCTACTAACAATCCGGACATGGAAGCCAATCTAACATCTATCAGGTAAATTTTGAGTAAATGCTCAGTATTAAAAATGGTAATTTAAAGCTGTATGAAGGTTTTGGTTTAGTACCCCCTATTGTTGGGGGGAGCTTGAACTAGTCAAATATTTACTCTAACTCTAAGAAAGATGGTGGCTTTTTTTGATCTAGTGAGGAAAATGTCTCATCTAATGAAAGAACTAACAGTGAGATAGATTTTTTGACTTTTTATTTGATCAAAAACAAATCAAAAACTATTTTTTGAACTAAAGTCAATGGTTGTTAATTTAAATTCCTACTTAATCTACAATTTCTGTATAAAAATCCTCATGGTAAATTCTCCACTATTTTTATGTATGATTATGCTCATCATCATTCCTATGAAAACTTAATTTCAGGCTCATAATTTGATTGCTATCAGAAATATTTTCCTTCTTAAATCTAAGCAAAAAACTGTGTTCACTAGTCAACCTAAAATTAATTAATGATCTTTGAAAACTTCCATATCTCTTATCTTTTTCTCTATGAAAATTTTCTGGATCTTTCTTGTTTTTTTATAAACAAAATTTGAGTATTTAGAGTAAATTAAATTCATACCAATTAAATCTGTTTCAAATAAAATACATGCTACCTGAAATTACTCAGTTGGCATAAAGGATCCGAATCAAAATTCAGATAAATAATTTAAGGTGTTTTGAGTTTATTATCTATGAAAAACTTAAGAAGTAAGAATCTACCCCAATATCCATGACCATCGTCAAAAAAAGTTATTTAACTCTTTCCTGACAATCTATGATTCTATCTCAATACAATCACACAAAAAAAATCAAATAAAATCATAGCATAGTAATGTGTCGTACTGCTGTCATATTACTATTGTTTAATGGCCAAGTTTATTGTAACTTATTGGAAAATCACCATGACAAATCCCCAGCTTATTATTATGATTGTCGGTTTTTGCTTAGCCGCTTATTCTATTGTCGCCAATGACGCCATTCAAACTTTAGGAACATTTATCTCATCAAATAAAAATAAGCCATGGTGGATGTTGTGGCTTTTTATCTCTTTGATTTTAATTTTTGTTCTAATGTATGGTTGGCTTGGTTCAGGAACCTTACAAGATGCTTCATATCATCGTCTAGATTCAATCCCTTTCCCGAGTGGTGGGTTAACTTGGTTATACATCATTCCACCAATAGTGATTTTAATCTTAACTCGTTACGGGATTCCTGTTAGTACAACTTTCCTTATTCTAACTATTTTTGCTCCTAGCAATCTAGAAAAAATGTTGCTAAAGTCACTTATGGGTTACGTCGTAGCTTTTGTGTTAGCAATTTTGCTTTATAGATTTGTCTTTAGTCATACCATTCGCTACTTTAATCGCACAGGAGATCAGACTGCTCCTAAATATTGGATTGTTTTACAATGGATTTCAACCGGTTTTTTATGGAGTCAATGGTTAATACAGGATCTAGCAAATATTTTTGTCTTTTTACCGAGACAAGTCTCTGCTAATTGGATGATTGTTGCATTAGCTGTCTTTTTACTTACACTTGCCCTAATATTTTATAAAAGTGGGGGCGCCATACAAAAGATTGTCACTAATAAGACAGGAACAGTAGATATAAGAGCTGCCACTATTATTGATTTTATCTATGCAATTATCCTCTTAGTATTCAAAGAATGGAGCCATGTACCGATGAGTACTACTTGGGTATTTTTGGGATTACTAGCTGGTAGAGAGTTTGCTATATCGCTTCTTATGTATTCTCCACCACTTAATGAAACAGCAAAAATAGTTAGAAGTGATGTAACTAAGGCATTGGCAGGACTTATTATAAGTGTTGTTTTGGCACTCTTATTACCTATTTTGTATCGGTGGGTTGCTTACTAATTTTAGATAAGTTCGAATTAAAAGGGTTATTCTCCGATCTTTTACGAAATGGTAGTACAATATAAAAAAAGCACTATTGTATTCCAACATTGGATGTTTTTTTCTCGACCTACTACAAAAAGAAACTAAATTAAAAAAAATAAATATTAACTATCGGAGAATAACATGAAATTAGTAACGGCAATCATTAAACCGTTTAAATTAGATGATGTTAGAGAAGCATTATCAGAGATTGGCATTCAAGGAATGACTGTAACAGAAGTGAAAGGCTTTGGCCGCCAGAAAGGCCATACAGAAATTTATCGTGGTGCAGAATATGCAATAGATTTCTTACCTAAAATTCGTCTTGATATTGCCATCAGATCGGAGGATGTAGAAAAAGTTATCGATGTGATTATTCTTACTGCTGCCACAGGAAAAATGGGAGATGGTAAGATCTTCGTCACTCCGTTAGAACGTGTAGTGAGAATCCGTACTGGTGAGGCTGATAAAAATGCAGTGTAAAAATTATTTCAGATGAATAAAGTTCTTTTTGGTATGTTCTAACCTTACGATATAGAGCGTTTTTTGTTGTCATGCAACACTAAATCAGTGAGACTAATCATGTTTGCACCATCAAAAACAATAGAAAGAATAGGCTATGTTCTGCTATTGGTATTTTTTTCTACCTTAGTGATTGTCTCACAAAGAAACTTTTATTTTATTATTCCTACTATTTTTTCTATTTTTGGTATTATATTGTTGGTACACAACAGCTTTATAATACACTCTTTTAAAATCAATAAAGATCATCTTATTATTTTATATACTTTTTCAACTTATACCATTACCGCATCTGTATTGGCTTTGATTCATGGAGAAAGTTTTAGTAGTATTAAATTTGAATTAATTCCCCTGATTTTGTTACCTGCTTTTTTATTCTTTTGTCATACTCTCAACTATACTAAATCACTTAATTATATATTTCCCATTGCGACCATCATTATTGGTATTTATGCTTTGTATGATAAATACGTACAAGGTACCGAACGTGCATTGGAAACACAACAACCAGTCATTCCTGCTGCTGGGATCGTGATTACATTATCACTTTTCTGCCTCACTTTATTCTTTGATGCCTATAAACGAAACAAAATTTATAGCCTATTCACCTTAATGACTTTTTTACTTGGCGTAACTGCCAGTGTTTTAACTGGCTCTCGCGGTGCCTGGTTATGTTTTCCTATAGTATTTATAGTACTTTTTATTCATTATCTCGCACATATACCTAAGCTCATCACAACACTATTTCTTCCCATTATACTCATAATTTTCATGTCATTTTTATTTCTATATGACACAGGGATCTCTGTAAGATTGGATCAGATTAGAACTGATTTGATTTGGTATTTTCAGGATAGCAATCCTAACTCTTCTATTGGACTACGTTTTGAGTTTTGGAAAAGTGCTATTGATGGTTTTTTACAAAAACCTTTATTAGGCTGGGGAAATGCCAATTATATTTTTGTTAAAGAATTACAAGCAAAAAATGGTTTAATTATTCCCGAGGCTGTTCCCTTTGTGCATGCCCACAATCAATTTTTGGATGTATTGGTAAAAAAAGGTATTTTCTTATTTTTAGCAACCTTGTCTATCCTATTTGTACCACTGCATATGTTTTATAAATATAGACAACATAATGAGACTATTTCTATATTGGGCTATATTCTCATTTTTAATATTTTCACATTTTGTTTATCTGATTCTTTTCTAAGATTGCCATTAGGTATGATATTTTATATGATGACAGTTTATATGTTACTTGGCTTTTTGATCAAACATGAATCTTCCTAACATTTTTATTCTGTCTTTACCTGATGCGGTCAATAGACGGCAATCAGCCTTTAGTCAGTGTATTGAATATGCTCTACCCTTTGAATGTGTGGATGCTTTGGATTTTAGGAATAAAACAAAATGGGAAACATCTGCTGCCTATCAACCAACTGATAAAGCAAAACAAAAAAACAAATTTTTAAGTAATACCGAGATTGCTTGTGCACTCGGACACCAGAAAATTTATAACAAGATTATCGCTCAACAAATTCCTTTTTCCCTAATATTAGAAGATGATTTTAAATTGATTAACAACCCGTTGCCACTATTGAGTCATATTGGTACTATTCAAAAAAATACTGAATTTGATGTACTAATACTCGGTTATGTTAAAATCTTAGAGAAAGATTTAGCTTACCATTATCGTAGGCTTCCCATTAAACATACTTATACTTGCTTAAATTATCAATTTGGGAAACCATGGAAACAATTTAGTTGTGGTACTGTCGCTTATATCATTACCCTACAAGGAGCCAAGAAATTACAATCACAGATGATACATGTTACTGCTGATGATTGGTTATATTTTGAACAACAAAAAAATACTAAAATATTGCACATGCACCCCTTCATTGCTCTTGAAGATTGTGAAAATTTCCCAAGCAATATACGTCATGAAAAAAAAGGGCACTTAGATATCAAATGGTCAAGCTATATGGTTCGATCTGCTAAAGGAGTTATGAAAAATTTTTTAATGAATGGATTACAATGCAAGCAATGAAACTAGTTATCCTTGATAGAGACGGTGTCATTAATCATGACAGTGATGAATTTATTAAAAATCCAGATGAATGGATCCCCATCCCTAATAGTGCAGATGCAATTGCTTTTTTTAATCAATACAATTACCTTGTTGCTATTGCCACTAATCAGTCAGGTATATCAAGAAAACTATTTACTATCAATGACTTGAATCAAATTCACAGTAAAATGTTAAAACACATCAAAAATGCAGGGGGGGAAATAGAAGGAATATGGTTTTGTCCTCATTCAGAGCAGGATAACTGTCAATGCCGAAAACCTAAAACTGGTTTAATTGATGATATACTGCAAAGGTTAAATATCGCAGCAAGTGAAACCTATATGGTTGGTGACAGTCTAAGAGATTTGCAATGCATTCATGAAGCAGGTGGGATTCCAATACTGGTACTGACAGGAAAAGGAAAGAAAACACTCTATGAGCAAAAAATACCTGAAAAAACAATGGTTTATAATGACTTATGGTCCTTTGCCCAAGATATTTGCTTGAATAAATCATGCAATTAGAGTATAAAATTTGGAAAAAAATGTCTTTATAGTGCAACGAAACAAAAGTGAGATAGATATGGCAATAATAAGAAGCCTTCTTTTATGGTTAGTTTTTACTCCTTTTACCATCATATGGTTTATTCCTATTCTTTTTTCTGCCGTTTTACCACGTAGACAGCGTCATAATGTTGGTGCCTTTTGGAATACAACATTCGTGTTTTTAATTGATAAAATAATAGGTCTAAGATACGAAGTACATGGGTTGGAAAATGTTCCTGATGAGCCTACTATTATTTGCTGTAAACATCAATCTGGATATGAAACACTTGCTTTACAAAGATTTCTGCCTAGTCAAGTTTTTATTATGAAAAAAGAGCTATTATGGTTTCCCATCCTAGGTATTAGCTTATACATTATGAATTCTATTCCTATTGATCGTGATAAGAAAAACCCTAAGACTAGGGAACAGTTAATTAAAACAGCACATAAAAGAAAAAAAGATGGTTTTTGGATTAACATATTTCCAGAAGGGACAAGAGTTCCACCAGGGAGAAAGGGTAAATATCGCTACGGTGCTGCCAATATGGCTCAAGCATTGAAAATGAATATTTTACCTATTGCAACCAATAGTGGTGAATTTTGGTCCAAAGGGTTAGTTAAATACCCGGGAACGGCTAAATTTATTATTGGGAAACCTATTTCTTATAAAATAGGTGATGCTAAAGAAATGATGCACCAATGTGAGGAATGGATTGAATCTCAACAATTAAAAATTACCGGAGAGGGTCCTTTGGGGCCTAAAAAACAAAACGACCAAGACATAATCAATTAAAAAAAATAATGCAAACTATATTGGTTTCAAATTTCTTGACTATTTGTTTTTGACTAAACTTAATAAACTTCTAATGAACAATCATTAACGTTTATTCGTACATTAGCTTGATAGGATAGCTGTATTATTAAAATTTGTTAAAATTTCAAGGTACTTTAAGATGATTTTATTACGCTCCATATTATTTTTAGTTTATCTTCCACTGACTATGTTCGTCTATCTTGTGGCTTGTATCCTATTTATACCTTTTATGGATAAAACAACGCCAAACAGAATAGCTGTTTATTGGTCAAGAACAGCATTATGGGGTCTAAAAAAGATAGTAGGTCTTTCTTTTGAGGTAAAAGGAATGGAAAATATTCCTAAAGATCGAGTATATATTACTGTTGCCAATCATCAATCAGGAATGGAAACATCTGCTATTTATTCATTTTCTCCTATTTCTGTGTATATTTTAAAGCAAGAATTATTATCTATTCCTCTTTTGGGATTTGGTCTTTATTTGACTAATCAAATTCCTATCAAAAGAGGTGATCCTAATTCAAGAAAAAATATGCTAAAGATAGCCAAAGAAAAAGTGGAAGATGGATTAGGAATTAGTATTTTCCCAGAGGGCACCAGAATTCAACCAGGAAAATATGTTGCTTATAAACGTGGTGCGGCTCATCTAGCCAAAGATTTAAAGTTAGACCTATTACCTATTGCCCATAATTGTGGAGAGTTTTATTCTAAGGGTCTTAAAAAATATCCAGGGAAGGCAACTTTTATTATTGGTAAACCTATTGCATGGAACGCAAAAGAAGATCCACGTGAACTCACAGAACTAATTCAAAAAACTGTTCAGTCTGCTCAAAAAGAAATTGAAGGTGTTGGTCCACTGTATAATAAACAGTGAAAAATACATAAATTTGTTAAAATATCCTGTGGCTATAATCAAAAAGTTTTTCCTAAATTTCAAACAAGGGTAACCTATGACAACTAAAAACGATATATCAAGCTTTTCTTATCGCGAAAAAATGGTAGTTGAAGAACACGAAAAACTTTCTCCTCGCTTAGTCTATGAAATTATTCGAAGAAACGGTCTAGAGGAATTAGTTAGACCTAAAGCATCACTAATTTTTTCAGGTATAGCGGCGGGAATCCTAATTACTTTTTCTTTTGTTTTTAAAGCGGTTTTTACTACTTATTTACCCGATGCGAGTTGGTCTCCAATTATTTCTAATCTGGGTTATTCAGTTGGGTTTATCATTGTTGTATTAGGGCATATGCAACTCTTTACTGAAAATACAATTACAACTGTGGTTCCTCTATTCAATCCCCTTACACTAAAAAAAGTTTTATCTGTCATAAATCTTTGGAGTATTGTCTTATGTTCCAATTTGATTGGTACTGCATTAGCAGCTCTTTTTTTGCAGAATTGTAATGTTTTTGACCCTATCATTGTCAATGAACTCAATAACATTGCTCAACATGTCACATCTACTGGTGCATGGGAGAATATTTGGCGTGGTATTCCTTCAGGTGTTTTAATCGCTTCTTTAGTTTGGATGTTACCTACCTCTAAAAATTATGCATTTTTATTAGTTATGTTTATTACCTATTTAATTGCTCTAGGTGACTTCACACATGTAGTCGTAGGTTCTGCCGAAGTGGCCTATTGGGTGATGCAAGGAAATGCTAATTTATATGATTATTTTGTTCGTTTTTTATTTCCGACTAGTCTGGGTAATATTATTGGTGGGACATTTATTTTCACTATGTTGATTTATGTACAAGTCCTAGAAGAAATCAAACGAAAATAAGGTTTAAATTAATGAGAATATTGGGTATCGACCCAGGTAGTCGCTATACAGGTTTTGGTATTATTGATATTTCTAGATACAATGATTATTCTTACATTGTATCAGGTGTTATTAAAACAAACCCTAAAAATAGTTTACCTCTTAAAATCAATACCTTGGCCACTTCCATACAAGAAATAATAGATACCTACCACCCAGATGAAGTAGCTATCGAACAAATATTTATTAATATCAATTCTGCTACTAGCCTAATTCTAGGACAGGCTAGAGGGGGAATACTAGCTGCTGTATCATTAAAAAAAATACCTATTTATGAATATACAGCACTACAAGTTAAAAAAGCAGTTGTAGGTAATGGCAAAGCATCAAAAAAACAGGTGCAACATATGCTAGTTAATATGTTAAAGTTATCAGCAACACCTACCCCAGATGCTGCTGATGCTATCGCTGTTGCTTTTACTCACTCACTCAACAGAGTTAGCTCAACTAGAAAATTTTTTTATCTTAATAAGAAGGAAGTATTATGATTAGCCGCCTCACTGGCGTTATCATTGAAAAAAATCCACCTTTCATTGTGGTTGATGTACATGGTATTGGTTTTGAAATAGAAGTATCTATGCAAACCTTTTATCACTTACCCGAAACTAATCATAAAGTTGGTTTATATATTCAAACCCATTATCGTGAAGATTCACAACAATTATTCGGTTTCTATACTCCTCAGGAAAAAGAAACATTTAAACAGTTAATCAAGGTCAATGGTGTAGGTGTCAAAAGCGCATTAGCTATTTTGTCAGTATTAGAAATTAATGAGCTTACTCTAGCCATTAAAAATAAAAATACTACCCGTTTATCTTCTGTGCCTGGTATTGGTAAAAAAACAGCTGAGCGTTTAATTTTAGAACTAACAGATAAATTATTATTTTCTAAAAACGATAATTGTACCTCAGAAATTTATCAGGATAATACTGAAGATATTATTCAAACGTTGCTCGCATTAGGTTATAATCAAAGAGAAGCAAAGAATGCTATTAAAAATATTGAACCACAATTGAATCTTGGTGAATCTGTGAAACTAGCCCTAAAGTATTTAACAAAATAAACTATTTTTATCAATATAAATTTTTACAGTAATACAACAACATAGGTTATTATGATCGAGTCAGAAAAGATAAATGAATTAAATCAGCATATTAATGACATAAAATACCGCACTGAGAATATCAGGGGGTATCTTTGACTACGAGGAAAAAAAACAAAAACTAGAAGAAATTTGTTTATTATTAGAAGATCCAGATACCTGGAATGATATTTCACAAGTCCAAAGGATAAATAAAGAAAAAAAATCTCTAGAAAATATCGTAGATGCTATTGATTCTATTAACTCACAAATAGGAGATGCTGTACTCTTACTAGAAATTGCAATAGAAGAAAATGATTACAGTGCCTTTAATGAAATTATCCAAGATGTTAATAACGCCGAAAATAAACTAGCTGATCTTGAGTTTAAACGGATGTTTAATCAAGAAGCAGATGGCAATAACTGCTTCATTGACATTGTTGCGGGAGCAGGAGGTACAGAAGCCGAAGATTGGGCTGGCATGCTATTGCGTATGTATATCCGATACGCTGAACACAAAGGTTTTAGAGTCGAAGTATTAGAAGAAAATACGGGTGATATTGCGGGTATTAATCGTGCTTCCCTGAAACTGGAAGGTGATTATGCCTATGGGTTATTGAGAACAGAAACAGGTATTCATCGTTTGGTACGTTGCTCTCCTTTTGACTCATCTAATAAGCGACATACGTCTTTTGCTTCTGTATTTGTCTATCCAGAAGTTGATGATAGTATTGACATTTCAATTAACCCTTCTGATTTGAAAATAGACACGTATCGTGCCTCGGGCGCAGGGGGGCAACATATTAATAAAACTGATTCTGCAGTACGCATTACACACATCCCAAGTGGGATTATAGTCCAATGTCAAAATGACCGTTCACAACATCGCAATAAAGAAGAGGCAATGCAAATGCTAAAATCTAAATTATATGAATTAGAAATGCGTAAACACAATGAAAATAAACAAGCATTAGAAGACAGTAAATCTGAGATAGGTTGGGGTAATCAAATCCGCTCTTATGTATTTGACCAATCAAGAATTAAAGATTTGCGTACAGGCTATGAAGTTGGGAACATTAAAGCAGTCATGAATGGTCATTTAGATGATTTTATTCAAGCTAGTTTAAAACAAGGAGTCTAATAACGATTTTTTATTGAACTTTAATAATAATTGGCAATAATCATATATAAGCATAGACAGTATATCTGTAAATCCATTGGACTATTGTATAGCTTGCTTGTTTTAATTTCTGGTAAAATGAAAAGAGTAGAATACCAAAAGGTGGCATATGCCCTGCATTTTTAAACTTAATTGTGCATATATCATTAATATATCCTACATGATTTTGCTGGCTTTTTTGTGTATTACAATTATTATTAATTTAAAGAGAATTAAATATGTCCAAAAAAACACATTTTGGTTACCAACAAGTAGATGAATCTCAAAAATCTGAAAAAGTGGCAAAAGTTTTTCATTCTGTTGCTAAAAAATATGACATCATGAACGATATAATGTCTATGGGTATTCACCGAATTTGGAAACAATTTACCTTAACAACAGCACGTATTCATAAAGGAAATAAGGTCTTAGATATTGCTGGAGGGACAGGAGACTTGGCAAGTGGGTGGTTAAAGAGAGTAGGTAAGACAGGTGAAGTTTGGTTAACTGATATCAATTCCTCTATGCTTACTGTAGGGCGTGATCGTCTGCTAAATAAAGGACATATTATCCCTGTCGCTGTATGTGATGCTGAAAAATTACCATTCTCTGACAATTATTTTGACTTAGTGTCTGTTGCATTTGGCTTGAGAAATATGACACATAAAGACATCGCCTTAAAAGAAATGTACCGAGTTTTGAAACCAGGTGGTCAGTTATTAGTATTAGAATTCTCTAAGGTTTACCAACCTCTAAGTAAACCTTATGATTTTTATTCCTTCAATTTCTTACCTAAATTTGGTAGACTGATCGCTAATGATGCTGATAGTTACCAATACCTAGTTGAATCTATTCGCATGCACCCAGATCAAGAGACACTTAAGGAAATGATATTAAGTGCAGGTTTTGATAGAGTAGATTACAACAATTTGACTGCTGGCATTGCTGCATTACACAAAGGCGATAAGTTTTAATTTAGGTGCGATACTCGGCATTAATTGTCACATAATCATGGGACAAGTCACAAGTATATACCGTAGCTTTTTCTTGCCCTCTATTCAATTCAACTTGAATGGTGATTTCAGGTTTAGCCATAATCTTTTGACCATATTCTTCCTTATAATGACTAACAACACCGCCGTTTTCAGAAACCAGAATATCATCTAAAAATAGTTCAACTTGGCTCACATCCAAGTCTTCAATTCCAGAATTACCAATTGCACACAAAATACGACCCAAGTTAGCATCAGAAGCAAAAAAAGCTGTCTTCACCAACGGAGAATTAGCAATACTATAACCTACCTTCCTTGCCTCTTGACGAGTATTAGCGCCATTCACTTGAATGGTGATAAATTTAGTTGCTCCCTCACCATCTCTAATGATAGATTTAGCTAGTTCAGTGACAACTTCTTGTAAAGCTAATTTGAATTGCACATAGTCAACACTGTTAATATCTTCAATTATTTTACCATCAGCTTCGCCAGTCGCCATTAAGACGAAACTATCGTTAGTACTTGTATCACCATCAACAGTAATCGAATTAAAACTTTCTTCAACCACCTCTCTAATCAAATCATCTAACACTGGTTGAGATACTTTTGCATCAGTCGCAACAAAGGAAAGTAAAGTTGCCATATTCGGACAAATCATCCCAGATCCTTTGGCAACACCTGTAATATGAATAGGGTTCCCTTGTAATTCAATACGTTTTGAACAAGCTTTAGGCATAGTATCAGTGGTCATAATTGCTAAAGCCACAACATCCCAATAACTTTTTTTAACATTATCTAAAGCTGATATGATTTTATCTACAGGCAATGGTTCCATGATAACGCCAGTTGAAAATGGAAGCACCTGACTAATATCACAATTTATTTTTTCAGATACTTTTTTACATATTCTTAAAGCATTATCTCTTCCTGCCTGTCCTGTTCCTGCATTGGCATTACCAGTATTAATCACCAATGCTCGAATATTATTTTTAGTCTTTAAGTGTTGTTGACAAATCTGAACTGGCGCTGCACTAAATTTGTTTTTAGTAAATACCGCGGAGACTTTGGTCTCAGGAGATAAAACAAATAAAGTTAAATCATTATGATTACTTTTTTTTACGCCTGCTTGACCAACATATAATTGAGTTCCTTTAATATCATAAAGCTCATCAGCCGTTTTGGTATTAAGATTTACTGCCATTATTTTCCCTTTCTTCTAGTTTTCGTATCTTTATCCTTCATCACGCATTTAATAATCGATGTACCCTCCTTAATTAAATAATAAAGATCTAGCTAGAGCAAAACTGTCTCGCTTACAAGAAACACCATTATATAACATAATTAACAACTAAAATCAGAACCGTCAACTAATTTAAAATAATAAAATCAATAAAGACAATAACAACTGATACATCAGGTATTAAGAGATTAACTCATAAATTTAATCAAATTGCTGTGTCCACAGATTTTAAAACTATCTAAACCTACTAATAAAAATAACCACTACCAAAATAAAAGCTCAAAATTCTTTTAGAAATCACTTTTCCCATTTTAACTTGTATTTAAATATTTATTTGATCAGATGACAGCCTTTTTGACCTAATGATGCATATCATATATATCCACACAATGAAATAATTTTGATTTTGTGTATTTAATCATGATTTAGCTTATATGAAGCTAATAGTTTTAAATTGGGCTATAAAATAGACGATTAAACAAAAAAAATCCATTAAAGTAAATTAGCACAGTCGCCAAACATAACAAGATCTCCCATTACTTTAAAACGAGGAATACATCACACTTTGAAAAATATATTAATTTTTGATTTTGTCTCATCATAGGGGCATCATCATTTTTGTACCTCAAGGAGTCTTTATTATTTAATCATCTCTCTCAAAACGTAGTGTAAGATACCACCAGCTTTAAAATAATCAACCTCATTAACTGTATCGATGCGACATATGACCATAAATTCTATTTCAGAACCATCTTCTCTTTTAGCAACAACTTTAATATCTTGATGTGGTTTAACATTGTCATACAAATGGATAGTAAAAGATTCTTTACCCGTTAACCCAAGATTTTCCGCATTTTCACCATTTTTATATTGTAAAGCCAAAATACCCATACCAATTAAGTTAGAACGGTGAATACGCTCAAAACTTTCAGCTATGACAGCTTTAACACCTTGCAAGTTTGGACCTTTTGCTGCCCAATCTCGGCTAGAACCACTACCGTATTCTTTACCGGATAAAATAATACTTGGAATACCTGCCTCCTTATACTTCATCGCAGTATCATAAATGGTTAATTGCTCACCAGTTGGGATATGTATGGTATAACCTCCCTCAATACCAGGCACTAACTTATTACGAATACGAATATTCGCAAACGTACCTCTCATCATTACTTCGTGATTACCTCGACGCGAACCATAAGAATTAAAATCCTTAGGCATTACACCGTATTCTTGCAAATATTGACCCGCAGGTGAATCTGGTGCAATATTACCCGCAGGAGAAATATGATCTGTGGTAATGGAATCGCCAAAGTAAGCCAAGACGTAGGCGTTTTCTATTGGCTTTAATACCGGTAACGGTTGATCAATTGCCTCAAAATAAGGAGGATGACGAATATAAGTAGAGTCTTGATTCCATTCATAGGTTTTACTAGCTTCTACTCTTATAGCTTGCCAATTTTCGTCTCCATCGAATAATGCTGTATAGCTTTTTGTAAACATAGTACCGTTTACCATGGACACAGCTTGTGCAATTTCATAGTTACTTGGCCATATGTCTTTTAAGAACACATCATTGCCATTTTTATCTTTCGCTAAAGGGTCACTAAATAAATTAATACGTGTTGTACCCGCTAAGGCAAAAGCAACCACTAGAGGTGGGGAAGCTAACCAATTAGATTTAATTTTCGGGTGAATCCTTCCCTCAAAATTTCGGTTACCAGACAATACACCAGAAACATTTAAACCTGATTCATCAATCGCTTTTGCTACTTCAGGAATTAATGGACCAGAATTACCAATACAAGCTGTACAACCATAACCGGTTAAATTAAAACCTATTTGCTCTAAGAATTTTGACAAACCTGACTCATTTAAATAAGCTGTTACTACCTTAGAACCAGGTGCTAAAGAAGTTTTCACCCAAGGTTTACGAGTAATACCTAATTCTACCGCTTTTTTGGCCACCAAACCAGCTGCCATCATTACACTAGGATTAGAAGTATTAGTACAAGAAGTAATAGCAGCCAAAACAACATCACCTTGTTTTAACTGGTATTGTTGTCCATCTAGTATTAAGCTAATGCTTTTATCTAAATTATCACCCAACTGATTAGCATTCATATCAAAAGCATTTCTCAGGTCACCAATGACAACTCTATCTTGCGGACGTTTAGGCCCAGCTAAGCTAGTTTCTACTGCACTCAAGTCTATTTCTAGAACATCAGTAAAAACAGGTTCCTGACCTTTTTCTTGCCATAAACCTTGCTCTTTAGCATATATCTCAGTTCTTAAGATAACTTCTTCATCACGTCCTGTCAAACGCATATAGTTCAAGGTAACTTCATCAATAGGGAAAAAACCAACAGTTGCACCATATTCAGGTGACATATTAGAAATAGTGGCACGGTCTGCTAATGACAGATCGGCTAAACCCTCACCAAAATACTCAACAAATTTACCTACAACACCATATTTTCTTAATATCTCAGTAATTGTCAGGACTAAGTCAGTTGCAGTAATTCCTTCTCTTAAATGACCTCTTAACCTGACACCTACTACCTCTGGTAAGGTCATTGAAATAGGCTGCCCCAACAATGCTGCTTCAGCTTCAATACCACCAACGCCCCATGCTAAAACTGATAAACCATTCACCATAGGTGTGTGAGAATCCGTTCCAACAACTGTATCGGGAAAAACCCAATATTCTCCATCTTTTTCATTTGTCCAAGTGACTTCTGATAAATATTCTAAATTAACTTGGTGACAAATGCCTGTGCCCGGTGGGACAACACTAAAATTGGCAAAAGCCCTTTGTCCCCACTTCAAAAATTCATAACGCTCAACATTTCTGCTCATTTCCATAGCTACGTTTTGTTCAAATGAATGAGGTGTTCCAAAATAATCAATCATAACAGAATGATCAATCACTAAATCAACATGACAAAGTGGATTCACTTTTTTAGGATCACAACCTGCTTTTGCCATAGCATCTCTCATCGCTGCTAAATCAACAACTGCAGGAACACCTGTAAAATCTTGCATCAAAACACGAACAGGTCGATACTGTATCTCATGGCCTGATTTTTTATGTTTCAACCAATCTCCAATAGCTTCAATATCTCGCCTAGTAACTGTTTTTCCATCCTCAAATCTCAAAAGATTTTCTAATAAAACTTTCATAGATTTTGGCAATTGAGACAAATCACCTAATGTTTCTTCTGCCTTTTTCAAAGAGTGGTAATTATATTTTTTATCTTTAACTGTTAACGTAGACAAAGTATTAAATGAATTATTCGTGCTCATATTAACCCTCTTAATTGATAATCGTCCTAAAATTTTTGTCAACCCTTTGTTCTTCCATAAGTTATTTTTTTTATACTACCTAAAAAACTAAACTTTGAGTAGCCTACAGCATGAAACATTGTATAAATAATTATATTCATATGACATACTTTTTCTCTGTAAGAAAATAGAATAAGAAAAATTAATTTAATCAATATCACGCTCAGCAATATTTAAATAAATTATTAGGAATTTAAATAATCAACAATTTACTTTTTGCTTTGAATAAATTTATGTCTATAATTGGTTCAATATTCAATTATAAATTCTAAACCTTGAAAGCAGTTGAAATAAAAAAATGAATAACAGTGACGTAGCAAACATAACCAAAGAAATAACATTAATGGTCTCATACCATTTACAACCCAGCGTTTTTCCATAGGTTAAAATCACAAGCATAACAATAAAGATAATTAAAACACTATGTAATATATGTATATGGAATAACTCATAAAAAGAACTAAGATACACAATACAACCATACATCTGTACATCCCTTTATTACTTAAATAACCAAAGGATTATTTTGAAAATTTTCCCACAACAGAAAAAATAAGTTTTTAAAATATTCATCATATTTTAAATGGCTATTGTTTTCTCAACCCGATAGAAACTATCTTTACTATATAAATTTTTTACCTAGTGACATCGTGGCGTAGTAAGCCAATTTTTAATAATATTACCTATCCTTTGACCGTCATTTATACTAGTAATTGAATACTTATTAAAAATCTATTGATTAGAAAAAGATGATTGAGATCAATTATACAGATTATGGTTTTGATCACAATTAGGATATAAGCTATTCTTTAAATACAGATATTACAACAAATTAAAAAAATAATATATGAGGAAACTACAGCTAAGAATTGAGTTCTAGCCTAAAAGTTATGTCATACATATGACATAACATATGTCTATAATTTTTTGGTCATCTATATAGAGAGGAACAGCCATGCCAACAAAAAACAAAAAAAGTCTAAAACATATGAATCAGGATATGGTTCTTAACCATAGTAATAATCTAAGTATTCAAGAAATCATACAGAATAGTATCTCACGTCGACGTTTTTTACAAATGGGTATTGTAACAACAACAGCAACACTCACTTCTAATTTTTTGAGTAGTAAAACCATAGATACTATTAATTCCTCTGATAGACCTAAAGCTTTAGGGTTTGAAAGTATACAACCTTCCTCTCAAGACAATGTTAGAGTACCTAAGGGCTATACTGCAAAAGTTCTATACAGCTGGGGAGATCCAGTTGGTATTCATGATAAAAGCCCACAATTTAAACTTAATGCAGCCAATAGTGCCAGAGAACAAGCGTTACAAGCAGGTATGCACCATGATGGTATGGACTATTTCTCCCTACCAATGCATACACAATCTAACTCTAACGCCTTATTAGCTATTAACCACGAATACTGTGATAATGGTCTTCTATTCCCTGATGGTGACAATAATTGGTCACTTAATAAGGTCAGAAAAGCGCAACAGGCATTAGGTGTTTCTATTATAGAAATAAGGAAAAATTCACAACAACAATGGGAAGTTGTAAGGCCTTCTCAGTATGCACGTAGAATCACTGCTCAAACACCGATGAGTGCAACAGGACCAGCGGCAGGACATCGCTTAATGCAAACCAAACAAGATAAAAGCGGTCGAATTTTATTAGGAACAATGCAAAACTGTTCAAATGGTAAAACACCATGGGGGACATATCTTACCTGTGAGGAAAACTGGAGTGATATGTTTACTAATAAAACTGGTAAACTAACTGAACTAGAAAAAAGATATGGCATCAAACAAAGAGAACAATTCTATCGCTGGAGTGAAGTAGATCCTCGATTTGAAACTTCCAATGAACCTAATGAACCCCATCGTTTTGGTTGGGTAGTCGAAATAGACCCTTACAACCCCAATAGTACCCCTAAAAAACATACATCATTAGGTAGAATCAAACACGAATGTGCTACCGTTGATATAGGAAACAATAATAAAGTTGTTGTTTATACTGGCGATGATGAGAAATTTGAATATATATATAAATTTATATCCAAACATAGTTATCAACCACAAGATAGAGCTGCTAATTTAAAACTATTAGAGGAGGGTGTCTTATATGTTGCTAAATTCAATGAAGATAATACAGGCAAATGGATACCTTTAGTTTTTGGTCAATATCCATTAACACCAGATAATGGCTTTAAAGATCAAGCTGAAGTACTAATAAAAACCAGATTGGCTGCTGATAAAGTAGGTGCAACTAAAATGGATAGACCAGAATGGATTGCCATTGATCCTAAAATAAAAGGTAGTGTGTACTGCACATTAACCAATAATTCTTCAAGAGGAGAAAATGGTAAAGCCGGAGTTGATGCAGCCAACCCAAGAAAAAATAATATATTTGGTCATATTATACACTGGCAGGAAGATAAAAATAATCCTGAAAGTTTATCTTTTACCTGGGATATTTTTGCCATGGGTGGTTTATTAAATAGTTCAAATCTTAATTGGACAACAGATATTAAATCAGTCTCCTTTGGTAGCCCCGATGGGCTGAAATTTGATCATAGGGGGGTGATGTGGATACAAACAGATGTTTCCACCACAACATTAAATACAGGACCTTATGAAGGTTTAGGAAACAACCAAATGTTTGCTGTCGTTCCTGGCTCTAAAGAGTTTAAACGTTTTCTGACAGGGCCTTGTGGCTGCGAGATAACAGGTATCACTTTTAGCCCTGATAATAAGGCTATGTTTGTCAACATTCAACACCCCGGAGAAGCGGGGGGGGTCTCCGATCCTAAAACACCAAGAGCAGTTTCATCATGGCCAGATGCTCAAATAACAGGGCGACCTCGTTCCTCAACAATTGTTATCACTAAAAACGATGGAGGAGTGATTGGCTCATGACTAAACATGAGTTTATAATAATTAACAGTGACTAACAACATCGAGAGCCTCCTTTGCTGCTGTATCTTGCATTCAACCGGTTATGATAAAATTCCTCATAACTCATTAATACACGGTTAGGATGACGATCCCTCATAAATGCGCAGTATTGTTCATAATCTGGTTGACCTACCATTAGATACAATGTTTGCTTGAAGGCTTTCAATCTTTGTTTTAACATTAAATTCCCTCCTTTTTAATTCTAGCTAATTCTACTTGTGGCAAAGGCTCATAAGGCACTTCGGTTGAGGTCTCTTGATCTGATTTCAAAGATAGTAAAATCGAATAGATGCCGTATAAAACTATAATAATTGTGGCAATCATAAAAAACATAATAATAATTCCATCCACTTGATTGTTAAAAATAACGTACTTAGCATCTTCTGGCGTAGAAAACACTACATCAGCAACAAAAGGTTGATTAATATATTTTTCCTTTATCTTATTGGCAATAGCAAAAAAACCAATGGTATCATCAGCTACTTTTAGATAAGCAGCTCTCATGGTACAAATTAATAACCATATGGTTGGCAATACTGTGATCCAAGCATACCTATTACGTTTCATTTTGAATAAAACAACTGTACCCAAAGTAAGAGCCAAAGCCACTAACATCTGTCCTCCAATACCAAATAAAGGCCACAAAGTATTAATTCCACCCAAGGGATCAACCACCCCTTGATATAAGAAATATCCCCAGGCACATACAATAACTGCAGTAGCTAACAAATTAGCCGGTAGATAATCTGTTTTCCTAAACTTGGGATGAATAAGGCCTAAAAAATCTTGCAACATAAACCGACCTGCACGACTACCAGCATCGACTGTGGTGAGAATAAATAAAGCTTCAAATAAAATAGCAAAATGATACCAAAAGGGCATTGAGATGAGATTAGATATCCCATGGTGCAATAAATGTGCCATCCCTATAGCAAGGGTTGGCGCACCACCAGTTCTTGAAATAATACTTTCTTCCCCAATATCTTTAGTCATCTGTTGTATGGTTTCTGGCGTAATTACGAAACCCAAATTTGATATTGTCTGAGATGCAATAAAAACATTATCTGCCAAACCTTGTGGATTGAGAAAACTCTGTGGACTATTCATCACAAAATAAATACCTGGGTCAAGAATAGAAGCGGAGATTAAAGCAATAATAGCCACTCCGGACTCCAATATCATAGCACCATAACCAATAGGTCGTGCCAATACCTCATTAGGAATCATCTTGGGAGTTGTGCCTGAACAGATTAAAGCGTGAAATCCAGACACAGAACCACATGCTATAGTAATGAATAAAAAAGGGAAAGCAGGTCCAGACCAAATAGGACCAGTACCATCAACAAACCTAGTCACTGCTGGCATTTTCAAATCAGGCATTAGGACAATAACAGCCAAAGCAAGAATAAATATCATTCCCAACTTTAAAAACGTAGATAAATAATCTCTAGGTGCCAATAATAGCCAAACAGGTAATACCGCTGCTAAAAAGCCATAACCAATTAAACAGAAAGTCAGTGTCTCACCACTCAAATCAAAATAATGACTCAAATGTGGTTGCTGAGAGACCCAGCCCCCCAAAAAAATACCTAAAATTAATAAAACAAAACCTACTATTGAAATTTCGAAAATCTTACCAGGACGTATATATCTTAGATAAATCCCCATCAGTAATGCCAAAGGAATAGTATACGCCAAAGTAAAAGTCGCCCAGGGACTATGGGTTGCAGCTTTAACAACAATCATAGCCAATGAGGCAAGAATAATAATCATGATCATCAGAAATAAAATCATACTAATCACACCTGGAATATAACCCATTTCATCTTTCACTATCTCGCCTAATGACTTACCATCATGCCGCATAGACATGAATAAAACCATAAAATCTTGAACAGCACCTGCCAACACAACCCCAACCAGAATCCAAAGCATTCCTGGAAAATAACCTAACTGAACTGCCAATACCGGCCCTACCAAAGGCCCCGCACCTGCAATCGCTGCAAAATGATGTCCAAACAAAATTACTTTATTAGTAGGAACATAATCCAAACCATCACAATGCCGAAAAGCAGGGGTCATACGCGTAGAATCCAATCGGAGTGCATATTTGGCAATATATAGACTGTAATAACGATAACCAATAAAATAAATGCAGAGGGCACAAATAACAATCCATAAAGCGTTTATAGTCTCATTTCTTTCCAATGCAATAAAAGTAATAATACCTGTAGCAACAATAGAAGCAAACAATAATAAAATAATACTTCTAATACTATGTATCTTATTAGCACTCATATATCTCTCCTATCCTTCTTTTATTGCATTTATTTTACGACTAAAAAATAAAAACAATCAATCAGAATCTTATTTGTATCTTTTCTACCTATTGAAAACTATTTAACATTTCACTATAAAAGTTTCACGTGAAACATTTAAATTCTTAACCATTTTACACATTATGAACTCTGTGAATGACAAACTATAAAATTATCTAGACCCATTGATTTAGTAGTTCAATTTTTATTATTTCAAACGAATTGGAATAAAATATTAAAAAAACAGCTAAATACAATTATACAGTTTCCAAAAATGTGTTAACTAAAGTGAGAAAAGATTTCTTTTTAAAAGTTGAGATTAGGAATCTGTATCTTCTTAAAATACGTATACCTTCCTCATATATCGCACAATAAAAAGTATAAATTGATATGGCACTATACTAATACAGACAGAATAACACTTATTTCAAGTATCAAAATTAAAGATTAAAATACTATTATTTTTTACCCTCTAGATAACCAATCAACAATCCTATTTAACTGAATAGAATCCATAATAGAATTGATAAACCCCAGCGAATGGTCACAATAAACCCCAATAGAATTATAAAAAATTTTTAAAAAAGTTTAGTCGTAAAGATAAATACAGTTTAATGGCTCAAGTTAAAGATTTTAATTTCATGAATGAAAATACGGCTCAAATTCGTATATCTGCTGTTGTTTTACCCAAAACACCCACAATCGAGGAATATAAAGAAATTGAGTCAGAAGAAACTTCTTTAGTGGAAGTTAAATTTAAAATTTATTGCGGTAATATCATGAAAAAAGGCTTTGTAGAAACACAGTCAAATAATGAAGTTAGAGAAACAGCAGAAAAAGTTGTTGATGTACTACCATTCCTTACCTTCGGTCGATTGAAATACCTTGTTTTGATTGCCAAGTTGAGAAGTTTAGTTGGTGTATATATTTTAGCTGTATTAACTATTCCTCAAATTGGTACTAACTTAATTATGGAGTATTTAGGCAGAAAGCTATAGGAGCATAATAAATGAGAAATATTATTTATTTATTACTTGCTTGTTGTATCATGTGCAAGTGCTGAAATCGTTTTCCCTTTTTCAGAATCACTTTTTCCAAGTAATAAAATATGTGTTTTATCAAATTTTTCTTTTTTAATTGAATTTTTCTTTAAATTTTCATTGATACCAAAAATAATTTTATCTTTTTCAAAAATACTTGTAGGATCATAGTCTTTTTTATTGACGTCCTCGCCGGCCTAAAGGGCAGGGATTCCTACGGTGTTTAGCAGTATTGCTAACTCACTTCGGTGGGTTCCTGTTGCTGATGACCTTACTGCATCATTCACTTCACAGGCTAACCGGGCACATCCTGCCCTTAATATATTTATCGCTCCAACCTCATCTGCATTTAATTTATATCCACATGCAACACATTCAAAGTTTGATTGCGTTTGACGGTTCTGTGCACTTATATGCCCGCATTGTGGGCAAGTACGACTGGTATTCTTAGGATTCACTGCTACTAAATGACCTCCTCGCCATAACAGTTTATAGTCCAGTTGCCTTCTAAATTCATACCATGATTGATCTAGCATAGAACGATTTAATCCCGATTTTTGCTTTACTCTTTTACCAGGATGAGTCGTATCCCCCTTTGCAGACTTAGATATGTGACCAACCTGCAAATCTTCTACATACACAATGGCGTGGTTTTTGCTAATTTGAGCAGAGAGTTGATGAAGGTAATGACGTCTAATATTGGCTATTCTCGAGTGTAAGCGTGATACTTTATTTTTTGCTTTTTTCCAGTTGTGACTCAATGGCCTCTTATGGCTCATTTGACATTGCAATTTAGCTAACTGACGTTGTGCCGTTTTAAAACTATTGATAGGCTCAAAGTATTGACCGTTACTTAAAGTTGCAAAACGGGTAATCCCCATATCTATACCCACTTCATTACCTAATGGTATTGGTGGTTCAACATCATATTCCGTTTGTATAGCAACATACCACTTTCCACACTTGTGACTAATGGTAACGTTGTTAATCGAACCAATGACATGACGACTATTACGGTATCTTACCCAGCCTATTTTGGGTAAATACAAACGGTTGTTACCTTGTTCTAGTTTTACACCTTGGGGAAATCTAAAGCTTTCTTTCAATCCCTTTTTCTTAAACTTAGGAAAACTAGAACGTTTGGCAAAGAAATTCCGAAAAGAGGCTTCTAGATCTTTTAAGGATTGTTGTAACACTTGACTATGGCAATCTTTAAGCCATTTGAACTCATCTTTCCATTTAGGTAGTAAGCTCGATATTTTACTGTAGCAGAATTTGAAACCGTTACCAGCCTCATACTGCTTATTCTGACAATCTAAAGCATGATTAAATACAAAACGAGAACAACCACAAAACTGCTTCATTTTGCGAATATGTTCACCATTAGGTATTAACTCAAATTTAAAAGCTTTTTTGATTTGCATGTCTTGATTATACTAATGAACTATGAATAGTCAATAAGATAGCATAGACACTAAAAGACGGAATAACCACTTCGTGGTTACGCCTTATATCCCCGCCATGAAGGACGGGGTCTTACGGCGAGCGATAAAACTAGACCACAACGATCACCGCGAGCATTGATGAACTTATTCAAAATATTCTCATCAATTACCCAAAAATTTAAAACCATAAAAAAATGTTCCACATGGAACATTTTTTTATACAACCACTATATTAACTAAGCGCTTAGGAACAATTATAATCTTCTTAACTGTTCTACCTTCTATATGCCTTAATACTGATTGCTCTGCTTGAGCCAAATACTCTATTTCTTCCTTGCTTGCTTCTAAAGCGACAGTAATACGCCCACGTAATTTACCATTAACTTGAACCATTAACTCCATCTCGTCTGGTACTAAGGCCTCCTTATCAGCTACAGGCCAACCAGCCTCCAATATACCTTGATTTAATTCAAGCTCTTCCCATAAAGCTTCTGCAATATGCGGAACAATAGGCCACAACATTCTAAATACCACACTAAACATTTCTGTTGCTACTTCATTACCATAAGGTTGTGATAAGTCAGTTTTTTCATAAAGATTTAGCAACTCCATAATCGCTGCTATTGCAGTGTTAAACTGTTGCCTCCTATTATAATCATCAGTCACTTTATCAATAGTTGTATGCAATTTAAAACGCAATGCCTTAACATCTCCGGTCAAATCTTTTTGTGTCAATTGAAATAACGTTAAGCTATTTGATTTTTTAAACTCCACTAACAACCGCCACAATCTTCGTAAAAATCTAAAAGAACCCTCTACACCTTCTTCGCTCCATTCTAAAGTTTGCTCTGGAGGCGCGGCAAACATCATAAATAAGCGAATGGTATCTGCACCATATTCCTGAATCATCTGCTTAGGATCTACTCCATTATTTTTAGATTTAGACATCTTCTCTAATCCACCAGGAATAACAGGCTGTCCATCGATTTTATGATAAACCCTGGCAATCTGTCCTTTATCATTTTTTTCTACTACAACATCTTGTGGTGATATCCATTCCTTTGATCCATTTTCTTGCTCTCGATAATAGGTCATAGCAATAACCATTCCTTGAGTAAGCAGTTTTTGAAAAGGCTCATCAATAGACACTAAACCCTCATCTCTCAATAATTTAGTAAAATATCGAGAGTATAATAGATGTAAAATAGCATGCTCAACCCCACCCACATATTGATCAACTGGTAACCAATAACTTGCCGCTTGTGGATCTAACATTCCCAACGCATACTGAGGAGAAACATAGCGCATAAAATACCAACTAGATTCAACAAAAGTATCCATTGTATCGGTCTCATACTGACCAATAACTTCACCTTTTTCATTTTTTACTTCATAAAAGTCTGGTCTTTTCTTCAGTGGAGAACCGGAACCATCCGGAATAATCTCCTCAGGTAGAACAAATGGTAGTTGATCATCTTCAATAATACCTTCTTGACCATTTTCATAATAAATAACGGGAATAGGACATCCCCAATATCTTTGTCGTGAAATACCCCAATCTCTCAGTCTATATTGAGTTTTTAATTCTCCTAAACCTTTTTCCTGTAAAGCCTTAGCGATACAAGTAAAAGCCTCTTCAAAATTCTGTCCATCAAATTCACCGCTATTAAATAGAATACCATGATCCACATAGGCTTTCTCAGATGACAACTCACTTCCATCTGTAGGTTGAATGACCCATTTAATCGGCAAAGAATATTGTGTTGCAAACTCAAAATCTCGCTCATCATGTGCTGGCACAGCCATAACTGCACCATCCCCATAACCCCATAATACATAATTAGCGATCCAAACCTCCAATCTCTCGCCAGTAAGAGGATGAATAACATAACGTCCAGTAGATCTCCCTTCTTTTTGCATTGTCGCCATATCAGCTTCTGCAACAGAGCCTGCCTTACATTTTTGTATAAAAGCAATGAGATCAGGTTTATCTTTACTGGCTGCAATTGCTAATGGATGTTCAGCCGCTACGGCTAAATAAGTGACTCCCATTAAAGTATCAGGTCGAGTAGTATAAACCTGTATGTATTGGCTATCTTCTTTTGATAAATCTCTCTGACTATTTTTATCCAAAGGAAAACGGACAGCCATCCCTTGAGACTTACCAATCCAATTCTTTTGCATCTGAATAACATTAGTCGGCCAACCCTCTAACTTATCCAGATCATTTAACAATTCCTCTGCATAATCTGTAATTTTAAAGTAATACATCGGAATTTCTCGTTTTTCAACCAAGGCTCCTGAACGCCATCCTCTACCATCAATCACTTGCTCATTTGCCAAAACAGTTTTGTCAACTGGATCCCAATTAACCACACCTAGTTTTTTATAAATCTTGCCTTTCTTGTATAAACGAGTAAATAACCACTGCTCCCAGTGATAATATTCTTTATCACATGTTGTAATTTCTCTATCCCAGTCAATTCCAAAACCTAATGCGTTCAAGACCTTTTTCATATCTTGGATATTCTCTCTAGTCCATCTTACAGGAGAAACTCCATTTTGAATTGCCGCATTCTCTGCAGGTAATCCGAATGCATCCCACCCCATTGGCTGTAATACGTTAAATCCATTTAATAATTTAAAACGACACAAAACATCTGATAAAGTGTAATTCTTAACATGCCCCATATGTAACTTTCCAGAAGGATAAGGAAACATGGACAAACAATAATATTTAGGTTTAGTTGTATCCTCAGTCACATTGAAAATTTTGGCTTCTTGCCATTTTTTCTGCATTTTGGACTCGATTAAATCTGGTTGATACTGTTCTTGCATGATTTATTTACCTAATAAAAAATATTTTTGTTGAAAGAGCCGTTATTATACCGAATTTGCTACTTTATAAGCTAACTAAACTTTTAAATATGCTAATCAAATCTTCTTTTATATGTAATGCCACCGCCAACTGACTCTGTACTGACACGAGCAAAAACATTCAAAAACTTACTAATAACATCGATCAAACGCACAGCTTGTGTACTACTTTGAATACCAAATTCATAGCTCATATATAAGTTTTCATTTAGTTGTTTACCAAAAGTAACCATCTGCTCTGCAGGATTTAATTCCCCTGTACTTGTGTTTCTTTTCTGACTAGAACTTAATCCTATATTATCAAATACTGAACCAACCTCTTTATTGACTTTTTCAGCCGCCAATACTCCGACTGCTAGAGCAAGTGCATCATTGTCATTCTCTCCTTTGGATTCACGACCTAAAATCAACCAAGATAATTTATCCCTATCACTCATGAAAACATCTGATATGAGTGTAATTCTCGGATCTTGAAAAGTGCCTGTTACGTCAACACCAGCTCCTACTGGGGATTGGTAACGTCTAGCTCTAACGTTCATTTGCGTATTCGCCGGATCTCCTGTAAAAACTAAAGATCCTTTCTCTACCCTCAAATTCTGTCCGTAAGCACGATATTTACCTTCTACCGCAGAAATTTTTCCAAATATCTTTAAAGGTTGTCCCTTTTGTGCTCTTAAACGAAGGTTCCCACCAACTAAAAAATCCAAGTCACTCAAAATAAATCTTAATTGATTGTTCAAGTTAAGTTCTAAATCTACTATAAATGGTATCAGATTATTCAGTTTTAAATTTGGTATTTTTCCTCCTACAATATGTACATCATCTGATAACTTAGGCATACTATCACCCAAATTTTCATACTTACCTTTGTCTAATTGTAAACTTCCCGTCAATTGCAAACCAGAAGTTCTGTCCAAATTCATTTTGGTCTGCCCAGAAACAATAAATTGTCTATTAGGCTGATTTATGACCAAATAACGATCAAGAGCTAAATCCAAATCAATACCATATAATCCATTGATTTCTCCCACTACTCCTTTTAATAAAATAGCCCCCTCTTTATTCTTGAAAGACAGTTGATCAATAATCCATTGCTTACCTACCAGTCTTGAATTGAGTTGGCCATTACGTAAAAAAATTCCATTTGATAAATCTTTATATTCAACACCTGTTCCATCAAAATAACCAGTTAATTTAGGTTCTCCAACTGATCCCGATATATTAATTTTAGAATCGATTCTTCCTTTTAAATCTATGCCAACTGGTAAAGTATATTTAAAGGCACCAATATCACTGGAGTTAATATTAATTTGCCCTTGAATGGGAGAAGTTATAAAATTCCTACCAAATTTTTGTGAGATTGTCACATCCATATGCCCGCTTGCGAATCTTGTTTGAGTATCTAACAATGTCTTAATTTGATTACTATATAGTTGTACATTAAAATTAAATTTTTCTAAACCTAATGGTGTTTTTCTTTCAGAAAAAAGAATGTCTCCTGTTTGTTTTGTTAACTTAATATATCCAGAAGTATTTGCATTATAGGTTAAATCCCAATCACCTTTTACTACAATGTTTTGTTCAAAAGGGAGCTTAATCCAATTTTGTAACTCTCTCAATCGAAACTCAGCCACATTACCTTTCGTTTTAAATCCTTTCCCTTTAGTCCAATCAAAATAGTTTAGGTGTACTATCCCACCTAAAACAGTCCATTTTGCATCACCTAATTTTAAGCTATTAATACTTGCTTTGACAGGAACAGAATTTTGTAATAATAAATCAAAGAATCCTGATAGATTAAGTTCATCAATATTACCTTTCCACACATAGTTTTTATCAATCCCACCGCGGGCTCGATAATGTCCTACTAAAGTTCCTTGAGGTAACTTTAAACTAAATTGAGTGCTACCAGAATGAGAAACCAGCGTGCCAGTAAACAAACTATTTATATTATTAATAGAAAAATTACTAATATTTAATCCATTCCCTTTAACACCTATTTTTAAAGGAGCTGTTAAATCTGGAGAAATATGAATACCAAAACTTAAAAAATCTAATGAAAAAATTCCAAGTAATTTTACTTTTTTTAATTCACCAACTAAATTAGCAACCAAATTTTTAAAATTTCCTTGAATATATCCTTTAATGAAAGCATTACCTGAAATACCGAACCCAAAATATTGTAGATTAGGCATATGAAGGTCTATATTCAGTCGATCCTGATTATTATCAGATTTACGATTCAAAATCAAATGATTATCACCAAGTACAAGCCTTAGATCTGCTTTTTTAATTTCTTTTTTATTAAAATCAACAACCCCTTTAGTATAGAAAGGCATATTAGAGATTTGGCTATTTTCAATATTTACCAATAAATACAAAGATTCATTCAGGTTACCTCTAATATGCGCTTCTCCATTAATACTCGCTCGAGGATAATGCGGATTTATCACATAAGGGTTGAAATTCCTACCTAACAAATTTAAATCAATATCAAACTTATCTTTTAAATAAAATTTTCCAGAACCATAAAAATAACTATTTGATTTAGATAAAATAAATTGGTTAAACAATAATATTTTATCTCTAGATTGTAGTTGAGCATCTACTTGTAATTTATTCCACGCTGATTCAATATCAATCTTTAAAATAGGATTAATATAATTTCCTTCTAAAATTGCTTTTCCTTGATACGTATTTTTGATAGGTATATCTATGAAATCTATTAAACCTAAATTGACATTAGCCAACATTTGAATAGTTCCATCAGGGTGTATCAATCCCTTAGCATCTATATTTCCGTTAGTCATTGTTTTCATAATACCTTTAGAGAGTTCCAAAGTCCCATCCTCAGGTACTTCAAAATCTAAATCAATTTCTTTTATGGGAACTCCTTTCTTCTCATAATACGCTGGCCTAGCATTTTGAATATTAAAGTGCCCATAAAAAACTTCAGGATTATCTTTTTTTAGTTCCATAGAAAGCTGAAACGAAAGTTCAGCATCAAACCAACTAGAAACGAAATTTTGGGGATTAATTTTATCTCCTACAATATCTGCTGAAATAATTCTTCTTGTTTTAATAGGATCAAAAGGTGATAAATGGACATAACCAGCAATACCTAACTCTTTATTTTTTATATTTGTTTCTAATAAAGGATGTTGCAAGTTATTACTAAGCTTAATAAAACCAAAATGGGTACTATCTGAATGTAAACTGTATGAGTCAATTCGACCAACTAATTCAAAGGATTTAGCATCTTTAAAAAATAAAGTACCTCTATTGAGGGAGGAAAATATTATTAATTCTGTAATTCCTAGTGTGTATAAATGATTAAAATAGGAAAAATTAAATCTACTATTCCTAATAATAGGTGATTCAAAACCTTCTATTGAAAGACTAGAAATATGAATTTCATGGATATGGAAATTAAAAGGTAATTTTAAACTATCAGGTAACTTAACAGGAAGTTTAACTGCCTCATTTGGGATTTTTACATAAAATATATCTCCCAATTCTACTAATTTTACTTTTAATAAACCATCTATTTTTTTATTATCTTCCCAAATCCATTGGATTTTATTTGAAGATAATATATAGTCCTTAGATTTTATTTTAATCCCTTCAATATCAAAACCTTGATAGAAACTCCCTCGTAATTTCTCTTGTGAAACACTCATTCCAAACAAATGAGGTATGGTGGCCAAGGTAACCCTAAGTCCTAAATTAGTAAAAACAATAAAATTACCTAATAGAATCAATATGATAATAATAGCTATTAAAAACCGCCAGGTGAATGAATAAAATCTCTTAAGAAAGACTAACACTAAAACCTCGCCCCTAGATTAAGATGCCAACTAACTTTTCTTCTTTCATGCCCATACGCAACATCAAAAGACAATGGAGCCACTACACTAAACCAACGAACACCAATACCCGTACCATGTTTTAGTTTTATATCCTTCAATTTATTTTTTACATCTCCTATATCATGAAAAACAGCAACAGAGACACTTTTGGTTACTGGTTTTTGATACTCCACAGTTGCAGCCACCTTTACCATACCTCCAAGAGTATAAGAACCTTTCTTCATCCCTATACTATCAACCGGATAACCTCTAACTGAACCAGGTCCCCCTATTTTAAATTTTAATTCATCCGGTACATTAGCGGGATCTTTTGCCGAAACATAACCAGCTTGAGCTTTGAATAAAAATGTACCATTATTTCTTTGCCATGGTGTTATGTAATAATCACCATCAATCTCATATCGCCGTACAGAAGAAGATGACAGTACCCCCAAGGTACTACCAACCTTAGCGGAAATATAATAACCATTTTCAGGTCGTAATAAAGTTTCAACACGATTAATCTTCCATTGACCTGTGACTAATAAGGCATTATTATTCTTACGCTCTTCTTTGGTTTTTAATTTTTCTTGGTAATACTCTAAACCTACACTTGTATCTGTTACCTTGCCGGTATAAATATACCAAAATCCTGTAGACCATAAAACAGTATTTAGACCATTTTTAGAGCCTTTAAAATAATTTGTCCTAGCTGTCCAAAACTTGCCATTAGATTTTTTAGTTTGAGTTACCCCAAGGCTTACTTCTTGTTCGTATTGGTTATAAATTGCACTGATGGCTGATACATAACCTCTATTCAAAAAATTGTAATATTGATACTCTAAAACTGTTCCAAATCCAGCTCCAGAATCGTAGGTAAGCTCTATACCAAAACTTTTCTTTAACTGCTCTTTTAAATAGACAAATATTGGTACTTCATTATTTTCAATCTGTCCAAACACAGGTGTTACCACAACTTCACTGTAGTGCCCATCTTTTTCTAATTGCTGCTTATAATCAAATAATAATTCTTCATTATAGTCACCCCCTTGATTAAAAACAGCTAAATTCCTGACAATTGATTCAGGATATCTTTCCACGCCAAATACTTTAATCTCACCAAATTTAATTAAATTTCCACTTTCAATATCAAGGCTTAGCAAAGCACTATGCTCATTGGGATCAATTTGAGCATATGAATCTTTAATACGTGCTAAAGGGTATTTATTCTTCCGAACTTCTTTGAGTATCAATTTTTTACTTGAGGACCATAATTTTTGTTTAAAGATGTCTGACACATTTAATGCCCACACTGTATTAATACGCTGATAATAATTTTGAATAGACGGATCATCTTCAATTGCACCTGACAAAACCACTAATTTATTTTTGATTCTAACAGGTTCAGATAAGCCCACTTCAATAGTGTACTCTTTATTTCCTAAATTTAATCTAGGTACTATCTTAATTCGACTATCAAAATAACCTTCAGTCGCTAAAATTTGATTGATTTCTTTAGGTGCTTCTAACTCTAAATACTTTTCTTGTTCTTCGTCTAAATCAGGTTGTCTGCTTTTATTAACAATTGATAAATGTTCTTCTAATAATGCGGAAATACTGTTAATTACCTCTTCATCTGCATTACCAACCTCTAGAGGATAGACGTGAATCTTAACGAGATACTTAGCCTCTACCATTTCCTCTATGGGTGGAGTGACTAATTCATTTTTACTTTTCTTGAGTCCCCAATCAAAGCCAGAAAAAATCAACCATATTGATGACAACAAAATAACCATTAAATTTCTATCTATCACTCAATAATTACCTTTTGTTTTAAAGTTTTTTGGTAGTCGAAGCATTTTATCAGAATATATTCTAGATTGATTACTTTAATTAAGTTTAATTTATTTCTTCCCAATTCAACGAGTAAACTAATAAAAACATATGTTAAAATTAATTCAGTTATGCAATAAATTAATCTACATACTATGCATCAAAGGATTCCCCAAAAAAAAATTAAACAAGCAAAATTCCATTTGAAACGAGGAGGTATCATTGCTTACACCACAGAATCATGTTTTGGTCTAGGCGTACTCCCTAATCATCCCAAAGCAGTTTCTCGCTTGATTAAACTTAAAAAAAGACCAGTCAATAAAGGCCTAATTGTTATTGGTAGCACAATTAAACAATTGTCATCTCTCATCAATCCTTTGTCTGCATCTGAACTTGATTTTTTAAATAATACTTGGCCTTCAGCCAATACTTTTTTAGTTCCTGCTTGTCCTACAATATTTCCACTACTACGTGGAACTCAAAGGAAAAAACTAGCAATAAGAATTCCTGACCATGCTCAAGCTTTATTTTTATGTAGACAAATTCAATCCGCCTTAGTTTCAACCTCAGCCAATATAGCTCATAAAAAACCTTGTGTAACATTTCGGGAAATCAATCGACAATTTGGAGGTAGGGTGCTAGTCATCTCAGGATCAATAGGAAAATACAAAAAAAGTAGCCAAATATTTGATTTGGCTACTTTAAAAAAAATACGCTAATTATTAACTTAGATAAGAAATATCAGCAACTGCATTTAATTTTTTAGATAGTACGTTTAACAAATTTAATCTATTTTCTCGTATTTGCGTGTCAGCAGATATAACCATTACTTCATCAAAAAAAGCATCAACTTTTGGTTTAATTTTTGCTAAAACATTTAATGCACTTTGATAATCTCTGTTTTGTAACGCTGTTTCTATTATACAGGAAACTACCTGTATATTTTCCCATAAGATGATTTCTGCTTTTTCATGTAATTTATCTTGATGAATATTTGATTCAGAAAAATTATTTTTTTTAAGTATATTAGAAACTCTTTTATTAGTCTCTGACAAAGCCAGTGCCTCAGGTAAATTTTTAAAGTTTTCTATGGCAATCAATATTGCTGATAGCTGGCTAAATTCTTCTGGTTGCTTGGCTAAACTTGCCATAACAACATCATGAGTATGTTTATTCTGTAAATATACAGCAAGTCTAGTTAAGATAAATTGATATACTTCTGATACTGTCTTTGTACTCAACAGACCTTTAGGAAAAGTTTGATATACAAACTCTAACAACTTTTGTATATTCAAAGGAAATTCCAATAATATTCTAACAATACCTAATGCAGAACGTCTTAAAGCATAAGGATCTTTATCTCCAGTAGGAATTAATCCAATACCCCATATTCCTATCAAAGTCTCAAGTTTATCAGCTAAAGAAACTGCTATTCCTATTTCACTACTAGGCAATACATCATTTGCAAACTTAGGCCAATAATGTTCTTCAATTGCTTTAGCCACCTCGCTATCTTCATTATCGTTCAAAGCATAATATTTACCCATTACACCTTGCAATTCAGGAAACTCTCCTACCATTTCTGTGACTAAATCCGCTTTAGCCAACTGTGCCGCCCTACGAACCTTGGTTTCATCAATACCTAATTGACGAGCAATAAATGATGAAATTTCCATTAAACGCTGCACTCTATCATATTGACAACCTATTTTATTATTATAAATTACATTCTCTAACACATGTAGTCGGCTTTCTAAACTTACTTTCCTATCTACATTATAAAAAAAGGCAGCATCTGACAGACGAGCCCTCACAACTCTCTCATTCCCCGCAATCACTTCCTCCGGGTTTGCAGATTCAATATTGGAAACTAATAAAAAAGTATTTAATAGTTTTTGCTCAGCATTCATTAACGGAAAGTATTTTTGATTTTTTTGCATGGTTAATATTAAACATTCTGCAGGTATTTCTAGAAACTCAGGTGCAAAAGTGCCAACCAATGTCACCGGCCATTCAACTAGACCAGTAACCTCATCAAAAAGTGACTCTTCTGCCACCCATTGTGCATTTATTTCAGAACATCTATCTTGTATCTGTTGTTTAATTGCATTTTTTCTAGTCTCAAAATTGACCTTAACATAATTTTTTTCCAACAATTTTTCGTATTGATTACTATGTTTAAGCTCAATTAATTCATGGGTTGACATGAAACGATGCCCCAACGTTTTATTATCTGCCTTCAAACCAAATAAATGTACAGGCAATATATCTTCGCCCAACATTGCAATTAAACTATGAACTGGTCTCACAAATGTATAAGATTTGTCACCCCAGTGCATAAGTTTAGGTACAGGTAATTTCTTAACTGCTACATCTAATATCATCTGTAGTATTGTTGCTAATCCTAAACCTTTTTCAAAAAACTGATAACAGTAGATTTCCTGTTTACCATCATGCATAATGCATAAATCTTGCAAAGAAATATTATTTGATTTTAAAAATCCTTGTAGGGCACGAGAAGGTTCTCCATCAACCATTCCAATAGCTATAGAAGGTCCTTTTTTAATTTTTTCTTGATCTCGTTGTTCTGATTGCACCTCTGGAATCAATAATGCCAAGCGACGTGGTGTAGCAAAAAATTGATAGGATACAGTTTTTTCCACCATTTTTTCTTTAACTAGTCCTTCAAAAATTAATGAGGCAAAACTTCTTCCTAATTTCTCCAGTACATTAGGGGGCAATTCTTCGGTACGTAATTCAACCAATAATGTTTCTTTATTCATATTTCTTCCAAAATTACTTTTGAATAGATTCCCTTAACAAAGGAAATCCTAATGCTTCTCGTGAAGCAATATATTTTTTAGCCACTTTTTTACTTAAACTCCTAATTCTTGCGATATAAGTTGCTCTTTCTGTTACTGAAATAGCACCCCTAGCGTCAAGCAAATTAAAAGTATGTCCTGCTTTTAAAACTAACTCATAAATGGGTAATATTAAACCTACTTCTTCTACCTCTAATAATCTTTTAGCTTCACTTTCATATTCATTAAACTCCCTCAACAACCAGTCTGTATTCGCATATTCAAAATTATAATAAGATTGTTCTACCTCATTCTGATGATAAACATCACCATAAGTCACTATGTCACCGTTAAAATTTCTACCCCAATTCAAATCATAAACATTTTCAACCCCTTGTAAATACATGGCAAGTCTTTCCAATCCATAAGTAATTTCACCCAGTACTGGAAAACAATCCTGTCCTCCCACTTGTTGAAAATAAGTAAATTGAGTAATTTCCATACCATTTAACCATACTTCCCAACCAAGACCCCATGCACCTAAAGTAGGATTTTCCCAGTCATCTTCAACAAATCGCACATCATGAACTTGAGGAGAAAGCCCCAGATCTTTCAAAGAATTTAGATAAAGCTCTTGTATATTATCAGGTGAAGGTTTCATAACTACCTGAAATTGATAATAATGTTGTAAACGATTCGGATTTTGTCCATACCGACCATCTTTAGGTCGTCTTGATGGCTGCACATAGGCTGCATACCAAGGTTCACAGCCTAAAGCCCTTAAACAAGTAGAAGGATGACTCGTTCCAGCACCAACTTCCGTATCAAAAGGTTGCAGAAGAATACATCCTTTGGATGCCCAATAAGTCTGTAATTTAAAAATAATTTCTTGAAATGTAAGCATAATTTTTATTTAATATTGATAAATTAATGTCTATCGTTATAAAAACACATTCTTAAACAGTAGCGAAGTATTATAATCAATATTACACCATGCTTACTAATTAATTTTTTTATCTTTATCAAACTGGATAAAAATATTGACTAGTGATTTTTAAAATATTTTTTCAATATTTTTTCTGTATCTTTTCTGTTGTTTTTTTGACAGACACTACTTTCCCGTCTTTTGCAGTCACACTACAAATTTTAGAACCATCAAATGTTATGTCATATACCTGTTGAGCAATTCCTAATGACCGAGAAACAACGCTAAGCCCTTTAGAGTTTCCAAGTAGAGCACTTAAGTGCGTCACATCTATCCCCACACTTACAGCATCACAAATGCTCTTCTTGTTGAATGATTTTTTACCAAAAACCTCTCCTACCCCTACTTCTAAAGTATTTTTATTTTTCCCAGTACCAACAGTTGTCTCTGTATTCTCATTTCTATCAATTTCTTGCTTATCTGTATGGGTAGTATTAGCCTTTTCTGCACTACTCTTAATAGTATCAAAAATCTGGGTCAATTTATTAATATCAGAACTAATCTTATCAAGTTTCTCTTCTGTGGTTTGAGAAACACAAAATGATCCAGCTAATATCATTAATAATAGAACAATTTTTCTTATCATTGAATTCTCCTAAAAATATGCTCACGTAACAGTTTTTTGACAAGAAAATTAATAAAAGTTCAATTAAGATTAGGATAATTATTATCAATATTCTACATTTGAAAAAATTTAAGTTAAAATAAACCTATTAATCATTTACCAATAAAAAATATGTTTCGAATATTTAAAAAGAAAGCAGATCAAGCTTCTACAAAATCAAAACCTGAAAAAAATTCAAAAACTACTCAAACAAAGGCTACTATAAACAGTCAAATAATCCCCAAAGAACCAGATTCTGGGCTCTCGACAAACAATTCTGTAGGCGAGTCAATTGCTACAGAAACTTATGAACTCCCAACTCAAGATCAACTTATCAAAAACTGTAAAAAAAATCCAGTAAAAAAAGATTCCTGGTCTTTTCGACTAAAAAAAGGCTTATCTAAATCACGTGATAAATTCAATAAATCAATGGCCAGCATTATTGGTGGCGGACAAATTAATGAAGAATTATATGAAGACCTCGAAACAGTGTTACTGACTTCTGATATGGGTCTTAAGGCAACAGAGTTTCTATTAAAAGAAGTGCGAAATAGGGTGAGTTTTAAGGGGTTAAAAGATGTTAATGAACTAAGAAGTACTTTGAAAGAAGCTTTATTTGACCTAATTAAACCTTTAGAGCAACCCCTAGAAACAATAAATACCAAACCTTATGTCATCATGATGGTAGGTGTTAATGGTGCAGGTAAAACCACAACCATAGGTAAACTTGCCCATCATTTTCAAAATAAAAATAAGAGTGTTATTTTAGCTGCAGGAGATACTTTTAGAGCAGCTGCTAGGGAACAGCTCTTAGCTTGGGGGGAAAGAAATAATGTAACCGTTATATCTCAAGAAAAAGGAGATTCTGCCGCCGTATGCTTCGATACTATTGAGGCCGCCAAAGCAAGAAATAAAGATATTGTATTAGCAGATACTGCGGGACGTTTACCCTCTCAACTTAATTTAATGGAAGAAATCAAAAAGGTAAAACGTGTTATCCAAAAATCATTACCTGATGCACCACATGAAATTATCTTAGTTTTAGATGCCAATATTGGACAGAATACTATCAACCAAGTAATCGCTTTTGATGATGCTCTAGGATTAACTGGCTTAATTATTACTAAATTAGATGGTACAGCCAAAGGCGGTATAATTGCAGCCTTAGCAAGAAACAGACCTATCCCTATTCGTTATATTGGTGTAGGTGAGAATATTGATGATTTAAAACCTTTTAAGGCTCAAGAATTCGTGGATGCTTTTTTTGATGATTAAACAAGGAAATTTTACCTATGATACGATTTGAACAAGTAGTTAAGACTTATCCAGGTGGATACCGGGCTATTGATAATGTTTCTTTTACCATTAACCAAGGAGAAATGATTTTTATTGCAGGACATTCTGGTGCTGGTAAAACAACTATACTAAAATTAGTAGCGGGTATCATTCGACCAACATCGGGAAAAATTTGGGTCAATAATAGCTGCTTAAATGATTTAAATCACGACCAACTTGGTTTCTTGAGGCAACATATAGGTGTTATATTCCAAGATCATAAAATCTTGTATGATAGAACAACTTTAGAAAACGTGTTGCTACCTCTTTATATCACAGGATACGATAAAAATATAGCGCTTAGAAGAGCCAATCTGGCCATTTCAAAAGTAGGATTAGAGGGCAAAGAAAATGTCAACCCAATCTCTCTATCAGGTGGAGAGCAGCAACGCTTATGTATTGCCCGAGCAATGGTACATCAACCAGGAATACTCATTGCTGACGAACCCTCTGCCAATTTAGACCGTTCTTATGCTTTAGATATTATGGCATTATTTCAATCTTTTCATAAAGCAGGAACAACTTTGATTATTTCAGCACATGATGAATCTCTAATGGCTGATTATGGTCATCGTATTATACGTTTTAAAGAGGGAAGGTTTGCTGCATGAAACAATTATACAACCAGCATATTAATGCAATAAGAAATTCTATTAAAAGATTATTTAAACAACCTGTTAGTTCTATTTCTATTTTAATTATGCTAGGTATTGCTCTTGCTCTACCTTTAACTTTATATTTATCTGTACAAAGCTTTGAGTTGATTTTAAATAAGTTAACCATAGATCCTAGTATTACTGTTTTTATGGAAAATAACACGCCAGAAGAAGAGATATCATCGATCTCCTCTACTTTACAAGATCACCAAAATATTCAATCTGTTAAGTATATAGATAAAGAAGATGCCTTAACAGAAACCAGCAATATACTTGAACAGAAAGAACTCATCAACATGTTTGATCAGAATCCATTACCTGATGCATTCTCTGTTATTCCCAAAGATGTTGAACCGAGTCAAATTAGTCAACTAACTTCAGAATTAAAACAACTACCCTATGTTAATCAGGTATCTGTGGACTCACAATGGGTTCAAACACTCTATCAAATAAAAAGCTTTATCAATAAAATTCTTATTTTCTTATCAGTGACTTTAAGTTTTGCCTTTATTTTAATTTCTCATAATACGATTCGTTTACAGATACTATCTTGCCGAGATGAAATTGATATATCTCATTTATTGGGTGCTTCGAGTTCTTTTATTCGTAGGCCTTTCTTGTACCAAGCCTTTTGGCAAGCAATTTTAACGATTATTCTTGGGGTATGTATTACTAGTATTACAATGTTAACTGCCTTTAGGCAAGCAAAACTGATTCTAACCCCTTATGGTATTCAAATTCAACAAAGAATTTTTACTGTTCCTGAACTTTTATGGATTACTTTGATTGTTGTGGCTCTGGCTTTAATCGGCGCCACTTGGGCAAGTTGGCAATCTCTAAAAGAATTTGAACAACAAATTGGATAGTTATTATTTAGTTTACATTAATATTGAGTAGATCGTACTAGATGATAAATGGCGTCTAGTGCTTCCTTAGGACTCATATCATCTGGTGTTAGATTTTGTATTTGCTCGATCAATGCCTCATACAAAACTTTGTACTCATCCTTTTTATCGTCAGTCACTTGCATAACTTGAAATAAATCCATTTGTGGTTGCTGTTGTAAAGTCTCTGACTCCCTTAGAGACAGTAATTTTTCAGCATATTGTATAACTTTTTTAGGTAATCCTGCCAATTTTGCCACAGCAACCCCATAACTTTTCATAGCAGGTCCTGCTTCTAAACGATGTAAAAAAACAATATGTTTTTTTTCTTCTACTGCTGATAAATGCTTATTAAAAATAATGGAAAAATGAGCTGCCATCTCGGTTAACTCAAAATAATGTGTTGCAAATAAAGTAAAACTCTTATTAACCGTACTAAGATAATTTAAAACAGATTGTGCAATCACAGAACCATCCAAATTAGAAGTTCCACGTCCAACTTCATCCATCAAAACTAAAGAAGATTCTGTAGCATGATTAAGAATATAAGCAGTTTCAGACATTTCCACCATAAAAGTAGAACGGTTACTCGCAATATCATCCGAGGCACCAATACGAGTAAATATTTTATCGATTGAGCCTAATATTACTTTCTTGGCTGGTACAAACGATCCTATGTGAGCCATCAATACAATCAAAGCATTTTGTCGCATATAAGTCGATTTACCACCCATATTAGGACCAGTGATTAGCATTATCTTTTGTTTATTATCCAGTACACAATCATTGTTAACATAATGTTCCACTAGTTCTGATACAACTGGGTGTCTACCTAGTTGAATGTCAAGTATGGGATAATCCACTAATTTTGGGCAGATATAATTATTTTGTATAGCTTTTTGACTAAATGATAATAAGACATCTAAACTGGCAACTGAACGAGCAATAGTTTGTAACAAACTAATAAATTTTTGCAACTGACTAACCAGATCATTATATAAGTATTTTTCTCGTTCAAGAACTAATTGTTGGGAATTCAACACTTTCTCTTCTAGAGACTTTAACTCAGGTGTGATAAATCGTTCTACATTTTTTAAAGTTTGTTTTCTAACATAGTCAACAGGAGCATTAATAGCTTCTTTTTTACTTAACTCAATATAAAAACCATGGACACGATTAAACTCAATTTTTAAAGTAGATAAGCTAGTTTTTTGCCTTTCTCTATCTTGCATTTGAAGTAAAATATGATCCACATGAGATTGCAATTCTCTCATTTCATCCAACTCTACATCAAACCCTGTATTAATGACATTACCATCCTTTATCCATACAGAAGGTTCTGGTAAAATGGCTTTTTCTAATAAATCTGCCATTTCTTTACCTTGAGGGAATACCTGTTGCAAGACCTGTAATAATCCACTTTTCAACTCATTATTAATAACTAATTTTTCTAATATCCGTAAACTATCCCTTAACGCAGATAAATCCCTAGGTCTCACACTAGCTAAGGCAATTCTAGCAATAATCCTTTCTATATCAACAACTTGTTTTAACTTAGAGTATAGATTTATAGGGTTTAATTCGATTAACTCTGCTACCGCTTTTTGACGTGCTTCAATATGTGCATGAGCAGTTAAAGGGTGATGTATCCATTGTTTCAATAAACGGCTTCCCATATGAGTAGCACATTGATTAAGTACAGAAAATAAAGTAGGTGCTTTTTTTCCAGATAGTGTATAAGTTAACTCTAAATTTCTTCTGGTTGTACTGTCTAGGCCGATATACTGTTCCTCTTTTTCCAAGCTAAGTGCATCTAAATGTTTAGGAACTTGTTGCTGAGTTAATTTTATATAGTAAATTAATGCACCTGCTGCTGAGATGGCTAAAGGATGTTCACTCTTATTTAGTCCAAAACCTAGTAAATCTTGTGTTTCAAAGAAATGGATTAATACATTAAAAGCGGAATCACTTTCAAAATGCCATTCATTAACATAGGTCACTTGGTCTTGCCAGTTAATAGGAATAGCTACTCTTCTGGTGTCCTCTAATAAGATCTCTGATACTTGAAGTCGTTCTAATTCATCTTCTAAAAGATGATGAGGGATTTGTTTTGATTTAAACTCCCCACTTTCCAAAGACAACCATGCCAAACCGTATTCTTTTTTGCCATAGACAATAGCAACAATACGGTTAGTTTCAGTTTCAGAAAGTAATGCTTCATCAGTTAAGGTTCCTGGTGTTACAATTTTAACAATTTTACGTTCTACAAGCCCTTTACCTTGACCAACCATTCCCACTTGTTCACAAATGGCAACACTCTTTCCTGCTTTAATCAAGCGAGCTAAATACTGTTCAGCAGCATGATAGGGAACCCCAGCCATTTGAACTGGCTCATCACCAATTTTACCACGGGAGGTCAACGTAATATCTAATATACTGGCGGCTTGAACTGCATCATCTAAAAATAACTCATAAAAATCGCCCATGCGATAAAAAAGTAATTTATCCGAACAAGTTTTTTTAATTTCTAAATATTGTGCCATCATGGGCGTTATTTTATTATTCTGCATAGATTGTAAAAGATAATATTTCCCCTCATTTTAACCCTGTGAATAATCAATTGTCCAAAAATTTGATTTATTCTAAAATAAAACATTGTTTATTGATTTATGAATTATGACTTTTATTAATCAAACTGCTATTTGGGCACAATTACACCAACACCAACGTGCGACTCATTACCTACACATGCGTGATTTGTTTACGCAAGATCCAGATCGTTTCAATAAAATGCACCAACAGTTAAATGGATTATTATTTGATTATAGTAAGAATCGTATTACAGAAGACACAATCAAACTATTAATTGAACTGGCACAAACAGCTAAAATCAGGGAATGGATTGATAAAATGAGAACAGGAAAAAGTATCAATCTTAGTGAGAATAGACCTGTATTACATACTGCTTTAAGACAACCCAAAACAGCAAATATCTATGTTGCTGGTGAAAATATTATTCCCAAAGTTCATGAGGAGCTAGAAAAAGCACTCAATCTAGCAGAACAAATTCGTCAACAAAAATATTTAGGTTTTTCCGGACACCCTATTACCAGTATCGTGAACATTGGCATAGGAGGCTCGGATTTAGGTCCAAGAATGCTTTATGTTGCTTTGAAGCCATACCATCATGAAAAAATTACCGTGCATTATGTTTCCAATGTAGATGCAGCACATTTAGGTGAAACTTTAAAAAACCTAGATCCTAAAAGTACCTTGTTTATTATTGCCAGTAAATCATTTACCACCCCTGAAACCTTGTTGAATGCTATGACAGCTAAAAAATGGTTCTTAGAGAATTCACAAAACGAAAATATCAGTACTCATTTTCTAGCCATTACCAGCAATAAACAAGCCGCTTTAAATTATGGGATTGCCGAAGAAAATATTTTTGGTATGTTTGACTGGGTAGGTGGTCGATATTCTTCTTGGTCTTCTATCAGCCTTTCAGTTATGTGTGCTATTGGTCGAGATAACTTTTTAGAGTTTCTTGAAGGAGGGAGAAATATGGACGAGCATTTTTTCTCTAGTCCTTACTCTGAAAATATTCCTATTTTGATGGGATTAATTGGTGTTTGGTATAACACTTTCTACCAAAGCAGTAGTCATGCCATTATTCCCTATGATCATAGTTTAAGACGCTTTCCTACTCATATTCAACAACTCGATATGGAAAGCAATGGTAAGAGAACAGGCCGAAATGGCGAATATTTAGATTTTGATACAGGTGCTGTAATCTGGGGTGAAGAAGGTGTTAATTGTCAACATGCATTTTTCCAGTTACTTCATCAAGGCACTCGCTTGATTTGCTCCGATTTTATTGTAACAGCTAACAGCTTTTACCCTGAACAAAATAATCAACATCAAGTGCTAGTTTCGAATGCACTGGCTCAAACTAGAGCATTAATGCAAGGTAAAACTGAAGCTAAAGTTTATCAAGAGTTAAATTATTTATCAGGTATTGAACGAGACAAACTAGCACCACAAAAATTCTTTCCTGGTAATCAACCAAGTAATACAATTTTCCTAGAACGATTAACACCCTTCAACTTAGGCATGTTATTAGCCCTATATGAACATAAAGTATTTGTACAAGGTATCATCTGGGGTATTAATTCTTTTGACCAATGGGGTGTCGAGTATGGTAAAGTATTAGCAAAAAATATAGAACCCTTACTATCCAATAATGAATCAGCTCAATATGATTCCTCCACTAATCACTTAATTGATTACTTTAGAAAACACAATAAACCACATGAACCGTTCTCTGTTAGAAAAATTAAGTAACTTATTAATTACTAAAAATCTAATCATCTGCACTGCAGAATCTTGCACAGGTGGCTTATTAGCAAACTATCTAACTGATTTATCAGGAAGTTCCCAATGGTTTGAACTGGGTTTCATTACTTATTCCAATAAGGCTAAAAGCAATATATTAGGTGTTTGCACAGAAACGCTGACACAATATGGATCAGTAAGTCAAGAAACTGTAGTAGAAATGGCGAAAGGTGCTTTATTAAAATCATCCGCTGATATCTCAATTAGTATTTCAGGTGTTGCAGGTCCTACCGGAACAGACTCTCAATATCCAATTGGTTCTGTGTGGTTTGCTGTGACTTCTAAAAATACAATCAAAACTTATTTAAAACATTTTACTGGCAACAGGAAGGAGGTAAGAGAAAAAGCGACTCAATATGCTATTGAAATCCTAATTAAATTTATCCATTCATATCCCACCTACTAAAATGACAAGTTCTTACGGTGAAGCTGATAAATATTAAACATGCTTGTATTAAATGTATATGATTATATCATGGGGGAAAAAATTAAAAAGTATAAAGTATAATACCTAAAATTATGGAATAATAGTCATGAATCCATAAGAAATCATACCCAGAAACGACACCAGAATTCATTTTACAAGTCTAACTAAATTTCGTTATAATCGGCTCTAGTTATGCGAATTATGATTGATAAATAAAGGCTTATATTACTATGAAAACATATTTAATATTTCTTTCTTGTTCACTGCTTTTCACAGCTTGTGTGACTCAAAAAAATGATGATTTTTTGGATGCATTAGCTTTAAATCCTTCTTCTCAAATGTTAACCTCGACTGACTGGGTAATTATCTCTGGCCATTCCTTCAATGATAATGACATTAAAACTAACCTAGATAGCTTATTACCCAACAATGGTGCTAGAGCAATTGTCACTTTCAATAATACAGGACAGATAAGTATTCGTGGTGGTTGTAATCAATTAAGCGGATTTTGGTCACTCAATGATAATGTGTTAAAAGTATCTTCATTAGCCTCTACCAAAATGGCTTGTGAGGCTTCATTGATGGATTTGGATCAAGCAGTGCAAACATTATTTTCCAATAAAACTATTACCGCTCGTGTCCCCAATGGACTTGATAATTCTTTAATTAGAATGCAAACTAATGACAATATTTATTATGTAATGCAGTCAATTAATAATATTGAAAAAAATAATAAATCTTATGCAGGTAAATATTTTTCAGATGAGGTATTCCAAGAGTACGAATGGAAACTAACCAGTGCATTAGATCATGAAAATAATATACTTTTAACAAATACACCACTTCAAATTACGACTTTTAGCCAAGAAGGGCAGAATATGATTGTCAAGTCCAATTGTGGGAAAGCTATTTTTAATATGAATTTAGTTAAAAATAATTTGAGCATTGGTAATATTATTTCTGGTGCAGATACATGTAGTAAAATCGATAATGCCTTAACCAATAAGCATTTCTATATCAAAGGTGAAATGATAGGTAAGAATCCAGAAATTAAATTCATTGGTTCAAATGGTGATATTATTTCCCTCAAAGGTAGTAAGAAAAAGAACTGATGAAAAACACTAAAAATAGAGATTAATGTTCCGAATGAAAAGATGTGCATTTATTATACTATTATCACTGTACATTACTTCTTGTGACCAAATAAAAAACTCATTCACTCATATCAAAAGTAATGTGACACAGCAGAATCAAGATAATAATTCATTACATCAATTTGAAGCCAGAAACTGGCAATTAATAAAGGCTTTTGATAAAAATCAAAAGCCCTTGTTTCTTGAGTCTGTTGATTTTAAATTTGAAGATATAAATCTGAGCATTAAAGAAAATACTATTTATTTGCAAGGCATTTGCTCACCATTTCATGTCAGTTTCACACAAAAAGAACCTTCAATTATCATGACGGATGTTATTAATTATGCTAATGCAGTATGTAATAATAGTAATAGATTCAAGATAGGCCAAAATATTGTAGATTTCTTTAATAAACAACAACTTTCTATTAGTTATGGAAAATTTAATGATCATCTTATCTTCTCAAATTATGAAAAAAATACTTTAATTTTCAAAGAACTAACATCAGATACAGGACAACATCCAATCATTAAATCAAATATCGTTGATTCCACTACTGCATATATGGAAATAAAACCAACTGAAAACTGTGATAAAACAGAAAACTGCTTCCTAGTCAGAGAAATTTTTTATGACAATCAATTTCAAAAAAATTATTCTGAATGGTTAGCTCTAGATTTTGAAATTGAAAATCTACATCTGTCACCCGAATTCAGTGTGACAGTTAAGTTAAACATATTTAAAACAGGGGATCCTAATATTAAAACTAAATACATTTTAGATAAAGTACTAGAACAAACCCCCATCAAAAATTAATATCAAATATTAAGAAAGAATTCTTTGGATATTAGCACCTACATTACCTAATTTCTCCTCGATTTTTTCATATCCTCTATCTAAATGATAAATTCTCTCTATATAAGTAGTGCCATCAGCTACCAACCCTGCGACAACTAAACTAGCAGAAGCTCTTAAATCAGTTGCCATAACCTTGGCACCTGAGAGTTGTTCAACCCCTTTGATAAAAGCAGTGTTACCATCAACTTCAATACAAGCACCCATTCTATTTAATTCAGGTACATGCATAAATCTATTTTCAAAAATTGTCTCCACAATCTTACCAGTACCTTCAGCAATAACATTCATGGCCATAAACTGAGCTTGCATGTCAGTTGGAAATCCAGGATAAGGCAAAGTCCTAATATTGACAGGTTTGGGTCTTTTCCTCATCTCGATTAAAATCCAATCCTTACCCGTCTCAATAAGTGCACCAGATTCTAATAATTTATCCAAAATAATTTGCATACTTTTTGGGTGTGCATTGTTAAGGATAACTTTACCTTGAGTCATTGCTACAGCACATAAAAAAGTTCCTGTCTCAATACGATCAGGTAAAATACTGTGCTCTGCACCATGTAATTTATCTACACCATGGATTTTTAATACCCCTGTACCAATACCTTCAATCCTAGCACCCATAGAAACTAAACAATTAGCCAAATCAACTACTTCTGGTTCTTTTGCTGCATTTTCTAAAATGGTCACACCTTTTGCCAAAGTAGCTGCCATCAACAAATTTTCAGTTCCTGTAACAGTAACCATATCCATAATAATATGGGCTCCCTCTAAGCGCTTTGCTTTAGCCTTAATATATCCATGCTCTACGTTAACTTCAGCCCCCATGGCAACTAAGCCTTTAATATGTTGATCGACTGGGCGAGAACCTATAGTACAACCACCTGGTAAACTAATTTGACACTCTCCAAATTTTGCCAATGTCGGTCCTAAAATTAAAATAGATGCTCTCATGGTTTTGACTAAATCATACGATACAGCCAAATCATGGATAGAAGCACAACATATATTCACCTTATCCTGATGATTACTTTCTATATCTGCTCCCATTTTTTCCAAAACTTCAATGGTTGTTTTAACATCTTTTAACATAGGAACATTACTTAATGCCAAAGTATCATCCGTTAATAATCCCGCACACATAATGGGTAGGGTTGCATTTTTTGCACCTGAAATTCTTATTTCTCCATTTAAAGGGCCATTACCCACAATCTTTAATTTAGCCATTTATAATTCTCTATTGACAATTTATTATTTTAATTTTACGAGTTACATCTCTTTAACTCTTCATCCCTTAATTCTTTTCTCAAGATTTTACCCACTAATGATTTAGGAAGTTGATCTCTAAATTCAAAAATTTTCGGTACTTTATAGCCCGTTAAATATTGACGACAAAATTTAGTTATTTCTTCTCCTGTGAGTTTAGGATTACTGGTAACCACAAATACCTTCAATGCCTCACCTGTTTTAGGATGAGGCACACCAATGACAGCACATTCAACAATATCTGGGTGTAAAGTCACAACATCCTCTACTTCGTTAGGATAAACGTTGAAACCTGAAATAACAACTAAATCCTTTTTTCTATCAACAATACGTAAATAACCATCCTCATCCATTGTGGCAATATCGCCTGTCCTTAACCAGCCATCTTTTAGAACTTTCGCTGTTTCTTCTGGTTGTTTCCAGTAACCTTGCATCACTTGAGGTCCTTTAATCCATAATTCACCTGATTCTCCTAATACCACCTCATTGTTATTATCATCCCGTAAAGAGATATCAGTACCTGGTAATGGCAAGCCAACACTTCCAGTCCATCCTTTTTGTTTCATATCATCCGTATCCATCAATGGATTGACCGCCACACCAGGACTAGCTTCTGTTAGACCATAAGCTTCAATAATGGGTAACCCAGTCACTTTTAACCACTTGTCAGCAACATCTTTTTGAATCGCTGCTCCTCCTCCAAGACATAAAATCCAAGAAGAAAAATCTACTTTTTGAAATTCTGGATTACTCAGTAAAGAATTGAAAAGTGTATTCACTGCAGTTAAACCAGAAATTCTATATTTTCTCATCTGTCGAATGAACATCTTTGTATCCATAGGATTAGCAATCAAAATATTTTGCCCACCCAGATTCAAGAAAATCATCATATTACAAGTTAAAGAAAAAATATGATAAAGAGGAAGAGGTGACATCGCTATCTCTCCTCCCAATTTAAAATTATAAGGTTTCAGCCATTCTTGTGCTTGAGCCATATTTGCACAAATATTACGATGTGTTAACATCGCTCCCTTAGCAACACCCGTAGTACCGCCAGTGTATTGTAAAAAAGCTAAATCCGTATTTTTAATATCAACCTTAATATAAGACTTTTTCTTTCCTAACTTCAATGCATCATTAAACTTTATAGTGTTGCTGGGCAATTTATAAGAAGGTACCCCTTTTTGTATATATCGTACAACAAAATTCAATAGATATCCCCAAAAAGAATGTAACTGATCACCAATAGAGGTCAATATAATATTTTTAAGAGTTGGTATTTCTGGTAATGCTTTTTCCAGTGTCTTAGCAAAATTTTCAATAATAACAATTGTTGTTGGTTCTGCATCTACTAACTGATGTACTAATTCAGGTGCAGTGTAGAGAGGATTAACATTCACAATAACTGCACCAATTTGCAACGCACCTAAAACTACAATTGGATACTGCAAGCAATTCGGTAACATAACTGCTATCCGATCACCTTTTTTTATTTTTAGTTCGTTTTGTAAAAATGATGAGAATAAATCAACTTTCTCCTTAGTCTGTCCATAAGTTTGAACGGTATTAACGCTTGTAAAACCTTTATGATGTCTAAATCTTTCTACTGATCGATCGAATACATCAATAATCGTCCCTAATGAATCTACATCAACTTCAGAATCAACACCCTTAGGATAACTCTTTAACCATATTCTTTCCATAGCGTATTCTTTCCATACCATTATTGATCCTAATTATACTAGCATAGAAACCATTTATTACTTTCTTATTTTAAGTTTTGCCATCTCTTCTTCATGCAAAACTCTTCTTAAAATTTTACCAATATTAGATTTGGGTAATTCATCCCTAAATTCAATAATTTTAGGGATCTTGTAACTTGTCAGACTCCGTCTAGCAAATTGTATAACTTCTTCTTCAGTTAAATTAGGATCACTTTTAACAATAAATACCTTTAATGCTTCACCCGTCTTTTCACTAGGAACACCTATCACACTACACTCTAATATCCCTGGATTCATCATTAAAACATCTTCAACCTCATTAGGATATACATTAAAACCAGATATGATAATCATATCTTTTTTACGATCGACTAGTTTAACAAATCCTTCTTCATTGACGTAAGCAATATCTCCAGTATCCAACCAGCCATCTTTCAAAACTTTTTCCGTTTCTTCCGGTCGATTCCAATATCCCAGCATCACTTGAGGCCCTCTGACCCAAAGATCACCAACTTCTCCAATACCTAACTGCTCACCATTTTTGTCTCTAATTTGAATATCGGTGCTAGGAATTGGTAAACCAACGTAACCTGTGTATTGTTCAATAGTAACAGGATTAACACATACACCAGGACTAGCTTCTGTCAAACCATAGGCCTCAATGATCGGTAAACCGGTGATTTGATTCCATTTATCAGCAACATCTTTTTGTACAGCAGCACCACCACCCAGAGATATTTTCCAACTTGAAAAATCAATTTTCTTAAACTCAGATTGATTCACTAAAGCATTAAATAAAGTATTCACACATGAAATGGCAGTAATATTATATTTTTTGTTTTTTAACTGCTTAATAAAATTCTTCATATCTCTTGGGTTCACAATTAATATATTGTGTCCACCGATACTAGTAAAAATCATTAAGTTAACTGTCAGGGAAAAAATATGATAAAGTGGAAGGGCTGTAACAATACATTCGCTACCCGGTTTTAACTTCAAAGATATCCATTCACTAGCCTGAGCTATATTGGCACAAATATTACGGTGTGTTAGCATAGCTCCTTTAGGAATACCTGTTGTTCCTCCTGTGTATTGTAAAAAAGCCAAATCCGTATTTCTAAGATCAACAGGTCGAAAAGATGTTTTTTTACCTAGTGCAATCGCTTCTTTAAATGCAATATGACCCGATAATTTATAAGACGGAACCCCTTTAGCAATATTTTTAACAGCAAAGTTAAATACAAACCCCCAAAATGAATGTAGTAAATCACCAATTTTAGCCACAATAACATGCTTAACTGGAACTGTATCTGCTATTTTCTCAAATGTAGAAGCAAAATTTTCTAATACCACGATAGTTGAGGCTTCGCTATCTATTAGTTGAGCCTGAACTTCCGGAGCAGTATAAAGTGGATTTATATTTACTACAACCATACCAGCCTGCAATGCACCAAATACGGCTATAGGATACTGCAAAACATTTGGCATCATAATTGCAATACGTTCACCTTTTTCAACCTTCAAGATATTCTGTAAAAATGAACTAAAGTTATCTACTAATTCTTCTGCCTGAGCAAAGGTTAGTGTCGTCCTAATACTTGTATAAGCAGGATTATTTGCGTATTGTTTTGCAGAACGCTTAAACATATCTACTATTGTTCCTAAATCATCCACATTAATTTCACGTTTAATAGACTTAGGATAACTTTTAAACCAAATCTTTTCCATTGCAATCCCCACCAAAATAATCATTTATTCACACTACTTTAGAGATTTTAGTCTAAAATAGTAACTCTTTCTATAAAAAAAAATAGCACTTTAATATCTAAAAGTGCTAGCAATAATACCTCCACCTAAACATATATCATCTTGATAAATCACTGCTGACTGTCCAGGCGTCGCACCCCATACAGGTTCTTTAAATACTAAGCGAATCTTTTTTTTATCCATATAACATAATTCAGCTTCTACATCTTGCATACGATATCTTACCTTAATCTGATAATAACCCTCTTTGGGAGGTATTCCCAAAGTAAAACTTAAATCATCCATAACCAACTCATTGCTAAATAAAAAAGGATGATTGTATCCTTGCACAACAATCAACTGATTATCTTGAATATTTTTACCGGCAACATACCAAGGATCTCCATTACCACCAATACCTAACCCTTTTCGTTGTCCAAGGGTATAAAAAGCAAGTCCAACATGTTCTCCCATTATCTTTCCTTCTGGTGTTACCATCAATCCTTTTTGAACTGGTAAATATTTTTGTAAAAACTCCCTAAAAGGTCGCTCACCGATAAAACAAATACCTGTACTGTCTTTTTTATTGGCAATAGGTAGTGTTAAATCCGATGCCAATTGCCGAACTTCAGACTTGTTTAAATTTCCTAAAGGAAAAATAGAGGATCTAATCTGATCAGGATTTAAACGATATAAAAAATAACTTTGGTCTTTATTTAAATCTTTTGCTTTTTTTAAATAATGTACATCATCAATGACTTCTTTACGTACATAATGTCCTGTTGCTATGTGATCAGCACCAGTCGAAAAAGCATAGTCTAAAAAAACTTTAAATTTAATTTCTGAATTGCATAAAATATCTGGGTTGGGTGTTCGTCCTAATTGATACTCCTGTAAAAAATACTTAAACACTCGATCTTGATATTCTTGAGCAAAATTAACCAAATTAATATCAATTCCTAAAATATCAGCTACAGCAATTGCATCCAAAGAATCTTGCTTAATTGAACAATAGCTTTCATTGTCCTCCTCTTGCCAATTTTGCATGAAAATGCCTTTAACTGAATAATTTTCCTTTTGTAATAGATAAGCGGCCACAGAAGAGTCAACTCCTCCTGACATACCAACAACAACATTATTCATCCTTACCCTTTTCCTGTACTTCCAAAGCCTAAATCACCTCTATCAGTCGCCTGAAATTCATCTACTATCTCAAACTGCACTTGCAAAATAGGAACAATAACCATTTGAGCTATTCTTTCTAGCGGTTTAACCACATAAGATTGATTAGAGCGATTCCACACTGAAATTTTTACTTCTCCCTGATAATCAGAATCAATCAAACCAACCAAATTACCTAAAACAATTCCATGTTTATGCCCCAAACCAGATCTGGGTAATAGCATAGCAGCTAAGCTTTTATCTTCAAGATAAATGGCCCAACCAGTCGGAATTAATACACTTTCATTAGGGCTTATAACTAAATCTTCCGTAATGCAAGCATGCAAATCCAAACCTGCCGAACCAGAAGTTTTATATTCAGGTAAATGATCTTTGATTAAAGGATTGATAATTCTTAACTTAACATTAACATTACTCATAATGTGTATATTCACTTAAACAATTGATAAAATATGCAAGATATTTCAATAATTCATATTCATTTTAACGAATTGTATCTTGTATGCCTACTTAATTTTTAATTTGAAAAATTGATATCAAAATTTTATATCACAATCAATACAATATCATTATAATAAGCAGAAAAGGGAAGTTTATAAACCCATACTCTTAAAAGGAAGCATATTATGAACACAGCACTCGTATCGATTTCTATTATGTTAATCTTATCTTTAATATTTCGCATTCACGTAGTTATCAGTTTATTTCTTGGTGCATTACTGGGGGGGATTTTTTGTGGCGTTCCCCTTAGTAACATTATGTCAGCGTTTGAAAACGGACTTAGTAACGGTGCCTCCATTGCATTATCTTATGGCTTATTAGGCGTGTTTTCGGTTGCACTATCTTATTCTGGGTTACCGCAACTAATCATCAAATTATTATTAAGTAATATTCAAAAAGAACAGAAAAAAATTTACATTAATCCTAAATATTTAGTTTTATCAATTATTATCCTATTTGGGCTTATGTCTCAAACTCTTATTCCTATCCACGTGGCCTTTGTATTTATTTTTATTCAGCCTCTTTTATTATTATTTAATCAACTTAATTTAGACCGTAGAATGATTACCTGTACTATTTGTTTTGGATTAGTTGCTGGTTATATGCTATTACCTATTGGTTTTGGTAACGTTTATCTAAATGAAATATTGCTTAAAAATTTAGCTTCAGCTCAACTTGATACGAGTAACTTAAGTGTTTTCAAAGCCATGTTAATTCCTGCCTTAGGTATGTTGACGGGTTTATTAATTTCTATTTTTTTCACTTACCGGCGACCAAAATTTTATAAACAAGATCCTGAGGTTGTCAAACTTTTGCAGCAAGGACCACAAGAAGAATTTAAATATTCATCTTATGATGTATTTATTTCCTTAGTGGCTATTACCATTACTTTTTTGGTTCAACTTATTTCTGGTTCTCTTTTATTTGGAACCTTTGTTGGTATAGTCCTTGTTTTTCTTGGACGATTTGTAAATATAAAGCAATCTGATCAACTATTTGACAAAGGTTTTAAAATGATGGCTATGATAGGCCTTATTATGATTACTGCTGCAGGCTTTTCTAATTTTATTAAAGTAGAAGGAGATGTACCTGCATTAGTACAACTTTTTTTATCTATTTTTGATTCACCTCCTGTAGTAGTAGCAATCCTACTATTAGCCGGTTTGTTTATTACCTTAGGTATTGGAAGCTCTTTTGCTACCGTTCCTATTTTATCTACTATTTATGTTCCAATTGGACTACAAATGGGCTTATCTCCTATGGCTATTTTAGCTTTAGTAGGTACCGCAGGGATTTTGGGGGATGCTGGTTCTCCTACTTCAGACTCAACATTAGCGCCTACTGCTGTATTGAATTTAGATAATCAACACAATCACTTAAAAGATAGCGTTTTGCCTACTTTTATCCATTTTAATATCCCATTATTAATCTTTGGCTGGTGTGCAGTAATGTATTTAGCCTAAGTAAGCTAAATTTCATAAGCCTTATATACAGAAAATTTTATATGGAACACATACATATTATTGGTATTTCTGGAACATTTATGGGGGGAATCGCCCGTTTAGCTTTGGCTTCAGGTTACAAAGTAACAGGTTGTGACAGTAAAATATATCCCCCCATGAGTACTCAGTTAGAAGAACTAGGAATAAAAGTAATCGAAGGGTTTGATGCAGATCAAATTAATATTAAACCCGATGTATTTGTTATTGGAAATATTGCCAAAAGAGGGATGCCTATTATTGAAGCTATTTTAAATCAAAATAGAACCTATACCTCTGGACCTCAATGGCTTTATGAGCATATTTTATTTCCTTTGCATGTATTAGCTGTTACAGGAACTCATGGTAAAACTACTACGGCCTCTATGTTAACTTGGATTTTAGAATTTGCAGACTATAAACCTGGTTGGCTAATTGGTGGTGTTCCTGAAAATTTTAATGTATCTGCCAGACTCCCACAACAATCTTCTAAATTTTTTGTTTTAGAGGCAGATGAATATGACACTGCTTTTTTTGACAAACGTTCAAAATTTATTCATTATCATCCTAATACTTTAATTATTAATAATTTAGAGTATGATCATGCAGATATTTTTGAAAATATTCAAGCCATACAAAAACAGTTTCATCATCTAATTCGCACGATCCCAAGCCATGGAAAAATTATCTATAAAGCAAATGAACCTTATATTAAAGAAGTTTTAGCAATGGGTGTTTGGACGCCATCAGTTTTATTTGCTAGTAAAAACAAAACTGATTTTTATACCAAAGATTTAGGTAATGGTTCTGATTTTGAAGTCTATTTGAACAATAAATGTTTAGGCATTGTTAATTGGTCTTTATTAGGAAAACACAATCAAAACAATGCTCTAGCGGCTATTATTGCTGCTCATCATATTGGTATTGATGTAAGAAAAAGTTGTGAGGCACTATGTCAATTTAAAAATGTTAAACGTCGTATGGAAGTTAAAGGAATTGTACATAAAATCACAATATATGATGATTTTGCTCATCATCCCACTGCAATTCAAACAACAATTGAAGGATTAAGACATAAAATTGGTCATAAACAACGTATTATCGTTGTATTAGAACCTCGTTCTAACACTATGAAGTTAGGTTCTATTAAAAATTTATTACCTAAAGCTTTAAATGGTGCTGATCAAATATTTTGCTATGCTAGTAATATTGATTGGTCATTTGAAGAAAGTTTACAGCCCATTCAATCAAAAATTGTTATTGAAAAAAATTTTGACGAGATGATTACAAGAATTATTCAATTTATACAACCTACCGACCATATTTTAGTCATGAGTAATGGTAGTTTTAATAATATTCATTCTATTTTGCTAAAAAAACTGGAAACAGTATTATGATCAAAAAATATTTTTACCTAATCTTTTTATTTTTAATATCTGCTTGCTTTAACTCTCAGAAAAAACAGGATAATCAATTAAATATTTATAATTGGTCAGATTATGTGGATCCTGAAACAGTAGAAATTTTTGCCAATAAAAATAATATTAAAGTCAATTATAGCTATTATGACAGCAACGAAAGTTTAGAAGCAAAAATTTTAACAGGTCAATCAGGTTATGATTTAGTTTTCCCTGGTTCTGCTAACATAGAACGCCAGATTAAAGCAGGAGCATATGAAAAATTAGATAAAAGTAAAATTCCTAATTACCAATTAATAGATCCTCAATTATTAGAATTAATGCAACGTATTGATCCTAATAATGACTATGCTGTTCCCTATTTTATAGGTATTAATACCATTGCTATTAATGTAGAACAGGTTAAAAAAAGAATTGGTCAAGAACTTCCCCAAGATATATGGGATCTAGTTTTTAACCCCAAATATACTAAAAAATTGAAAACTTGCGGTATTAGCTTACTTGATAGTCCATCTGAGGTATTTCCTTTGGTTTTAAGTTATCTAGATTTAGATCCATCTACAAATAACCCTGAAGATATAAATAGAGCCTATGAAACATTAAAAAAGGTACGATCAGATATAAAGCGTTTTAATTCTTCTGGATATATTAATGATTTAGCTAGGGGTGAATTATGTGTAGTAGTAGGTTATGGGGGTGATTTGAATATTGCAGCTAGAACAGCTAAAGAAGCTAATGCTCCTTTTAATATAAAAGTATTAGCACCAAAAACAAAAACAGCTATTTGGATAGATTCAGCAGCCATTCCAATTGGTGTAAAACATCCAGATAATGCTTATCTATATATTAATCATTTTTTAGACCCTGAAATTGCAGCTAAAAACGGTGATTTTGTTACTTTCCAACCAGGTAGCGAACCTGCTAAGAAATTAATGAAAAAAGAATACACTGAAAATGAATCTATCTTTGTTAGTAATGATATTATCAAAACAGGTTTTATTATTAAGCCCTTTAGTCCTGTGTTAATAAAAAAAATGGTTAAGCTTTGGCAACAATTAAAAGTAGAAAAATAAATGATTTTTATTTCTGAACAAGATACGATTGCAGCTATTGCAACAGCTCCTGGTAAGGGGGGTGTCGGTATTATCCGTATTTCTGGCAAAAACTTACAAACATTAGCTAAACATATTAGTAAAATAAATGAGATAAAACCACGTTATGCCTATTTTACTCCCTTTTATAACAATAATAATGAAATAATAGATACAGGTATCTTATTATATTTTAAAGCACCCAATAGCTTTACCGGTGATGATATAATTGAAATTCAAGCTCATGGGGGAACAATTGTTTTACAATTGTTGTTAAACCGTTGTATTGAACTAGGTGCTCGTTTAGCATTACCAGGAGAATTTACTAAACGTGCTTTTTTAAATGAAAAAATTGATCTAATTCAAGCTGAAAGTATTGCAGATTTAATTGGAGCTAATAGTGAAAGTGCAGCTAAAATGGCCACTCGTTCACTACAAGGTCAGTTTTCTCATTATATTGAAATTATCAAACAAGAGATTATTGATATTAGAACTCTAGTAGAAGGTTCGCTCGATTTTCCTGAAGAAGACATTAATTTTCTTCAAGACGCACAGATAAAGAATCGATTAGCTAAAATTGAAACTAATTTAAACAATATTTTAATTACAGCTAAACAAGGTTCTATTTTAAGAGAAGGTATTACATTAGTTTTAATTGGTGCACCTAATGTAGGTAAATCATCTTTACTAAATGTTTTAGCTGAAAATGAAATTGCAATTGTAACTGATATTGCAGGAACAACCAGAGATGTTATTAAAGAAGAAATTATTTTAGAAGGTATCACTATCCATTTAATGGATACAGCAGGTTTAAGAGAAACTGATGATATCATTGAAAATATAGGTATTGAAAAAAGCTATCATTCTTTAAATATTGCTGATGTTGCCCTAATTATTATAGATCCCAGAGAAGGAATAAATCACAAAACCCAGCAAATTTTGGATAAGCTACCTAAACAAATTAAAAAAATCTATATTTATAACAAAATTGATTTAATTAATGAATTACCCAAAGTAACATACATTAATGATAAAGATCCTCTAATTAAAATTTCTGCTAAGAAAAATTTAGGAATCGATTTATTAAAAAAAGAAATATTAAATCAAATAGGTTATATAGGAGAAGACAACAGTTTATTTTTAGCAAGAACCAGACATGTTGAAGCTCTAAGGAAAGTTCAACAACAAATTACATTTGCAATTGAAACCTATTTTTATTTAGATTTACTAGCAGAACACCTTAGTAATGCTCAATTTCATCTTAATGAAATAACTGGAGAATACACTTCTGATGATTTATTAGGTAATATTTTCAGTCAATTTTGTATTGGTAAATAATTTAAAGATAATGAAAAGCACTGGGTAATTTTTCATCATTAGGGAAAGTGACTAAATCATAATTATCATCACTTTCTAAAATTTTACGTAACAAACTATTATTAATGGCATGTCCTGATTTATAACCTTTAAAATGTCCAATAATTTGATAACCAATAACGTACAAATCTCCAATAGCATCCAGTACTTTATGTCGAACGAATTCATCAGGATATCTTAAACCTTCTGGATTTAAAATACCTTCATCATCAATCACAATAGCATTATTTAAATTACCTCCTAAACCTAAATTATGAGTACGCATTAATTCAATTTCTTGCATAAAACCAAATGTCCTGGCTCTAGCAATTTCATCTATATAAGAAGCATTAACAAAATCAATATCAAAAGTCTGATTACTACGATTAAAAACAGGGTGATCAAATTTAATTGTTAAACTAACAATGAAACCATCATGAGGAATAATTTCTACTTTTCTCTCAATCTCATCTACACTAATTAATTTTTTAATTTTTAGAAAAACCTTTTCTTTTTTCTGCTCCACAATACCTGCTTCAGTAATAACATGAATAAAGGATAAACTAGAGCCATCCATAATCGGTATTTCTGGTGCATTTAATTCAACTAATACATTATCAATCCCTAAAGCACAAAAAGCTGACATTAAATGTTCTATAGTTCCAATTCTAATACCATCTGAAGTAACAATAGTAGATGAAAGACGCGTATCATTAATCAGATAAGGATTTAGATTTATAATCCTGTTTTGATCTTCTGGTAAATCAACTCGTCGAAACATAATCCCCTTATCAATATCTGCTGGAATTAATGATAACCTAACTCTTTCTCCTGAATGTAAACCTACACCAGTTATAGTAACTTCTTTCTTTAATGTTCTCTGTAACATTTAATAATCCATTGATTTAACAATATTATTTTTTTAATAAAGTTGTATATTTCTTGTTAAAAACTATATTCTTATACACAGGAAAAATAAAAAAAAAAAATTATTATTTTTTTTTTAACAAGTTTTTCATCATTTATGCACAAGCATAAACAGATACAATTCATTAAATTATATTAAATATTTTTTATATTAACAAAAATATTCAAATCTAATACTATTACTAAATTATATATGTATAAAAATATATATTATTTCTATTAACATATTTTTTCATTAAATACATATTTAAAATCTTTAATTTTTTTTGATAATAATGATCAAGAAATAAGATTTTTTCAGATAAATTACAATTAGATTATTATTTATTAGTTTAGCTTACTAAATACAAGATAATTTTTACCAAATAACTATTACCTATAAATATACTTTTTTAAACTTTTATTCAATTTTAAAGGAATAAATTTTACAAAATATGTACAAGAGAGAATTAACTTGGTTTAAATAGGAGTACATTAAGATAGTAAAATTTGTTTTGAAGTAATAAATAGTATATTCTTATAAATTTACAATTATATTTAATTTCAAGTAATCTCATACGTTATGAAGATTCTATTAGTAAAAACTTCCAGTATTCTGAATGTAAACCTACACCAGTTATAGTAAGTTCTTTCTTTAATGTTCTCTGTAACATTTAATAATCCATTGATTTAACAATATTATTTTTTTAATAAAGTTGTATATTTCTTGTTAAAAACTATATTCTTATACACAGGAAAAATAAAAAAAAAAAAATTATTATTTTTTTTTAACAAGTTTTTCATCACTTATGCACAAGTATAAACAGATACAATTCATTAAATTATATTAAATATTTTTTATATTAACAAAAATATTCAAATCTAATACTATTACTAAATTATATATGTATAAAAATATATATTATTTCTATTAACATATTTTTTCATTAAATACATATTTAAAATCTTTAATTTTTTTTTTGGTAATAATGATCAAGAAATAAGATTTTTTCAGATAAATTACAATTAGATTATTACCTATAAATATACTTTTTTAAACTTTTATTCAATTTTAAAGGAATAAGTTTTACAAAATATGTACAAGAGAGAATTAACTTGGTTTAAATAGGAGTACATTAAGATAGTAAAATTTGTTTTGAAGTAATAAATAGTATATTCTTATAAATTTACAATTATCAATTAATCTCTACGTTATGAAGGTTCTATTAGTAAAAACTTCCAGTATGGGGGATTTGATTCATACTTTATACTCAATTGAGGATTTAGCAAAATATAGATCAGATATTGAACTACATTGGATTTGTGAAGAGTCTTTTGTAAATATTCCTAAATTACATCCTTTTATTCATAAAGTAATTACCTTTTCTTGGCGAGAATATCGTCAAAAATTATGGTCCTTAAAAACATGGAACACAATGAGAGAAATTAGAGAATTTTTAGTAGGAGAAAAGTATGATCTAGTTATTGATAGTCAGGGACTTATCAAAAGTGCTATAATCGCCAGCTTAGCAAAAGCACCAATACATGGATTTAATAAAGATTGTATACGTGAAAAAATAGCAGTAAAATTTTATACACATCATTATCATATTCAAGAAAAAGACAATGTAATTTGGAAAAATCGGCAACTATTTTCTTTAATATTTAACTATCGAAATCAAATTGATAGAAATCGTTATGTAGCAAATTTACAAATACCAGAACATATTAATTTAGATTTTTTGGATTATGAGAACTTTCATGTAGTTGTGCAAGGAGCAAGTCAA